>NZ_JBXWNK010000002.1:0-460158 GCF_059610325.1 Ruegeria sp. YTSA064
GTCATAAAAGGCAGTCTCCGCATCTTGCAAGGCGTCGCGGGTTTCGTATCTCAGGTCCCTCACATCCGCGCGCAGATTGTCACGCGCCTCCTCATAGGCCTCAGCATCGCGCAGTTCATCCTCAAGCGCATTGAGATCGTCTTCGTAATTCGGGTCTGCAGGATCAAGCGCGGCGATGTCATCAGCGATGTCTTCGCTGCTGCGGCCATCATAGCTTTCGTTCAGATCACGCAGTTCACGGCGCGCCTCGTAGAGGTCATCGCGCAGGTCATAGTAGGTTTCCGCTGCAGCCTGATAGGTCGCGATCTTGCCCACATTACTGTTGGCTGAGGCATTGCGGAACGCCGGCGCTGCCGCCTTGGACGCATTCAGGTTACGCAGCTTATCCGAGCCATAGGGATCGGTGATCGCCGCGACAAGCGGGTCGCGGTAACGACGCGCGCCAGGTTTTTTGTCGACATGGCGCTTGGAATAATAATCCGTACGGGCAACAGGGCGCGGGGAATGCTCGAGCGGAGCTACGGAAGCTTGACGGTAACTTTTCTTTACCCGGTTGGCACTTGTATTGGATTTCGATCGCGTGCGTTTTCCAAACAGCTGCTCAACATCGCGTTTGAACTCTCGTCCAAAGCCCGCCAGTGTAGTTTCCCGGACTTTGCTGTTCTGTCCCTTATTCTTGTTCTTGGCCGACCGTTGGGATTTTGCATTCTGATTTTTATTGAATCTAAAAGCTTTGCCTGAGCGTCGAGTATTGAACTTGGCACCACCTGCATCTTTATCTGCGCTTTTGGCCCCATGGCCTTTACCGGATTTTCCTTTGCCGCCCTTGGTGCCGTCATTGCCTTTGCCGGATTTTCCTTTTTCGCCACTGCGGCCTGGTCCCTTCCCGTTACCGTTGCTCTTGTCGTTCTTGGCATAAGCCGCATCGGGACCCAGCATAATGGTAGCGACAGCTCCCGATGCAAGAACCAGCGAAGTAACCGTCAAAACAGACGTCAAGATATTGCGAAATTTGGAGTTGGTCATCTCAGCCCCCCAGCCTCAAACCCTGCTCTGTATATCATGGATTTGAGAGAGGTGGGGAACTTAGCTTAGATTGTTTCCGGAGTGCTCATTTTGGAGTGTGAATCATTAGGTTTCAGCCTGATTGTTTCCCGTTTTCGGTCAATCAGAATTCCAACGGCCCTAACGTGTCAGCTCCCGCATGCCCTGTTCTAGCCCCGCCAGCGTCATGGGCACCATGCGACCCTCAAAAATCTCGCGGATCATGCTGATCGAATGGGTGTATTCCCAATACTTCTCGGGCACCGGGTTGATCCATAGGTTCGATGTCCACTGTTCGCGCGCGCGCTGCAACCAGACTTGTCCGGCCTCCTGGTTCCAGTGCTCATTTGCGCCGCCGGGATACGCGATCTCGTAGGGGCTCATCGAAGCGTCGCCAACGAAGATGCATTTGTAGTCCGGACCGTAGGTGCGCAGCACCTCGTGCATTGGCGTCTGCTGATCCCAGCGGCGGCGGTTGTCACGCCAGACACCTTCATAGAGGCAATTGTGGAAGTAGTAGTATTCCAGATGCTTGAACTCGGTCCGCGCGGCCGAGAACAGCTCTTCGACCACCTTGATGTGCGGGTCCATTGAACCACCCACATCGAGAAACAAAAGCACTTTAACGGCGTTGTGCCGTTCAGGACGAGTTTTGACATCCAGATAGCCATGCTCGGCGGTGGCACGGATAGTGCCATCCAGATCCAGCTCTTCCGCAGCGCCCTCACGCGCCCAGCGGCGCAGGCGTTTCAGGGCGACCTTGATGTTGCGGGTGCCGAGTTCAACCGTGTCATCCATGTTCTTGAATTCACGCTTGTCCCAGACTTTAACCGCGCGTTGATGGCGGCTTTCTTTCTGGCCGATGCGCACGCCTTCGGGATTGTAGCCATAGGCCCCGAATGGCGAGGTACCTGCTGTCCCGATCCATTTGTTGCCGCCTTGATGTCGGCCTTGCTGATCCTTCAGGCGCTCGCGCAGTGTCTCCATCAGCTTGTCAAAACCACCCAGCGCCTCAATCTCGGCCTTTTCTTCGGCGCTCAGATGTTTTTCAGCCATCTTTGCAAGCCATTCGGCGGGAATATCGACGGCCTCGAGCACCCGCTCAAAACTGATTGCGTCCAGGCCTTCGAAACTAGCGGCAAAGGCGCGGTCGAACTTGTCGATATTACGTTCGTCCTTCACCATCGACACGCGAGCGAGGTAGTAGAAAGATTCGACATCGTAGGTGGCGAGGCCCTTTTTCATTCCCTCCAGAAAAGTCAGGTATTCGCGTAAGGAAACGGGAATACCGGCGTTTCGGAGGTTCTCGAAGAAAGGCAGGAACATATCTTTAGACCAATCGCACCAGAACCAGCGAGATCACCAGTCCGATTAGCGCAAAAGCGATCCCGTATCCGGCAGCATACTGGGCCATATCTGCACCGCTGCCATTGCGTTTCCGCGCAGTTCGAACGCCCAGCAAAGCCCCTAAAAGTGCCATGCCCAAAACCACTACCATATGCCGTTATCCACCCGTACCTGCGGCGGCCGCTTGCGCAATGTCTTGCGATACCGAGCGTGCCACCAATTCCGAGCCGAAGCCGTAGCGCGCCCACCCGATACTGTCCAGCCGAACGCTGCGTGCCTGATCAATTTGCCCAGACTGGCGCAAAGCTTCGGATTTCAGCAGCAACAAAGTCGCCAGCAGCGCGGCGTTTTCAGAGCGCGTCATGACATCAATCGCACTGTTCAGTTCGGGCAGCGCCTGCGCCCCTTGACCCTGCGCCAAGGCAAATGCCGCAGTCTGGGCTGTGATATGGGCGCGCTGGACCTCTGTTCCGGGTGTGGAGCGCAGGTACTTCTTCGCGATGTCGTATTGCCTCTGCGCGGCTTCGGGGTCGTCGAACTGCCCCATGCGCCCCAGCAGGTAATGCGGGTAGGCGCGGCGGTGGTCTGTCCAGCCTTGTTGTTGCCCGATCTGTGCCGCTTCCTTCGCGGCATTGACCCGCTTGGCGGTGCCCGCGCCAGCCCCCAATGCGCGCTGTACTGCGTTTATCCAGGCGCGGGGTGTCTCGGTTACCGGTTGCGGTGCAACGCGATCCCCGCGCGGGTTCAGGCGGCTTAGGACACCGGGCAAAACCGCCGCGACCTGTTCGATTGTCATACCGTTCTGCAACTCGGGCGAGTAGGCCGTTCGCAGGATCAACATGTCGAACCCGGTCAGAACCGTGTGAAAGTTATCGTCGTTGAACACAGAATCCGGCAGGCGGTAGAGATCGTTCAGCGGCCCAAGGGCCTGAGCCAACTCTTCATGCAGGCAATCGCGAATTTCCTGTGGGCTGGCATCATAGGGGATGAAAATTCCGATCCTCTCGCGGCTGCGAAGTTCGGTCCAGTTGCTTTTCTTCTTCCGCCGGTCGCGCCGGTATTCTTCCAGGCTTGAAGAGTTTGGAACGACGAAACACGCAGCCTGCGGTAGGATGCGGCGGATCTGTTTCTGGCTTACAGCCTCGATGGTGATATTCGCCTGACCCTCTGGAATCTGTCGGATGTCGATCTTCGCCTCCCGTTGCAGCCGTGTCAGTAGCCGGCCCAGGTCGGTCTGCATCGTTGGAGGGGGTGTCCCAGTCAGGCGCACCGTGATCGGCTCGTCGAACCGAGTAAACACCGGAAGTTCCGCACCGCTTTCAAGCGCGAAATGCAGCGACAGGAAATCAGCTGCGATGTTCTTGTTCGAACGGGCAGGCGGGCTGGGACGGGCCGCACCGAAGGATTTAGACGGCGGCAGCGATGCTTCGATCACCTGAGTACGGGTCGGCGTCTCGATCCGGTCGACCGTCGTGCAGGCAGACAGCGCCGCCAGAAGGAGGGTTGCGCCCAAAAGCCTCATGGTCGCTGATACTTCAGGAACGGCGACAACTTGCCGATGCGGTCATAGAGTTTGCGCGCGGTATGGTTGTTTTCCTGTGTCAGCCAATAGACTGAGGGGGCTTTCTGCCTGTCCGCTTCGTCGTAGACGGCTTGAATCAAGGCGCGTCCAACACCGGTTCCACGCGCTTCGGGGCGGGCATAGAGATCCTGCAGATAGCAGACACTTTCCTCTTTCCAAGCGTGGCGATGAAAAAGGTAGTGAGTCAGCCCGAGCAGCTGCCCATCCAGATCGGCGACAAAACAGGAAAAGTCATTCGGATCATCACCTAAGAGCCTTGCAAAGGTGCTTTTGTAAGTCGTATCCGGCACCTCGGTTTCGTAAAATGCAAGGTAGTCACGCCACATCTCCGCCCATTGATCCCGATCCTCTGGTCGCAAAGGGCGGATTGTCGGGGGGGTCGACATTGTCATGTTTCCTGCTCTGGAGGCCCGATTGTCGCCGGGTTTTTCGTTAACGCAATGCTGACATCCGAGCGTACCGATGACAAGCCGTGATCACCGCTTGCTGCGCGCCATAAAGGCCAGCCGTTCAAACAGATGTACGTCCTGCTCATTTTTTAGAAGCGCACCATGCAGTTTTGGCAGCGCATTAACGCCGTCGCGCTTCAGATCCTCGGCACTTAAATCCTCAGCTAAGAGCAACTTCAGCCAGTCCAGCACCTCCGAAGTCGAGGGTTTTTTCTTCAACCCCTGTGTCTCGCGGATTTCGTAGAACTGGGTTAGTGCGGTGGTCAGCAGAGCGTCTTTGATGCCGGGGTGATGCACCTCGACGATCCGGCGCATCGTGGCCTCATCCGGGAAGCGAATGTAGTGGAAGAAACAGCGGCGCAGGAAGGCGTCCGGCAGTTCCTTTTCGTTGTTTGAGGTGATGATCACGATTGGGCGGTTCTTGGCCCTGATTGTCTCGCCGGTCTCGTAGACGTGGAACTCCATCTTATCGAGTTCCTGAAGCAGATCGTTGGGAAACTCGATGTCGGCCTTGTCGATCTCATCGATCAGCAGAACCACCTTTTCATCGGCGTCAAAAGCCTGCCACAGCTTGCCCTTGCGGATGTAGTTCGACACCTCATGCACCCGTTCATCGCCAAGCTGGCTGTCACGCAGACGGCTGACGGCGTCGTATTCATAGAGGCCCTGTTGTGCACGGGTTGTGGATTTCACGTTCCACTCGATCATCGTCAGCCCCAAAGCACCCGCAACCTGTTTCGCCAGCTCAGTCTTGCCGGTACCGGGTTCACCCTTGACCAGCAAAGGGCGTTCCAGGGTGACGGCAGCATTCACAGCAATGGTCAAATCGTCGGTGGCAACATATTCTGCGGTGCCTTGGAAACGTGCGGTCATGGGACCCCTCATTTGGTGTTTGGGCGGTTTTTGCTTTCCACGGGTTACAGAGGGGCAGGTATTTTTACAAGCCGGGCCGCTGCGTCGCGCTGAGATGATTTCTACCGTGAGTTCAATCCCTCTCGGGCGATTCGCCTGCATCAGATTAGCCTGACGTCTATCGGTGCCCGAAAAACGCCATGTGATAACCACAGAAAAACAAGGTTTTGTTGTTACAAGTCTCGTTATTAGAGCAGGCGGAGTGACGCGGCGACGAGCGACACGTTTGTGTAGTGACAATCTCAGCGCCGTCGGATACACGCTCCGCAGAAGGGGGTGCCGAATGTCAGCTAATACAACAGCAACCGACGTTTCAGGCCATACCGAGGGAGCAAATATGAAGCAGGAAGTTTTTCTGCCGGACGATTATCGACCGGCTGAAGATGAGCCTTTCATGAATGATCGACAGCTTGAGTATTTTCGCCGCAAGCTGATGGATTGGAAGACAGAACTACTCGCAGGCAGCCGCGATACGATCGAAGGGTTGCAGGACAACACCCGTAACATTCCTGATGTCGCCGATCGCGCAAGCGAAGAAACCGACCGCGCGCTGGAACTGCGCACGCGAGACCGTCAGCGTAAGCTAGTTGCCAAGATCGATTCGGCCTTGCGTCGGATTGACGAGGGTGAATACGGGTATTGCGAGAAAACCGGTGATCCGATCTCGTTGAAGCGTCTGGATGCACGTCCAATCGCGACGATGACCTTGGAAGCGCAAGAGCGCCACGAACGCCGTGAAAAGGTCCACCGCGACGATTGATCGCTGGATAATCTAGATAAAACATCAACGCCGGGGCCTGTCGCCCCGGCGTTTTTGCGTTATGGCAGAGCCATGAACATTAACGGTCTGAATTTCTGCGTTATTGGCGGCGGCATTGGCGGTATGGCGGCGGCACTGGCGTTGCGGCAACGTGGGGCCAAGGTCACGGTTATTGAGCAGGCTCCCGAATTGACCGAGGTTGGCGCTGGATTGCAAATCAGCGAAAACGGAATGGTAGTGCTGCGGGCCTTAAACGTCGTGGGCGAACCGCCTGAGGCTGGTTTAAAGTCCTACGGGACGTTACTCCGCGATTTTCGGGCTGGGCGATCTGTCAGTGAGATACCGGCTCCGGTCTCAGGTCCAACCTACTACTATCATCGTGCCGATTTGCTGGGTCTACTGCACAAGGCTGCCCTTCGCGAAGGTATCGAGTTTCGATTGGGTGCAAGGGTTGCACGGGTTTTCAAGCATCCTTCTGAAGCTGAGATTGTTCTGAAGGATGGCACCAGATTAAGCGCTGATTGTGCAATTGCTGCTGATGGCGGACGAAGCAAAATCCGTGCGGGATTGAATGGACCCGAGGCACCCAAGTTCACACATCAGGTTGCTTGGCGTGCAACGATCCCCTGGGCACGGCGCGACCGAAAGCCGTGTGCCGTGCTAACCATGGGACCAGGACGGCATGTCGTAACGTATCCTCTTCGCGACCATACTCTGATGAATGTCGTCGCGATTGAAGAGCGATCTGATTGGCGGGAAGAAGGCTGGCACCGGCGCGGCGACCCTGAGGATTTGCGAGCGCGGTTTTCTAGTTTTGGCGGACTAGTTGGGGACATTCTTGAGCAGGTTCAGGAACCAAATGTTTGGGCATTGTTCCTCCGGCCCGTCGCGGATCGCTGGCAGAACGGACGTGTTGCGCTGTTGGGGGATGCAGCCCATCCGACGTTGCCGTTTATGGCTCAAGGGGCTTGTCTTGCGCTGGAAGACGCTTGGGTATTGGTTCGGTCTTTTGATGAGCAGTCTGGCATACAAAAAGCCCTTGCTACGTACGAGACGTGCCGTCGCCCTCGCGCACGGCAAGTGGTTGCCGCCGCCGGAGCCAATGCGCGCAATTTCCACCTTCGCGGACCCATGAGGATGGCGGCTCAGGCCGCCTTGATGGCTATCGGTCCACGCTTGGCGCGGCGCTATGAATGGATCTACAGCTACGACGCGACGGCGTAAGCCATCAGAGATCGAGATCGACCCAAACCGGCACATGGTCCGAAGGTTTTTCGTGCCCACGAATCTCGAAGTCGATCCGACAATCGCGCATCAGATCTGCTGCCTGCGGAGTCAGAAGGAAGTGATCGATCCGAATCCCGTCGTTTCTGTTCCACGCACCGGCCTGATAGTCCCAGAACGAATAATGACCCGGACCATGCGTGCGAGCGCGGAAGGCTTCAGTAAAGCCCAAGTTCAAGATTTTTCGAAATGCAGCGCGACTTTCGGGCCGAAAAAGAGCGTCCTCGCGCCAGGCGTCGGGTCGTTTTGCGTCCTCGGCTTGCGGAATGATATTGTAGTCCCCGGCCATCAGCGCGGGCTCTTCAGTGGCCAGCAAATCACGCGCGCGTTCATAGAGACGCTCCATCCACGCAAGCTTGTAGTCATATTTCGGCCCCGGCACCGGATTGCCGTTAGGCAGATACAGCCCACAGATGCGAAGAGCTTTTTTACCGATGACAGTCGCTTCGATCCAACGGGCCTGTTCATCGTCGTCATCACCGGGAAGGCCTCGGGAGACATCCTCCAACGGCAGTTTCGAAAGGATTGCGACGCCGTTGAAACTCTTTTGCCCGTGTGTTTCCACGTTATATCCGCGTTCTTCGAATATCTCGCTTGGGAAATTCTCATCAATCGATTTGATTTCCTGCAGCAAAACGACATCCGGCTGCGCCTCATCCAACCAGCGCGGTAGCGCCTCGGCCCGAGCTTTTATCCCGTTGATGTTGAACGTGGCGATTTTCATGCGCGATCCTCCGGTGCCATCCGCAACCTATCGCGCAGATTGCACCTGACGGCAAGGAACAGAACGGGCTAGCGAGACTCTGCCTCGCGCTCCGAGGTATTTTGGGCCAGATAAAGAAACGGATTCTTAACCATACTTGAAAATAATGATTATGCGGTACAGGCGGAGGCGCCGATGACCGTGCCAGGTGAAGCTCTCTGGCCTTAACGGTCAGAGAGCGGATCCCACTTCGTCTGGCTAGAAATACCTTGGGGGTGTGGGGGCAAAGCTCCCACTTTGGCTACATTGAGAAAGATGTACCGCAGCCGCAGGAAGATGTGGCATTGGGGTTCTCGATAACAAAGCGCGCACCGATCAGTTCCTGTGTGAAATCGATCACTGCATTTTCCAGAAATGGCAGAGAGATCGAGTCGACGATAACCTTCTGGCCTTTGCCCTCTAAAACCAAATCGTCTTCCTTAGGCTTATCCAGCGCAATTTCGTATTGAAATCCTGAACATCCACCGCCCTCTACTGCGACGCGCAGGGCCTGGCCCTGATCTGCGGCGCCAATCTCGGCCAAGCGATCAAAGGCGCGTTCTGTAACTGTTGGGGGCAGATTCATGCCAGTCTCCAAAGGTTTATTTCCTTAGCATCGTACAATATATGAAACCTGAAGACAGGCGACAAGGACAACACCATTGGACAGAGCGGGTTTTGCCTCGGATCCGGGCCGCGCGCGGGGGCGGTTGGTGCCGGAAGAAGAGAGCAGCTTTCGTTCATGCTTTCAGCGTGACCGCGACAGGATCATTCATGCCAGTGCCTTTCGGAGGCTCAAGCACAAGACACAGGTCTTTGTTGAGCACGAAGGTGACAGCTATCGTACCCGTTTGACTCACTCAATCGAAGTTGCGCAGGTGGCGCGGACGATTGCTGGCGCTTTGGGATTGAACCCGGAGCTGACCGAAGCGGTCGCTCTGGCGCATGATCTTGGGCACACGCCTTTTGGTCATACGGGAGAGGATGCATTGCACGCGTTGATGAAGCCTTATGGCGGTTTTGACCACAACGCACAGGCCATTCGGATCGTAACCAAACTTGAGCGTCACTATGCCGAGTTCGACGGCTGCAATCTGACCTGGGAATGCCTGGAGGGCATCGCCAAGCATAACGGTCCCGTCGTAGGCGAATTGCCATGGGCGCTGGCCGAGTGCAATCAGGGCTATGACCTCGAACTCAACACACACGCAAGCGCCGAGGCGCAGGTGGCCGCGCTTTCAGATGACATAGCCTATAACAATCACGATCTGTTCGATGGGTTGCGCGCTGGTCTGTTCAGCGATGACGACATTCAGCAACTTCCCATCATCGATGCTTGTTTTGGAAAAGTCGATCGCAGATATCCGGGTCTGGACCCATACCGGCGTCGCCATGAAGCGCTGCGGCGGGTTTTCGGCGTGATGGTCTCGGATGTTATTGACACGTCGCGCGCGTTGATCGCTTCCTCAGGGGCGCAATCGGTCGAGGATATTCGGAATCTGGGCTATCCGGTCATTCAGTTCTCAGATGGGTTATGGGCTCAGCTCAAACAAATCCGGGCGTTTCTGTTTTCGCGTATGTATCGCGCACCCAGCGTTATGCAAGTGCGCATCAAGGTCAGCAAGGTCGTCGAAGAGCTCTTTCCGATTTATCTTGCCGACCCGAAGCAGATGCCTGGGCACTGGCACGGCGATATCGAGGCGGCGGCTGACGAAACGGCGTTGGCGCGGATCGTCTCGGATTATATCGCGGGTATGACGGACAGGTTTGCGCTGCAGGACCATGCCCGCCTGACCGGAGATCATTCAATCGCGATATAGGCAATGGCCCAAACTTGCTGGCTGGCCTGTATCTGGGCCAATTCTACGTCATCAGTTGGCGGAAAAACGATCATCGTGGGGCCATAGCCGCCGATTCCCATGGGCACGCCGTCCGCATGGGTGGCTACAATCGGTTGGTGTGCTTTGATGCTTTGCCAAGGGATTTCCGCTTGATAACCGTCCATTGCCATGGGCAGGGCGGATTTACCCTCTGCTCCGGCCAACTTCATTACTTCGGACAGCCGTGGGCCTGAAAAGATATAGTCGCGCTGGTTCTCTGGCGGGCCATAGGGGATAGTGATCTTGATCTGCTCCAATCCCTCCAGCATGGTTGCGTCGAACCCGGCTGCTCCTGCGTGCGTGACTTCGAGGTAACCGAACAGGCCACCGTCATTTTCTGTTCGTGCGGGCAGGTTGGTCTCATCGACGGCGCTACCCAGTGTCAGAATGACGTGACCATCGGGCGTCGATAGTTCGGCCCATGCGGGTATGGCGGCAGATAGAAGCAGGACTAAGGGCAGAGCGCGGTACATGGGGATCTCCGGGGCGTGTGTGGCGTCAGGCCCGAAACTACCCGGCCTGTGCGTTATGCCAAGTACAAACTAAGGGCGTCCATTGACCTTGCCGCGATGCGTGTTAAACCCCGCGACAAGTAAAAGGACATCCGAAATGAACCTGTTTTCCGAGATCCGCGGCCTTGTACTGGACGCGCTGGCGCAGATGCAGTCCGAAGGCGCGCTGCCAGAGGGATTGAGCTTTGACAACGTGGCGGTTGAGCCTCCGCGCGATGCAGCGCATGGCGACATGGCGACCAATGCGGCGATGGTGCTGGCGAAGCCGGCGAAGATGAAGCCGCGGGACATTGCGGATGTGCTGGCAGGCAAGCTGTCTGCAGACGACCGGATCACCAGCGCCGAGGTGGCGGGTCCGGGCTTTCTAAACCTGCGGCTTGCGCCTTCGGTCTGGCAGGGCGTGCTGGCTGCGGTGCTGGAAAAGGGCACCGATTATGGCCGTTCGACCATGGGGCATGGTCAGAAGGTCAACGTGGAGTATGTCTCGGCCAACCCGACTGGCCCGCTGCATGTGGGTCATACGCGGGGGGCTGTGTTCGGTGATGCGCTGGCAAGCCTGCTTGCCTATTCGGGCCATGATGTGACCCGCGAATACTACATTAACGACGGTGGCGCGCAGGTGGATGTGTTGGCGCGTTCGGCCTATGAGCGGTATCGCGAGGCGAATGGTCTAAGCCCAGAAATTGCCGAAGGTCTGTACCCTGGCGACTACCTGATCCCGATTGGCGAGGCGCTGAAAGAGAAATATGGTGACAGCCTGATCGACAAGCCGGAAAGCGAATGGCTGGAAGAGCTGCGCAACTTTGCCACCGACGCGATGATGGACCTGATCCGCGCCGACCTGAAGGCGCTGGGCGTCGAGATGGACGTGTTCTTCTCAGAGAAGTCGCTCTACGGCACGGGTCGGATTGAGGCGGCGCTGCAGTCTTTGACCGACAAGGGCCTGATCTACGAAGGCGTGCTTGAGCCGCCCAAGGGTAAAAAGCCTGAGGATTGGGAGCCGCGCGAACAGACCTTGTTCAAGTCGACCGAACACGGGGATGACGTCGATCGCCCGATCAAGAAGTCGGATGGCAGCTGGACCTATTTTGCCCCCGATATCGCCTATCACTACGACAAGGTGAGCCGCGGGTTTGACGCGTTGATCGATGTGTTCGGCGCGGACCACGGCGGCTATGTCAAACGGATGAAGGCGGCAGTGTCGGCTCTGTCTGATGGCAAGGTGCCGTTGGATATCAAGCTGACGCAACTGGTGAAGCTTTGGAAGAATGGCGAGCCGTTCAAGATGTCCAAACGGGCAGGGAACTTTGTCACCCTGCGCGATGTGGTCGATCAGGTCGGGCCGGATGTGACCCGTTTTGTGATGCTGACCCGCAAGAACGACGCGCCGCTGGATTTCGATTTCGACAAGGTGCTGGAACAAAGCCGCGAGAACCCGGTGTTCTACGTGCAATACGCCCATGCCCGCGTCATGAGTGTGCTGCGCCGCGCGGCCGAAGCCGGGATCGCGGCCGATGATCCGACCCTTAAAGGGGCCGATCTGGGCAAGATTGATCACGCCTCTGAGCTGACTGTTGCCAAGAAGCTAGCGGAGTGGCCACGGCTGGTGGAAATCGCTGCGCGCACCAACGAGCCACACCGGGTCGCATTCTATCTCTATGAATTGGCAGGGGATTTTCATGCGCTCTGGAACAAAGGCAATGACGAAACCCAACTGCGCTTTATCCAGGATGGCGATGTTGCCACAAGCCAATCGAAAATCGCATTGGCACGCGCTGTTTCTGTTGTGATTTCAGCGGGCTTGGGTATTCTTGGCGTTACCCCGGCGCAGGAGATGCGGTAAACAATATCGCCCGAACCGCCGGTACGAGGTAGGCAAGAAATGACCCGCGCGCCATCTTTGTAAGGCGCGAAACGGGCGGTGAGGCGGATATGGCACGTTACGATTACTCGGGGCAGAACAGCTCCGAGCAGATGCATTACTCGAATCAAACGCATTCTGCAGATGCGTATGACTATCCTGACGAAAGCTATGGCTATGACGATGCTCCGCGCGCAGGGGCTGGGCTTGGTCGAATTGTGAACGTGCTTGGCGCGGTTGCGTCACTTGCGCTGGTAGCAGGTGTTGGCGTCTGGGGCTACCAGCTGATCATGCGCGACGTTAGCGGTGTGCCGGTTGTGCGCGCCGCCGACGGGCCGATGCGCGTGCAACCCGAAAATCCCGGCGGTACGCCTGCGGATCACCAGGGGCTGGCGGTGAATGCGGTCGCCGCAGTTGGAACCGCTGCACCTCCGGCAGATCGGCTCATTCTGGCACCACGCCCTGTGTCGCTGACGGATGAAGACACACCGATGGCGACGCTTGAGGCGACGAATGCCGTACATGTGGTTGAAGAGCCCGCCACGGATCAGGCAGTCATGCAGGCTTTGGCCCAAGGGCTCGCCGCACCTGCGCCCGCGCAGGAGCAAGAGCAGGGTGTGCAGCTGGCGTCGCTGGTTACCCCCGAGGAAGAGCCCGCGATTGATCCGGCGGACTATGCCGCGCAACAGCCTGACCCGAAGATTGCAGCACTGCCCGGAGTGCGCCGTTCGCTACGTCCGCATGTGCGCCCAGCTCGTGCAACTCCCAGCACAATCTCGTCCAGCAGTGCAACCGAGGCCGCAATAAACGCGGCCGTAAAGGCTGCCGTTGGTTTGGATGTTGACCCGGATACGCTGGCCAAAGGCACGCGTCTGGCTCAGCTTGGGGCCTATGAAAGCGCCGACGTGGCGCAGGCGGAATGGGCGCGTTTGAACGGTCAGTTCAGTGAGTATATGGATGGAAAACAGCGCGTTATCCAGAAAACCTCAAGCGGGGGGCGCACCTTCTATCGCTTGCGGGTCATGGGGTTTGATGATCTGAGCGACTCACGCCAGTTCTGCGCCGCATTGGTTGCGCAGGGTGCAGACTGTATCCCGGTCGCCGTCCGGTGAGATTTGGCGCGGTTATCACCGATGCCGAAGGGCTGCGCCTGACGCCGGATGAGAAAGCATTATTCAAAGAGATGAACCCGTTCGGGTTCATTCTGTTTGCCCGCAACATTGAATCCGCCGACCAGACCCGCGCCTTATGCGAGGACTTCCGCGAGGCCGTTGGCCGAAATTGCCTGATCACCGTGGATCAGGAAGGCGGCCGCGTGCAACGCCTGCGCGCACCTTTGGCGCGTGAATGGATGCCTCCACTGGACCATGTCGCACGTGCTGGTAATCAGGCTGAGCGTGCGATGTATCTGCGCTATCGCCTGATTGCGGATGAACTGCTGGCTTTGGGCATCGACAGCAACTGCGCACCGATGGTCGATCTGGCACGTGAAGATACCCATGCGTTTCTTAAAAATCGCTGCTATGCGTCTGATCCAAAACAGGTTTCTGCGATAGGGCGAGCCGTTGCGATTGGCCATCTGGATGGTGGTGTGCTGCCGATTTTGAAGCACATGCCCGGCCATGGCTTATCAACGCTCGACAGTCATCTCGACCTGCCGCATGTAGACCTGTCTCTGGGAGCACTGGACGAGGCAGATTTTGCACCTTTCCGCGCGCTGAACGACTTGCCGATGGGGATGACGGCGCATCTGGTTTATGACCAGATTGACCCTCGGCCTGCGACGATCTCGGCTGGAATGATGACGCTGATCAGGGAGCGGATCGGTTTCGACGGTCTGATCATGACCGACGATATCACGATGAAGGCTTTGCAGGGCACGCCCTCTGATTTGGCCCGTCAGGCTTTGGACGCTGGGTGCGATGTGGCCTTGCATTGCAACGGGGCGTTTGAAGAACGCGCGCAGGTGCTCGAAGCCGCTGGAGAAATGACCGATGCGGCACAGGTCCGCGCAGATCGGGCGTTGGCCCGACGCCAGCCGCCACGGGAACTTGACATCCAAGCCGCCGAAGCGGAACTATCTGCCCTAATGGGCGGGCAGGTATATGCAGGATAACCTTTTCAGCGAAGACCCGGTCTCGGTCGCAGATCGGCTGGCCGCCGAGGCCTTGATTGTTGACGTCGACGGGTTTGAAGGCCCGCTGGACGTGCTGCTCACCTTGTCACGCACCCAAAAGGTGGATCTGCGCAAAATCTCGGTTTTGGCGCTGGCGCAGCAGTATCTGACCTTTGTCGAAAAGGCGCGGCAGCTGCGGATTGAGCTGGCGGCGGATTATCTAGTGATGGCGGCATGGCTGGCTTTTCTGAAATCCCGCCTGTTGCTGCCGCCTGACCCGGATGACGAAGGCCCCTCGGGTGAAGAACTGGCCGCACACCTCGCATTCCAGCTGGAACGCTTGCAGGCCATGCGCGATGCAGCCGCGCGTCTGATGGCACGCGATCAGCTGGGTCGTGACTTCTTCAAACGAGGGCAGGGCGAGGATGTCACCCGTATCCGCACCGTGACCTATTCTGCCACGCTGCTAGACCTTATGCAGGGCTATGCGCGCATCCGCACCCGAGACGAATTCCGACCCTTTGTGATGGACCGCGATGCTGTCTTCACGATGGAACAAGCACTGGAGCGTATGCGCCCGCTGATTGGTTTTGCCGGTGCTTGGACGGATATGGAGACCTATCTGCCCGAAGGTTGGGACGCCGATCCGGTGCGCCGCCGCTCGGCCACGGCTGCGACCTTTGCGGCCTCGCTGGAGCTGGTGAAAGAAGGACATATGGAGATGAAGCAAAGCGAGACATTTGCACCGATCCATTTGCGTAAGAGGACCGAAACACGTGACTGACGCCCCAGAAGAGACCGGCACTCTGTTTGAAGCGCCGCCATTGGCCGAACAGGAACGTATGGTCGAGGCCGTGTTGTTTGCCAGCGCCGAGCCGGTGACGATTGGTGATCTCGAAGCGCGGATGCCCCATGGCAGCAATGCTGCACAAGCAGTTGAATCGCTGCAAAAACGATACGAAGGGCGCGGTGTGCGCGTGGTGCGCGTGGGTGAGGCATGGGCAATCCGTACCGCACCCGACCTGGGTTTCCTGATGCAGAAAGAAACGGTTGAGACGCGCAAGCTGAGCCGGGCAGCCATCGAAACGCTGGCGATTGTTGCCTATCACCAACCCTGCACAAGGGCTGAGATTGAAGAAATCCGCGGCGTTTCCGTCTCGCGTGGCACCATCGATCAGCTTCTGGAGATGGAGTGGATTCGGTTGGGGCGCCGCCGCATGACGCCGGGCCGTCCAGTTACATTTGTGGTAACGCCCGAGTTTCTGGATCATTTCGGTCTGGAAAACGCCCGTGACCTTCCGGGTCTGAAAGAACTGCGCGCGGCGGGGCTGTTGGAAAACCGGCCGCCTCCAGGCACAGTGCCGTTGGGTGAAGGGCAGGATCAGGATGAAGACGAAGATCAGACCGAGCTGTTCGAGGAAGAGTGATCAAACAGCCCTTTTGTTGGCACAGAACATGCCTATTGTAGTGCGCGAGAAACGGAGTTGAACCAATGAATGCCAATCGGATCATTGACATGATCGTGCGTCAGGTTTTGCGCCGCCTTGTGAACCGCGGGGTCGACAAGGGTATTGATATGGCGCGCCGGGCCGGTCGCAAACCGGGTCCGTCAGAGACCCAAAATGATCCCGAAGCGAATCGTCAAATGCGCGATTCGGCTGGGCGCCAGAAGCAGAGCGCCAAGCAGATGAAACAGGTAACTCGGCAGATGCGCCGCTTCATGAAATTTTGATTGTTAGCCTACGGCCTTAAAATGCTTAGACAGCTTGAGGCCTTGCCCCTGATAGTTTGAGGCAATGCCCGCGCCATACAGCTGCGTCGGCATCTCAGCCATTTTCTCATATACCAAACGCCCGACGACCTGTCCGTGCTCCAACACAAAGGGCGCCTCGTGGCAGCGCACTTCCAACACGCCGCGCGATCCTGCGCCGCCCGCTTCGGCATGACCAAAGCCCGGGTCGAAGAAACCGGCGTAGTGCACCCGGAACTCGCCGACCATGGCCAGATAGGGGGCCATTTCGGCGGCATACATCGGTGGGATATGCACTGCTTCGCGGCTGACGAGAATGTAGAACGCGCCGGGGTCGAGGATGATGCGTCCGTCTTTGGTGCGCACCTCTTCCCAGTATTCCTGCGGGTCGTATTCGCCGATCCGGTCCAGATCGATCACCCCGGTGTGTGGTTTGGCGCGATAGCCAACTAGGTCGGTATCGGGTAGCTGCAGATCGACCGAGAATCCCAGACCGTCCTGAATCACGGCTGGGCCATCGACCAGCGGTGTCTGACTATGCAACGCGGACAGTTCGACGTCGCTCAGCACAGCCTGACCCTTGCGGAAACGGATCTGATTCAACCGCATTCCGGGGCGCACCAAAACCGAGAAAGAGCGCGGGCAGATCTCGGCATATAGAGGACCAGTATATCCAGCGGGGACCCGATCGAACTCGGTACCACCATCGGTGATAGTACGGGTCAGTAGGTCCAGTCGCCCGGTCGAGCTTTTGGCATTGGCCGCCGCACTGACTTCATCGGGGAGGGCGAGCGATTCCATAAGCGGCACCAGATAGACGCAGCCTTTTTCCAGAACCGCGCCTTCGGTGATGTCGATGCGGTGCATTTCAAACTCGGCTAGACGATCTGCAACAGACCGTCCTTCGCCTGCCAGAAATGAGGCGCGCACCCGGTAAGCTACTGTTCCTAAACGTAGATCAAGGCTGGCAGGCTGCACCTGCGCAGGAATGATGTTCGGGCTTGCAGTAATCTCACCACGCGCGATCATCGCCTCAAGCTGCTGGTTTGGGCAAACACCTGTCATCTCGATCCCCTCTGCTGCCAGAGCGGGATCTGGCCTATGTGCCATAAACGTCGGTGTGATTTGGTCGGGCTAGCAGGACTCGAACCTGCGACCTTCCGTCCCCCAGACGGACGCGCTACCAGGCTGCGCCATAGCCCGACGTTGAGGTGTTCATAAAGACTTTCCCGGCAGGGGCAAGAGGAAATCATCGCCTTTTTTGCTATCCCGCCGCCCGGTTTTCAACGCGATCCAGCCAACGGCGCAGGTCTTTCGCAATCGGTGCAATTTGGTGCAGAAGCTTGTCGTCATACTCTGCCCGGTTCCATGCCAATGATGCTATTCCACCCATAAGCGGAGCGGCGTCCATTGCATCAAGTTGCGGCTTGGGTTGGTCGCTAATGTCGGGTTTTATTGGTGCCGGAGCTTGGCCGGGTTCGCCGAGATCCATGTTAATCTGGTTCGCAGGCTGCCCCGAGGACGCTGTGGTAAATGGAACAACCGTGTCATCCGGGGGCGAAACGGGCGGGCTGTCATCCAGGCTCGGTGAATGTGAAGCAACGTGTGCAACGCCTTGTTCCCGCAGGATTCTCTGTACGCCTTTGATGGTGGTGCCATCCTCGTGCAGCAGTTTCTTGATGCCACCCAATAATCGCATATCATTCGGGCGGTAGTATCGCCGCCCACCGGCACGCTTTACCGGCTTTACCTGCGTAAACTTGCTTTCCCAAAAGCGCAGAACATGAGCCTGAACTCCTAGCCAGTCCGCAACTTCACTAATGGTGCGAAAGGCGTCGGGGGACTTACTCATAACCAAACTGTCCTGAACTTACTTGCGGTTCCCTGCAGCGACGCGATCCTTCATCAGGTGCGACGGGCGGAAAGTCAGCACGCGGCGCGGCTGGATCGGAACCTCTTCTCCGGTCTTGGGATTACGTCCGATGCGGGCGGTTTTGTCCCGAACGCTGAATGTACCGAAAGACGAAATCTTGACCTGTTCGCCACGCACCAACGCGTCGGACATGTGGTTCAGAACGCTTTCGACAAGCTGCGCACTTTCATTGCGTGACAGGCCGACCTCACGAAAGACGGCCTCGCTCAGATCCATTCGGGTCAGTGTTTTATCGCCCATACTTTTTCCCCTGTTGATGAGCGAGCATATGGCGATGCGAAATTCACTGTCAATATCAATGAATTGCAGGCGGCTTCGTAAGCCGGATTGCGCCCATCACCAGCGTAGGGCAACCGCACCCCATGCCAGACCGCCGCCGATCGCTTCAGTTACAATTAGATCACCGGTTTTGATCTGGCCGTTCTTCTTGCCCACCGACAAGGCCAAGGGAATCGACGCAGCGGAGGTGTTTCCATGATCCTGCACGGTGACAACGACATTTTCCATCGGCAGGCCCATCTTCTTGGCAGTGCCTTGAATAATGCGGATATTGGCCTGATGCGGCACAATCCAGTCGACATCGTCACTTGTCAGGCCTGCTCGCTCCAGCGCCACTTCGGCGGTTTTGGCCAGCTTCTCGACGGCATGGCGGAAGACCTGATTGCCCTGCATCCGCAAGTGACCGGTTGATTGGGTCGAAACCCCGCCATCAACATAAAGCAGGTCTTTGTATCGCCCGTCCGAGTTCAGGTCGGTGGAAAGAATGCCGCGATCATCAGAAGTGCCTTGCCCATCCTGTAATTCCAGCACCAGTGCGCCTGCGCCATCGCCGAACAGCACACAGGTGGACCGGTCGGTCCAGTCCATGATTCGCGAAAATGTCTCGGCTCCGATCACCAGCACGCGCTTCGCTTGTCCAGACAGGATCAGAGCGTTGGCATTGCAAAGTGCAAAGACGAACCCGGCGCAGACGGCCTGCACATCAAACGCAAAGCCTTTGGTCATACCCAACCGCGCCTGCACCATAGTCGCAGCCGATGGAAAAGTCAGATCCGCCGTCGAGGTTGCCAGCACAATCGCGTCGATATCATCTGCCGTCAGTCCGGCATCGGCCAGCGCAGCCTCGGCCGCTTTGGTGGCCAGATCGGATGTGGTTTCGTCCTCGGCTGCGAAATGCCGCCGCTCGATACCGGACCGGGTGCGAATCCATTCGTCCGTCGTATCCAGCTTTTTTTCGAATTCGGCGTTTGGTACAACGCGCTCCGGCAAATAATGTCCGACACCTACAACAACTGAGCGGCCTGCCATGCTGGGGTACTGCCTTTTTTGTTATTATTCCGATTGAGACACGGAATGGGCCGCATCTTGTGCAAGTGCGGCAGTTGATGCAACCCGTGCCGCCAATTTTTCGGCAAAGCCGGATTCTGCCAATGTGAAAGCAAGTTTGACCGCAGCCGAAACTCCTGTCGCGTCTGCTCCGCCGTGGGATTTGACCACGGTTCCGTTAAGGCCAAGGAACACGCCACCGTTTACGCGGCGCGGATCGATCCGCTTTTTAAGGCGGTTTAGCGATGTGATCGCCAGAATCGATGCCAAGCGGGACAGGGGCGAGTATTTGAATGCCTCGCGCAGCAGATCACCGATTAGGTTCGCAGTGCCTTCGCCGGTTTTGATCGCAACGTTGCCGGTAAAACCGTCTGTGACGATCACGTCAGCCTTATCGCCGGGGATATCACTGCCTTCGACAAAGCCCACGAACTCAAAATTCGCCTGATCGGCAAAGTCCGAGATCATGGCGTGCGCCTCTTTCAATTCGGCGCGGCCTTTGTGCTCTTCAGTTCCGACGTTCAGCAGGCCGATGCGGGGGCGGCTGAGCGCCATCCCGTTGCGCGCGTATGAAGCACCCATCAGAGCATATTGCAGCAAATCCTTGGCATCGGCACGCACATCCGCGCCCACGTCCAGCATCACGTTAAAGCCATGCGGGTTACGCGAGGGCCATAAGATCGCAATAGCAGGGCGGTTCACGCCGGGCAGCTTGCGCAGCCGCAGCATCGACATTGCCATCAATGCGCCAGTGTTGCCGCAGGACACCGCGCCGTGCGCTTCGCCTGCGCGCACCGCTTCCAGCGCCGACCACATCGATGTGTTCTTGCCGCTGCGCACAACTTGGCTGGGTTTGTCTTCCATCGTGACGACGTCGGGGCAATCACGAAAAACGACGCGCCCATCAAGGACACGTCGTTTGGCAACCAGCTTGCGCAATTCCTGTTCCTGGCCGTGCAGGATGAACCCGATCTTCGGGTTCTTGTCCGCAGACTTGGCAATGCCCGCCACAACGACGGCAGGGCCCGAATCTCCGCCCATAGCGTCAACCGAGATGATGATCCGTCCGGTTTGCGTGGGCTGATCCGTCATGCCTTGGCCTGCGTCCAATCAGGCTTAGGCCGCGTCTTCGTCCAGGTCGATTTCGTCGGCCTGAGCGACGATTTCACGATCGTCATAGTGGCCGCAAGAGGCACAAACATGGTGCGGGCGCTTTAGCTCGCCGCAGTTCGGGCACTCGTTCGGGTTTGCAGCAACCAGAGCGTCGTGTGCGCGGCGGTTGTTGCGACGCGACTTGGAAACTTTGTTCTGTTGGACGGCCATGGTCTCAACCTTTGTCTGATATGGGCTGAAAGATTCGCTGTCAGCCGGGTTACGTACTTTGTTTTCTCGTGGTTTGACGCGCGTTTAAGGGGCTTGCCCCGCAATGTCCAACCCAAATTCCAATGAGCGCGCGAAAATACTGCGATTCTCGTCATGTTCAAGCGGTTTTTCTGGCCGCCTGCTATGACAGGAAATCCCTTGCCTGTCACTCGTCTTTTTTCAACGCATCCCGCAGGTCAGCCAGCCCCGCAAAGGGTTTGACATCCTCGTCGGTCATCGCTTGTTTTCCGGGCTCAGTATAGTCGGCTTGCTCAAGTTCGGCACCGTCCTTGCGGGGATATTGCGGCAACGCAAGTGATAACGCTTCGATCATAACCTGCGCCGGATCAATTTCAGCGCCCAATGGTTCGGTCTCGTCATCTTCTGGGATTTCGAATTCGGGCTCGTCCGGATCGGTCCAATCCGCCAGAAACACGCGAGTGACTGGCGTGTCGATCCGGGTTGTCACGGGTTCAAGCGTAACGACGCAGGGTTGGATCACCGTCGCACCAAGTTTACCTTTCAGAACCCAGTCACGTTTGCCCTGGGCGCTTAGCTGCCCGACAAAGCTCAACTTGCGCAGCCCCAGCAGGCCGAGCTCCCGTTTGATCGGTTCAAGCGTGTCGCTATCTGGGCGCAGTTCAAACGGGGTTGCAGCGTTCTGGGGCAGGTCAGCCACCCGCAATGATGTTTGGTTGCTCATAGTTGAGTCTTTCCTGTGTTGAACCGGAGCGCCGGTTTCTGTAATCGGATAGGGTCCGCAAGGGGCCATGGCAAGAGGGTGTCAATGTTGAAGGGTGTGAACAGGCTGAAACCAGCATCGAGAACGCTTGTCTTTGCTGTCTGTTTGGCAGTTGCAGGCGCGTGTTCGCCGATCTTCAAGAATCACGGCTATGTGCCGCCGACGGAGGATCTGGCCAAGATCAAGGTCGGCGTCGACACGCGTGAAAGCGTCGAAGAAACGATCGGTGCGCCAACGGCATCTGGCGTTGTACGGGATTCGGGTTATTACTACGTCGCGTCTCGAATTCGTCACTATGGACCGAAAAAGCCCGAGGTCGTTTCGCGCCAGTTGGTCGCAATCAGCTTCGACCAACGCGGTGTCGTCCGCAATATCGAGCGGTTTGGTCTGGAAGATGGCTATGTCATTGTCCTCGACCGCCGTGTGACCGATTCCAATGTTGAGGACAAAGGCTTCCTGCGTCAGCTTCTTGGTAATATCGGCAACTTCAATCCGGCGAACATTCCGGGGGTCAGTCAGTAACTAAGCTGTGTAGGGGCGGTGTGGCGGTCATATGACGGTCACATGCACTATATAAGTGTTTCAGATGATTGACCGGTCAGCCACCGCAGGAGGATGCGACCATGGCTGTTTTGTTGGAGAAGGGTCGTTATCAAGCGCGCTTAGCACAAACCGCGTGTGATGTGGCCGAGGCACAGAAGCTGCGGACGCTGGCCTTCGCGACCGAGGATCTGGATGGCGATGCTTTTGATGAGCACTGCAGCCACGTGCTGATCGAGGACATGAGCACCAATGGAGAGTTGGTATGCTGCTTCCGCATGCTGACGATGCAGGGCGGTGAGGAAGTAGGGCGCAGTTATTCGGCTCAGTTCTATGACCTGTCGGCGCTGCGTGGCTTTACTGGGCCAATGGTCGAGATGGGTCGTTTCTGTATTCATCCTGACCGGCACGATCCGGATATCTTGCGTGTCGCCTGGGGGGCAATGACGGCATATGTCGACCAGAACGGGGTCGAGATGCTTTTTGGCTGCTCGTCCTTTGCGGGGACTGAGACGGTCGAGTATCTGGATGCTTTTGCCATGCTCAAAGACAAGCATTTGGCCCCAAAACGGTGGTTGCCAAGGGTCAAGGCGCCCGATGTTTTTCGGTTTGCCACACGGTTGCGTCGCAGACCAAATGCAAAACTGGCGATGCTGCGCATGCCGCCATTGCTGCGCACCTATCTGATGATGGGCGGCTGGGTCAGTGACCACGCGGTCGTGGATCGCCAGATGAACACGCTGCATGTGTTCACAGGGCTGGAAATCAGCGCAATTCCAGCTGCGCGCAAACGCCTGCTGCGGGCCGTGGCCGGGTGAGATGGGTATTATTCAAAAGGTCAAACAGGGGCGTTGACGCCTTGCCCCAGCCAGTTTAGCTGGCGGGCATGGCGAGAATTCCTTTGTTGCAGATGTCCGGTATCTCTCTGACCTTCGGGGGGGATCCGGTGTTTTCCGGTCTGGACCTTGTGATTCAGCCCGGTGATCGCGTTGCGCTGGTCGGACGTAATGGATCAGGTAAATCTACCCTGATGAAAGTAATGGCCGGATTGGTTGAGGCCGATCAGGGCGATATTGTCATCCCCCCGGGTAAATCTGTGGGTTACATGGAGCAGGATCCCGATATGCAGGGGTTCTCGACGCTTGGTGACTATGCCTCAAGCGGGTTGGAGCCCGGCGAGCTCTATAAGGTCGAACGCGCTGGCGAAGGCTTAAAATTCGATCCCGCCCGTCCGGTTGAAACTGCGTCTGGCGGGGAAAGACGGCGGGCGGCATTGGCAAAGCTAATGGCCGAGGCACCAGATCTGATGCTGCTGGACGAGCCAACGAACCATTTGGATATCGAAGCGATCGCATGGCTTGAACGTGAGTTGGGATCGACCCGTGCGGCTTACGTTCTGATTTCGCATGACCGGGCCTTCCTGCGTGCATTGACCCGCGCGACTCTGTGGATTGATCGCGGCGTTGTACGGCGGCAGGAGCAGGGGTTTGAGGCTTTTGAAAGCTGGCGCGACAAGGTCTGGGAAGAAGAAGATCAACAGCGCCACAAGTTGAACCGCTTGATCAAGTCCGAGGCGCGATGGGCTGTTGAAGGTATCAGCGCGCGCCGTAAGCGCAATCAGGGCCGGGTGCGGGCGCTGCAGGCATTGCGAGCCGAGCGGGCAGCGCAGATCAAACGTCAGGGTTCTGCCGCTATGGCTTTGGAATCTGGTCCAAAATCCGGGCGTAAGGTCATCGAAGCCACTGGCGTTTCAAAGGCATTTGGATCTCAGCAGATCGTGCGCAACTTTGATCTTCTGGTGCAGCGTGGTGACCGTGTGGCCCTTGTCGGCCCCAACGGTGTGGGTAAGACAACGCTGCTGAAAATGCTACTGGGTCAGGTCGATCCTGATGAAGGATCTGTGGTGCAGGGCACCAATCTTGAGATCGCTGTATTTGATCAGGCGCGTGCGCAGTTGGATCCGGAAATGAGCTTGTGGGACAGCTTGACCGGCGATCCTGAGATGCGGGTGTCTGGCAAGGCCGATCAGGTGATGGTGGGAGGGCAGCCCAAGCATGTGGTGGGCTATCTCAAAGAGTTTCTGTTCGATGACGCACAGGCAAGAGCGGCTGTTAAGTCCTTGTCTGGTGGGGAAAAAGCGCGGTTGTTGTTGGCCAAGCTGATGGCAAAATCTTCAAACCTTCTGGTGCTGGACGAACCGACGAATGATCTGGATGTTGAAACGCTGGATCTGCTGCAGGAACTGCTGGACGACTATGATGGCACTGTGTTGCTGGTCAGCCATGATCGGGATTTTCTGGATCGGGTTGCGACCACAACCATCGCGATGGAGGGCTATGGGCGCGCAACCGTTTACGCCGGAGGGTGGTCCGACTACATCGCGCAACGTGGAGAGATAGCTCAGAAAAAAGAAGATAAAACAAAATCTTCAAAGCCGAAGGTGAAGCAAGAGGCAAAGCCAAAACACGGCCTCTCGTTCTCGGAAAAGCACCGGCTAGAGAAGCTACCTGCCGAGATCGCGCGCCTTGAGGCCGAGATCGCCAAGCTTGAGGAACTGATGTCGGACCCCGAGCTGTTCACCCGCGAACCGGTCAAGTTTCAGAAAGCGACAGACGCCTTGGTCGAACGACAGGAAAAACTGTCAGCAGCCGAGGAAGAGTGGCTGATGCTGGAAGAAAAGGCTGAATCCGGTTGAGTCCGAGTTGAACACCGTCAAATGGGTAAATCCTCCGAGTTGTACAAAACCCGAGCTTCTGGATTGAACACGATTTATTAACCGCTTTGAGCCCTTTGCGGTCGATGTCAGTTTGGTCCCGGGTGTCAGGTTTAGCACATTTCTCTAACTCGTAACAGAAACGCTAATTTGCGGGCTCCCGTTTCAAAAATGAAGTTCAGGCAGGCGCACCTTGTGGCGCCAAAATTGTCATACCTGTCTTTTCGGCCACCGCCATAATGGCCGGAATGTCGGGTGGTCCGTCAGGAGCGGGAATGTCTGTGGTGCCGTCTGGCATTGCTTCACCCGCTTCGGTGAAGAATGTATCGTGCATTGCTCCTGGCGCATTGACGCATAACAGGCGACCTGGGCTTTGCCCAATACAGGTAAACGCATGCACGGCGCCGTCCGGGACTTTCACGAAATCACCGATGCTTACCTTACTCGTTTCGCCGTTCAGGAAAAATTCAAATTCTCCTTCGAGCACATAGAAACTCTCGTCTTCGCCAGCATGATGATTGAGAGGCGCACCCGCTCCCGGGGCGGTCTTTATTTCGACGATGGTACAGCGATCTCCGGTTTCAGCAGGAAACGCGTGAAACGTCAGAAGATTACCAAGTAGGTGATATGTGCGTGGACGAGACTCTGTCATTTCAACGGCTCCCTTTACTTCGATGAATGCATCATTATGATACATATATCTACTCATGAGACAAGTGTATCATTAAGGAACGCGCGATTTGGCTCCTCGCACCAATCAAAAGAACAGAACAAGAGAGGCCTTGCTGTCGGCAGCACGTGAGCTTATGTCCGAAGGAGAAAACGTGACGCTTGCCAGAGTCGCAGAGCGAGCGAAAACTGGCCGCGCGACAGTGTACCGGTACTTCTCAGACCCCAATGTTTTGGCCTTGGATGCGACCCTCGACATAGAGGTGACTCCAACTGCAGGATTGCTGGAAGGACTTGAGGATGTGCGAAGCCGTGTGCACGCGGTGGCGCGCTACTATTTGGATTTCTCGCGCGAACATGAGGCTTACTTCCGTCAGTTTTTGGCTGAATCGCTAAAGGCATCACTTCAGGACGGTACTGTCAAAATGCGCGGCGCCAGAAGAGTGATAGCATTTGGCGAGGCCCTAGAACCTGTCCGCCGTTCGATGAAACGGAGTGATTACGAAGACTTGACTCTACGTTTGGCCATGACAACAGGCATGGAACAGTTTGTGATATTGGAAGACATTCTGCGAGTAGACCAGCAGAAAGGATACCGCTTGCAAGAAGGTCTCGTGGACGCTCTGCTTGATCAATACCTGCCGAATGTGTGAAACATACCAGCAAAGCAATCTTGGCTAAACGGACACTTTGTCCGCGAAGGTGACACCTCTAAAGAAAGCAAAACAGCTTCAATCAGGCGTAGAAGTGTTTGACACGGCTCATTGTTTTTCTGTGGTCCGGGCCTACGAAAAAGAAGAAGTGCAAGGTATTCGGCATATGGCTTGCGGTCATGCGTGAGGTCAGATCGCGCGGGCTGGGTTGCCGACAACGGTCGCCCTTGGTGGGACGTCTTTCGTGACGATACTGCCGGCGCCAATGATGGCGCGGTCTCCGATTGTGACGCCGGGCATGATGATTGCGCCACCGCCGATCCAGACATTCTCGCCAATTGTCACAGGGTGAGCGATTTCCAGACCTTGCGCGCGCAAGGCGGGGTCTTTCGCGTGTTCGGCGCAGTAGATCTGTACCGTGGGCCCAAGCATCGTATCATTGCCGATCCGCACCGGCGCGGTGTCGAGAACGACACAGCCAGCGTTCAGATAAACCCGATCACCCAGAGACAGGTTTATTCCGTAGGCACAATGGAATGGTGCCTCGACAAAGCAATCCTGACCGACATGGGCAAGAAGCGCCGCGAGTTCCGGAGCCAAATTGCCCCTTTCATCTGGCGGGCAAGTGTTATGGGCATGGACAGCACGGCGCGCGGTGGCACGCAACGCATCGAGTTCTGGATCAAGGCAGCGATACCAGTCGCCTGCCTCCATTTTCTGCCGCTCGGTCATGGCATTGATTTACCGCATCCGGAGGGCACCGTCGATGCGGATGACTTCTCCGTTAAGGTAACCCATCTCGACGATAAACCCGGCCAGCCGCCCGTATTCAAGGGGATCGCCAAGGCGGGCAGGGTTGGGGACGTCCGCTGCAAGTTGCTGCTGCACCTCTTCAGGCAGGCCAGCCAGCATGGGCGTCATGAAAATACCCGGTGCGATTGCCATCACGCGAATGCCAGAGGATGCCAGATCGCGTGCCATGGGCAGGGTCATGCCGACCACTCCGCCTTTCGAAGCCGCATAAGCGGCCTGACCCTTTTGCCCGTCAAAGGCGGCGATAGAGGCGGTGTTGATGATCACGCCGCGTGCGCCGTCCGGTTCGGGATCGTTCTTTGCCATTTCGGCAGCGGCAAGGCGTGAGACGTTGAAAGTGCCGACCAGATTGATGTCGATGGTTCGCTGGAAGGCGTCCAGGGGGTGGGGGCCGTCTTTGCCGACGGTTTTGGCTCCTATCGCGATCCCGGCGCAGTTCACGGCCGCGGTGATGCTACCCATCTTGTCCTTCGCCTGCGCAATGGCCGCAGCGACCGAGGCCTCATCCGCCACATCGGTCTGTGCAAAATACCCACTAATCTCGGCCGCGACCTGAGGGCCGCGCTCGGCATCACGATCAAGGATGGTGACCTGTGCGCCGCTCTCGGCAAAGTGACGGGCTGTGGCTTCACCCAGGCCGGACGCACCGCCGGTGATTACTGCAGCTGTGGTTGAGAGTTGCATGAAGGGCCTCTTCTTGATCTGAACACTTGTTCAGATAATCGCAAGCAAGGGGTGCTGTCCAGTCACAGTATTGATCAATCCAGCCTGCTGCGCTGTTGCATGGGCGTGATCCCAAAGGTCGCACGATAGACACGCGAGAAATGACCGGCACTTTCGAACCCGCAGGCAAAGGCGACCTCGGTCACTGAGGACTCGGTCTGCAAAAGCAGATTACGAGCCCGCTCTAGGCGCAATTCCATGAAGTATTTTTTGGGCGAAGTGTTCAGGAATTTTCCGAACAGGCGTTCGAGTTGTCGTGTCGAAATGCCGATATCGGCGGCAATGACTGATGGCGACAGCGGGCTTTGGATGTTTTCGGTCATGATGTTGATCGCCTTGGCCAAATGCGCATTGCGCATCCCGTTGCGTGATTGCAGCGAGACGCGCTGATCAGCGGTGGCATTACGCACGGCGTTATAGACCATCTGATCGGCAACGGCGACGGACATGTCGTGGCCGTGATCCCGTTCGATCAGGTGCAGCATCAGATCGGCAGTAGCCGTGCCGCCCGATGCGGTCATGTGTTTTTCGTCAGCGACAAAAACGCTGCGAACCAAGTTGATTTCGGGAAAAGCCTCCATAAAGGAATCGTGATATTCCCAGTGAATTGCAGCCTGCATACCGTCCAGAAACCCGGCTTCGGCCAGCAGCCAGGCACCAGAACACAGTGCGCCGATATTGGTCCCACGCGCGCGTTCACGGCGCAATGTCGCCAGCAGCGGCTTCGTGACATGATTGCGCATATGGATGCCCGATAGAACAAACAGCTGATCGCATTTGGGCACGGACTGCAATCCGCCATGTACCAGAGTTATCGATCCGTTGGAGCAAACCGCCTGCTCTCCGTGCTCTGACCGAAAGGACCATTGGTAGAGCTCTTCACCCGCCACCCAATTGGCAATGCGCAACGGTTCGACCGCGCATGAGAAGGCGAGGTGCGAGAATTCCTCGACCAGTATGAAAGTGAAGTGTTGCGGTTTGTGCATGGGGTGGACCGGAATCAGGGCGTTTCTGAATGTATCGGCATGCTGCACGAAAACTAACTGTATACAACATGTATTTTTATGAGATACCACGATACGCATACGCGAATCGAAAACGGCAATGGAAGGCGTGGGATGAAGGGCGAGCACAGATCACCGAAAGAGGCGCTGGCCGAACATCTCAAGATGTCGGTTCTGACCTTGCGCCTGAGCCCCGGAGAGGATCTGGACGAGGCGCAGCTGTCGCAGGCCTTTGGCCTGTCGCGCACGCCGTTGCGCGAAGTGTTCCGGCAGTTGGCTGGTGAGGGGTACCTGGATTTGCGCACCCATCGTGGGGCTCGAGTGTCCGAGATGTCTCATACCACGTTGCGCGATTTCTTTCTGGTTGCGCCGATGATCTATGGCGCGGTGCTGCGTCTGGCCGCGGCCAATGCGACGGCTGATCAGATTGATCAGTTGAAAGAGGCGCAGAATACGTTTCGGCAGGCCTTGCGTACAGGCTCGGCTGAGGAGCGGACGCTGGCCAATACCCGGTTTCACGAAGTGACCGGAGAGATGGCGGGGAATGTCTATTTATCCCCATCGTTCAACCGGTTGCTGATCGACCATGCGCGGATCGGTATGACATTTTATCGCCCGCAGACCGCACGAATGGCCGAGAACTTGTCGGAGGCGAGCGACCAGCATGACGCCATCATCGCCGCCATCGAGGCGGGCGATGAGGCGGCTGCTGCGCAGCTTGCCGACGACCATTGGACCCTGTCACGCGATCAGATTGAGCTGTTCGTGATGCCTGAGGGTTTGGATTTTCCGCTGGGGCAGGTCCCCGGCAAGACATCTGCATGAGGGACACATGACTCCGATCTTCAGATTCGAGGGTATCTACACGCCGGTGGTGACACCCTACGCGGCGGATGGCAGTGTGAATTGGGACGCGCTGGCCGAGGTGATCGACTATCTGGTCGAACAGGGTGTGCACGGGTTGATCTCGGGTGGATCGACCGGTGAGAACTATGCCCAGACCGTCGAAGAACGGCTGCAACTGGCGCAGTTTACGCATGAACAGCTGAAGGGGCGGGTGCCTCTGTTTGTGGGAACGGGGGCGATGCTGACCGGCGACTCAGTAGCTTTGGCCTCAGGCGCGCGAGACTTAGGCGCAGATGCGATCCTGTTGGCCAGCCCTCCGTATTCGGTGCCGACAGACCGTGAGAATGCGCTGAACGCTCTGGCTATCGACAAGGCGGCTGATCTGCCGGTGATGCTGTACAACTATCCGCACAGGACCGGCACGATGATGGGGGAAGAGTTCCTGGATCGTGTGGGCCGCAGCCGGAATTTCTGCGGCATCAAGGAAAGCTCGGGCGATATCAACCGGGTACACCTACTGGCGCGGGATTATCCGCATATTCAGCTGGGCTGCGGCATGGATGATCAGGCGCTGGAGTTTTTCGCCTGGGGAGCGCCGTTCTGGGTCTGCGGCGGATCGAACTTTCTGCCCGCCGAGCATGTGGCGCTGTATCAGGCTTGTGTGATCGAGGGCGACTTTGCCAAAGGCCGTCGCATTATGAGCGCGCTGATGCCGCTGATGCGGGTGCTGGAGCAAGGCGGCAAGTTCATCCAGACGATCAAGCATGGCGTCACCATGAACGGGATCGATGCTGGGATGGTCAGGTCGCCCCTTAAAGGCCTGAACAAAGATGACAAACGCGCGCTGGAACAGGTGACGCGCATTCTAAAACGCAAAATCGCAGATATCGTGGCGGAGGATTGAGGCATGAGCTTGCTGACGAAAGATGAATACGAATCCATCGCTGCGCATCAGGATTTGCCGACGGGCGCGTTCATTGATGGCGGCTATCGCCCGGCAATCTCGGGACAGGTGTTCGAGACCGTGAACCCCGCCACTGGCGCGCTGCTGACCAGTATTGCAGCCTGCGGTGTCGAGGATGTGGATTTTGCCGTTGAAAAGGCGCGTGAAGCGTTTGATGATGGGCGTTGGTCAAAGATGCACCCATCGGATCGCAAGGACGTTCTGATCCGCCTGTGCAAGCTGATCACCCGCAACGCGCGGGAACTGGCGGTGATGGAGAGCATCGATAGCGGCAAGACCATCTATGACTGCGAAACCGTGGATGTGCCCGAGACGATCCACTGTCTGAAGTGGCATGCCGAGGCGATCGATAAGATTTATGATCAGGTTTCACCGGCCAGTGATGACCACATCGCCATGGTCGTGCGTGAACCCATCGGGGTGGTCGGGTTGGTGCTGCCTTGGAACTTCCCCTTGTTGATGCTGGCATGGAAGATCGGGCCAGCGTTGGCGGCGGGCTGTTCCGTTGTGGTGAAGCCTGCGACCGAGACTTCTCTGACCGCGTTAAAGGTGGCGGAGCTGGCGTCTGAAGCCGGGTTGCCGCGCGGTGTGCTGAATGTGGTGCCCGGTGGTGGTGCCGAGGTGGGCGAACCCATCGGGCGGCATATGGACATCGACATGGTGTCCTTCACCGGCTCGACCGTGACGGGAAAGAAGTTCCTGAGCTATTCCGCCGAAAGCAACGCCAAGGAAGTGGTGCTTGAGATGGGCGGCAAGAACCCGGCCATCGTGATGGACGATGCGGAAAATCTAGATCGGGTGGCGGCGCATGTCGTCAATGGAGCGTTCTGGAACATGGGCGAGAATTGCTCGGCTTCGTCGCGGCTGATCGTACATAAGGACGTGAAGGCAGAGTTGTTGGAGCGTATTGCCCATCACGCCAAACATTGGAACGTGGGCGAACCTCTGGACCCGGAAACCCGAATGGGTGCGCTGGTCAGTGAAGGCCACTACAACAAGGTTTGCGGCTATCTGGAGCAGGCCGAAAACGTGCTGATAGGCGGCAAGGCGGAGAAGGGTTTTGTCGAAGCCACGGTGGTCGAAGTGCCCGGAAACGATGCCACGCTGGCGCGCGAGGAAATCTTTGGCCCGGTCTTGTCGGTGATCGAAGTCTCTGGCTTTGACGAGGCGATTAGCATTGCCAATGACACTGAGTATGGCCTGTGTGCGTCGATCTTCATGGCCAACGCCAAACGCGCCATCCGGGGCGCACGGGCGATCCGGGCGGGAACCGTCACGGTCAACAGCTTTGGCGAAGGCGACATCACCACACCCTTTGGAGGCTATAAGCAATCCGGGTTTGGTGGCCGGGATAACTCGGTCCATGCGCATGATCAGTATACCCAGCTGAAAACCATCTGGATTGATCTGACTGATGACGAAGATGAGGCGGTGGATTGACGAGCTACGCAGCCAAACGGTTGCCCCAGCAGACCGGCGCGGCGGGATGGAATGCGATCCTGCCGCCGCAGCAATCGCTGCCCCGGCTTGAGCAAGACCAGACCGCCGATGTGACCATCATCGGCGGTGGTTTTGCCGGGCTGACGGCGGCCCGGCGACTGCATCAACTTGATCCGAGTCTGAAGGTTGTCGTGCTGGAGGCCGGGCGATTTGCCGAAGGCTCGGCCGGGCGGAACTCGGGTTTCATGATCGATCTGCCGCATGATCTGGCTTCGGACAATTATGCAAGCGATGGGTTGGAGGCGGACCGAGCCACGATCGCGCTGAACCGTCAGGCCATATCCTTTGCATCGGAGGTGGCAGAAGAGTGTGATCTGTCGCTTGAGTCGTTCGACCCCTGTGGCAAGATCAATGCTGCTGCGACGGCGGCTGGAGACCGGCACAACGCCGATTACGCCGCGCATCTGGCGCGCTTGGGTGAGCCTTACGAGCTGTATGACGTGCATCAGATGCAGGCGCTGACGGGCAGTCTGCATTACACTTCGGGTCTGTTTGCGCCGGGAACGGTGATGATTCAGCCCGCTGCTTACGTCCGTGCCCTGTCCGCGTACCTTGCAGGACAGATTGGGGTGTTTGAGAATTCACCCGTGACAGGGTTCAGTAAGATGGGCAGTGGCTGGGAGGTCGAAACCGAAAAGACGCGGGTGTCGACCGGGCGCATTGTCTTGGCCAATAATGGGCACATCGAAAGTTTCGGTTTTTATCAACGGCGATTGATGCATATCTGCCTTTATGCATCGATAACAGAGCCGCTAAGCCAAGCGCAGATTGCCACGCTGGGCGGGCTGCCGCGTTGGTCGGTGACACCTGCGGATCCAATGGGCACTTCGGTCCGGCGGGTTTCGGGCAGCTATGGGGATCGTATTCTGATCCGGACCTGTTCCAGCTTTCATCCTGAAATTCACAGTAACGAGAACCATTTGAAGCGGGCAGGCAAAGTGCATGACCGTAAGTTTCAGGAGCGGTTTCCGAAATTGTCCGATGTGGGGATGGAACATCGCTGGGCCGGGATGCTGTGCCTCAGCCGCAATGGCTCGGCGGCCTTTGGCGAAGTCGATCAGGGGGTTTTTGCCGCGTGTTGTCAGAACGGTCTGGGCATTGCGCGCGGCACTTTGCAGGGAATGGGTGCGGCAGAGCTTGTGCTGCAGAAAGAATCCGAGATTGCCGATCATTTTCTGGCGCAGCCGATGCCACCACGGTTGCCGCCCGAGCCCTTCGCATCCATCGGTGCCAATGCGTATATGCGCTGGAAAGAGTGGCGATCCGGGGCTGAATAGCTCTGGGACCAATTATGGCAGGCTGAGTTTCGCCATCCGCCCACCATCGACTGTATAGACTTGACCGGTGACAAAACCGGCCTCATCTGCGGCCAAGAAGGCTACCAGTGCGGCCACTTCTTGGGGATCACCTGTCCGGCCAACCGGGTGAATGCGGGCGATATCCCGGCGGAACGCGGCGGGGTCGTCCATGCTGTCGATGAAATCGAGGTTGAGATCGGTGTCGATCCAGCCCGGTGCCACCGCATTACAGCGGATGCCCTCTGCGCCATGGTCGACGGCAACCGCGCGGGTCAGCCCGTGCAGCCCGGCTTTTGAGGCGCAATAGGCGGTATGACCGGGATTGCTGCCAAACCCCTCAATCGAGCCGATATTGACGATGCTCCCCTTAGTCTTGCGCAGGTGAGGTAGAGCGGCCTTAATCAGCAAGAACGGGGCGGTTAAGTTGACAGTCAGGTTACGTTGCCAGTCGACCAATGACATGTCGTCGATCGATGCCTCTTGCATCATCCCTGCGTTATTGACCAACACATCAAGCTGGCCTGCATCGAACACGACCTGCTCGATGATCTGTGCGGGGCTGTCGGGGTCTGAAAAATCCGCATGGAAGGAGGGGAAGTCGTCGTCTTGCCCACGTTGAGCGGTGTAGACATCGGCCCCTTCGTCGCGCAGACGCTGGGCGATGGCGCGCCCGATACCGCTGCGTCCGCCGGTCACGAGAGCGGTTTTTCCGGAGAATCTGTTCATTGCACCGGCTTGCCTCCGTTCACTTCAACCAACGCACCGCACATGTACCGCGCGGCGTCCGAGGCCAGAAACAGGATCACGTCCGCGATATCCTCGGGTTCGGCAATCCGGCCCAACGGCACTGATTTTCCAAGCTCGGCAACAGCACTATCGGGATCGAACCCGCGTTTGGCAAAGCCCGAGCGCAGCATCGGTGTGTTCACCTCGTTGGGGCAAACGGCGTTAATGCGGATGCCTTGATGCGCGTGATCCTGCCCCATGCATTGTGTGAGACTGGCAATGGCCGCTTTGGTCATGCAGTAGATCGCATGATCCGGGCCGGGTCGGAGGCCCCAGCAGGACGCGGTGTTCACGATTGCTCCGCCACCTGCCGCGGCCATGATTGGAATGGCGGCACGGCAGATGCGGAACGGTGCCTCTACATTCACGCCCAACGACAGGGCCCAATCCTCATCCGAAGTCTCGGTCACTGCCCCGCGCGTGATGACGCCCGCGTTGTTGACCACAATATCAAGACTGCCCAGAGCATCTGCGGTCTTTGCGGGCAGTGCGTCGGCATAGCTCGTGTCAAGAAGATCACCGGGGAAATGCGCTTCTGCTTCGATCCCCTCCAGCGAGCGGTCTGCCACCGCCACTTGCGCGCCCGCTGCGCGCAGGCGCTGCACGAGAGAGGCTCCGATACCCCCGGCGGCACCGGTCACCAGGGCTGTTTTTCCTGTGAAATCCATGTCTGCCTCCAATCAGAAGGATGCGACTGGCGCGCCAAATCGGCTTTCGTCAGGTGATACGCCGAGCCCCGGTGCGGAGGGAACGCGGATATGCCCGCCCTCAATCCGGATCCCGTTTTCGGGATCGTAATTGCCTTCGATATAGGGTGCAGCGAGCCATACACCTTCGAGCAATTCGGTCTTCACCGTAGCACCGATATGGGTGCAGGCCGCTGCGATAATGTCGCCGCCCCAGCTATCGTCACAGGTATGGGGCAGGTTGCGGGCCTCGCACAGATCGCGGAAGGCGCGCATCGGGTGCAGGCCGCCTATACGGGTGACCTTCATGCCGAACCCGTCCACCAGCCCGGTGCCCGCCGCGGTAATGACGGTGTTCAGGCTGGTGCTGTTTTCATCCATGTAGATCGCGTGACCAACCTGTGGCCGGATTTTCTGCAGATCTTCGATCGTGTTGCAGGGCTGCTCCATGATGAAGGGAATGTCGGGACATTCGCGGCTGACACGCAGCGCGTCGCGCGTTGTCCAGCCACGGTTGCCATCCACGGCAAGGCGCATGCCCGAGCCGCTGATTACCTCCCAAACTTTGCGGATGGTTTCGATATCCAGTTCGACCGGGCGACCGCCGACCTTGATCTGCAGGCGAGGATAGCCCTCGGACTGCTTATCCGCAGCCAACCGGGCGATGTCATCCGGTGCGCCCACGCCGGTTGCGTAATACGAGGGCACTTTGTCGGTTACAGCACCTCCCAGTAGGGTCGATACACTTACACCGTAGTGTTTGCCCAACAGATCGTGCGCCGCTAAATCAATTGCCGCTTTGGCGTAGTTATGACCGTTCAAAAGGCCGTCCATTTGGCGATGCAAGCCAAGCGGCGAGACCTCAGCGCCCAGCAGATCTGGTGCCATTTGCGCTAGCGCGGCCCGTGCGCCTGCCGCATGTGCTTCGGCATAGGTGGGACCGACCGGACAGGTCTCGCCCCATCCGACTAGACCATTATCAGCAACCAGTTTGACCAGAGTTGTATCCAGAGCCCAGACCTGGGCGCGGGCCATGGTGTATGGGCCATTTTTCACCGGTAGATCAAGGCCGTAGATGTAGATTTCAGAAATTCTCACGTTTTGTGTTTCCCGATGTCTCTGAATGGAAAAGACCCGCCCAATAGTTCGGGCGGGTGAGTTTCAGGGGAGTGTATCTCAGTATGTTTGATTCAACTCATCGGCTGCTGGAATTTCTCGTTCACGCCGTGCGATGTAGTCCAGCAGCTCTTCGTTCTTTGCGATATCGAGCGTCGGTTCTTGGTACTCAGCCAACAGCTTGCGGGCGTGTTTGAGGGCGCGTTCGGTGATTTCGACACAGCCCTCGGCCTGCCATTGCTCGATCGAGTTATTGTCGAACATATCGGGCATGAAGAACGCGCTTTGGAAATTGTCCTGCGTGTGGGGGTGCCCCAGATAGTGCCCGCCGGGGCCGATATCACCAACGGCGGAAACCGCCTGATCGAAATCGTGCCATTTTGGGCCCTCGGCCATGCGATAGGCCATGGCGCATTGTTCCGCGTCGACGATGAACTTCGCGGTCGAGCAGTGCATCCCGGCTTCGTTCCAGCCTGCCGAATGCCAGATATAGTTCGCCCCTGCATGGATCACCGCCTGAAGAGTGGTCGCGGATTCATACCCCGCCTGTGCGTCAAAGGTTTTTGCCCCACCCAGCGTGTTCGAAGTGCGCCATGGTACGTCATAGTATCGGGCCATCTGTCCGATCATGAAGTTCATCAGGCTGATCTCAGGCGTGCCGGCCATCGGTGCACCAGATTTCATCGAGACAGTCGACAGGTAATGCCCGTAAATCGCAGGTGCGCCATTGCGGATCACCTGCGTATAGGCCAACGCGCTGAGTGCTTCAGCGTTCAGCTGCGCCACGGTGGCGGGTACACTGGCAGGCGTGTTGGCCCCGCCTAGAACGAAGGGCGAGCACAGCACGGGCTGCTTACGGCGACAGAATGCCCGCATCGCGCCCAACATGGTTTCATCCCAGACCAGCGGGGAGTTGCCGTTGCAGTTGCCGGTGGTGACAGGGTGATCCTCAAGGAACTCCTCGCCAAACAGGATCGCGCACATCTCCATGACATCTTCGGCATTCTTGGGACTGGTGGTCATGCCCATGAAGGTCTTGTCCGAGTGTTTCATCGACGAATAGGTGATCCGCAGATGTCGCTGGCTGATCGGGTGGTCATAGGGTTCGACTATATGATGGGCCGACGAATGAAGCGCGGGTAACATGTGGCTGAGCTTGTGGAACATCGCAAGATCGTCCAGCGTCGGGTTGCGGCGCACATCGTCCAGATCGCGCAGGAACGGCGCGCCGGTCATCGGTACAAAAATCGAGTGTTTGCCACCAAGTCGAACGTTCTTTTTCGGATCGCGCGCGTGGTAGGTGAAGTCTGACGGGATGGTCGCGATCAACTCGCGCACCAGACCGCGATCCAGATAGACCAGTTCACCTTCAACTTTGGCACCGGCCTTTTTCCAGTCTTCCAGCGCGATGGGGTCGCGGAACTGGACACCCACGTTTTCCAGAATTTCCATCGATGCCGCATCGATGCGTTCAACCTGAGTTCCGTCCATCACTTCGCAGAGCGGTAAGCCATGGGTCAGCCCTGGTAGCATCTCGAAATTTGGAGCGGTGCGGATGGCGCGTCGGGCAGAGCGCCCTCCGGTACGTGTGGCAGTGGCAGTTCTGGTCATATGGTGCCTCCTTCCGGTTCAGAGTGGAACGGAAAGGGTGGGGCTCACATGCAGGAATGCGAAAGTCTGTTGCGAAATACGACGCCGGGAGTCGTCAATAATGCGGCAATCCGAAGAAGGTTATTGATGTTGGTATTGTTGTCTCAGGTTTGACAGTCTCATGACCAATTAAGCATTGGCATTTTCCGATGCTTGGGCTGCATTATCCAAATTCGTTTCACAGGTTGGCGTTCATCGATTTCAGATGATTTCTTTTTTGAGGGCTTGCATACTTAAATAGTGTTGTTGGCCGAGTGGATTATGCATGTTGCGCAGGTTTCTAAAGATATCGATAATTTCATTTGCCGCAGTGTTGATGGCTTTGATTGTGTTTGTCCTGGTCGTCGTCGAGGACGCTCCACTAGTCGAAGCAGGAGCACCACCTTCTTCTAAAGATGTGACAGAAGCGCGTGAATTCGTACGAGGCCTGAGGTCCGCTATTCAGCCAAAGTTATCAGAAACGGCTTCATTCACTACGAACGAGGATCAACTCAATAGTGTTTTAAAGCTAGGAGGGCGCTTCGTTCCCGGATTTCGCGGCGAACTCAGTGTTGATGGTAAGAGCGTTTATGGAATTGCCTCAGTCCCGGTTCCGTACACTAACAAATGGATGAACCTGCGCGCATCTGTACCTGAATTTGAAGGCCCCTTTGTGCTTTCAAGCGTTCAACTAGGGCCCGTTACAGTCCCTCCAAGTCTCGCAATTAGCGTTGCGCGAATAGGCGGTAATGTAATTGTAGGAGAGCAGTTCGGTGATATCGTTCTGAACGTCGCGGATAGCATGCATATTCATGATGGCAACGTGGCCTTCCGTCTGACGATGAACGAAATGGGTAGTAACGGACTAATGCGAGGGATTTTTGGGAGCTTGCGTGGTTCCGACATGCCCGACTCAGGAGACATTGACCGCTATTATTTGAAGTTTCGTTCAGCAATGGATCTCGGCGAACTGCCGACAAGTGGAAGTTACCTCCCCTACTTGCTGCTTATGCTAGAGGCCGCTCACGAAGGAAGCCAATCCGAGGGTGTGGCGAACGCTTACACGTCCTCGATTATTGCCCTTACACTGATTTGTGGCGCGAAAGATTTTACCTTGATTGTTGGTGGTATGGTCGGAAGTGAATTTGCTGAGGACAATAACTGGAAAGCTGATTGTGGTGAATTGACTCTGAATGGACGCATTGACAGTCGCCGACACTTCACAACTGCCGCCGCGTTGCAAGCTGCAAGCAACCGTGGCTTTGCCGTATCAGTAGGAGAATTCAAGGAACTCTACGACACCGTTAAGTCCGGAGGTTTCGACTTCACTGACTTGGCGGCGAACAATTCTGGAATTCGGATGTCGAACAAATTTATGTCTACACCAGCCCCTGATTGGGCTGAACTCATACATGGGATCCGGTCGGAAAATGATGTCATCATAGGATTCGAAGATATTCCCCAGATCATGTCCGAAGAAGAATTTGAGAATACCTACAAAGATGTCGAGAGCATCGAGTATCTTAAAATGCTGAATCTGATCGAGGCTCGGATCGATGAACTCGCATTGCATAGACGCGGTAATCGCATCGATTGAACGTCAATCACCTTTGGTGGACTTAGACGCGAGGAAATGCCCAGTTAGAACTCAAAGCGCACCTCTGCCAGTCGGGCGCTAATATATTTCAGTTCGAATTGTTCAATCCGAAATACCAGTTGCAGATCGGTGGAAGCCCAAAGGTGGCCGTTTACCTAGATCAACCCAGTTTCACCACCGTTCCACTTTTTTCTGCACTTTGTATGATCGGCGTTGGCAGCACCGACGCGGTGACCATCAGGCCCGCATCTGCCACCTTGCGGGCAACCGGTACAATCTGGCTCTAGGTGAACAACCCTGATTGCAAAGATAGCATCTTGTTCGATGATGGTACGATATTCTCAGCCCATTAAGGTGCGTAGATGCCGTCAAAGATTCAGCGTTATCACTCTTGTTTCTTTTGATTAAACTCCAGCGCCATCTCATCGAGAATGCCAAAAGCCACCGGATAAAAACTTTCGAATAATTCGATCACCGCAGCTTCCTCCGCCGGATGATGTTTTCCGTCAGAGTCTGTTAGTCGGCCCATACGAAATACAATTTCGGTGCCTTCTTCAGTCGGGACCAATTCATAAGTCTCAATATTCGTAAGACCTTCGATGGAGGAGTTGTGCAGAATGTCGGTTACATATTCGAATGGCTGCCAGTCGACGATCAGCATCTGAAAATGTGCGGCTTCATGAATGCAGTGCAAGCGAACGCCGACCGATGTGCGCGATGCATCTCCTTCGCGGTAGGCGTCCTTCAACATCATCCAGCGCATCTTCAGCTGGGGATCTGTAAGCATTTCCCAAGCCACTCCCGGGGGTGCGTTCAGCATGTGCCGAGTTGTGAATACTGCATCTTCGTCTGTAATGCGGACAGGTCCGGCGACTTCACGGTATCGTTGCCAGGCTGCAGCAAGGTCGTAGACCCGCATGGGTACGTCGCCAAAGTGCTCGAACTGAGCGCTGTATTGCATGAGATCAGACTCGATGCCCATTGCCTCGAACGCGTCTTCTGAGAACAGCGCGTAGCTGAGGATACCTGTATCCTCTTTCACATCGGTTTTCGCCATCCGATGCACGAGTATGACGTCAGCACCGGAAATATCTTTCATCGGGCCAATCGAAAGCTCTTCAAATTTCCCGTGATGCGCAAGGATCTTCAGATCGAGATCAGCAACATTGCGACATGCATTGCAGGGACAAGTTGTGTTCTGCACAATGTTCCGACGGCGTTCGGCAAACGCCCGATAAAGGCTTTCACAGATGTTGAGGAAAGTTTCACCTGAAGGGAACGGTCCACTCGAATAAGCGAGAACGGCGTCACCCTCGAGGCCTCGCAACTTCATCGGGTCTTTCAGTTCCATCACAATTGCCTCAAGCAAAGAATGGATGATTGGGTTGGCATGCTCCAACTCAGACCGGGTCAAGTATCCTGTGTAACCGGTGATATCGGCGATTAGCAGGTAACCTGTCTGAACAGACACAATCACAATATCCCTAATTTCGAGCGTCAATACTCATGGTAGACTTTGAAACTATTTCGGGCAACGCAGTTCACAAACAAGAGCTGAACGACCAGAAATGGCACAGCCTGATAGCAGTTTCTGACAATTGATCTTCTCTTTCGAACCTAAAGCGATCTTCGTCGGGTGAATGCAAAAAAATTGCAGATCGAGTTACTCGATCTGCAACATTTTCTTCAAAGGACAAATGCGTGATAGCAGTTCTTTGACTGGATTAACCAAGTTTCACCAGCGCGTGGCGCTTCTTACCTGCGCTCAATTTGATGGGCGATGACAGTGCGCCTACGTCGATCATTAGGCCTGCGTCAGTCAGCGGGGCATCGTCCAGCTTTGCGCCGTTTTCGGCGATCAGGCGTTTGGCCTCTTTGCCGGATTTGGCGAGGCCGGATTTGACGATCAACTGAACGATGGACATGCCGTCACCCAGTTCCGAAGCGCTGAGGGTCAGGGTCGGGAGGTCTCCGCCAACGCCGCCTTTTTCGAACACTTCGCGCGCGGTTGCCTCGGCCGTTGCCGCAGCTTCGGCACCGTGAAGCAGGGTGGTGATTTCGTTTGCAAGGCGCACTTTTGCCTCGTTGATCTCGGATCCCGCGAGCGCGCCCATGCGGTCGCATTCGTCTACCGGAAGCTCGGTAAAGATTTTCAGGAACCGGCCCACATCAGCGTCGGTGGTGTTCCGCCAGAACTGCCAGAATTCGTAGGGCGACAGCATATCGCCGTTTAGCCACACGGCACCGCCCTGCGACTTGCCCATTTTACGGCCATCGCTTGTGGTCAGCAGAGGCGTGGTCAGGCCATAGATTTCGTGATCCAGGACGCGGCGGGTCAAGTCGATGCCGTTCACGATGTTGCCCCACTGGTCCGAGCCGCCCATCTGCAAAACGCAGTTGTACCGGCGGTTCAATTCGAGAAAATCATAGGCCTGCAGGATCATGTAGTTGAATTCGAGGAACGACAGCGATTGCTCGCGATCCAGGCGCGATTTCACGGATTCAAAGCTCAGCATCCGATTGACCGAGAAATGCCGTCCGATATCGCGCAGGAAATCGAGGTAGTTCAGGCTGTCCAGCCATTCGGCATTGTTCAGCATCAGCGCGCCGGTCTCGCTGTCATCATAGGACAGGTATTTCGAGAACACCTGTTTCATGCCCGCGATGTTGGCGTCGATTTGTTCGGGGCCCAGCAATGGGCGTTCGTCCGAGCGGAATGACGGATCACCCACTTTCGTAGTGCCGCCACCCATCAGGGTGATCGGTTTGTGACCGGTCTTTTGCAGCCAGCGCAACACCATGATGTTCATCAAGTGACCCACATGCAGAGACTGCGCCGTGGCGTCATAGCCGATATATGCCGTCTGCACCCCAGAGATCAGCGCGTCGTCAAGGCCCTGATAATCGGTGCAGTCGGCGAGAAAGCCGCGCTCGATCATCGTGGCGATGAAATCCGATTTGGGGTGGTAGGTCATATCGTGCCCTCGGGGTTACTACTGCGGAGCACTGTATAGGCGGCGTCAGAGGCAAGGAAAAGGCACCATTTCCAAGAAAAGTGCCGCTCGCGCCTGATGTGTCTTGCCTTGGCTTGGCGTTACCGTGCAGGTTGTGCCCAGAACCCGGCGAACGGGTGTTTGAACGGAACAATGAGGTCGATGTGGGCAGGGTCATCAGCAAATCGGGAGCGATCAGATCGTTAGGTGCCATGTCAGGAACCTCTCTGGACGGTGTCGACGCGGCAGTGATCGAAACCGATGGGCAGGAAATTTTTGATTTTGGACCAATTGCCTACCGGGTGTATTCAGAGGAAGAGCGTGAGACCTTGCGCTCAGCGCTCGGGCAGTGGCATGGCTCCAAAGTCGATACTGCAGCTGAATTGGTAACTCGCGCGCATGCCGAGGTTCTGTCTGAATTCGAAGAAGTTGACCTGATCGGCTTCCACGGCCAAACGCTGGCGCATGAACCACGTGGGCGTGGGACTTTGCAGGTGGGTGACGGTTTGGGCCTGTCGCAGGCCCTTGGATTACCAGTGGTTTGGGACTTTCGCAGCGACGATGTGGCGCTGGGCGGCGAAGGGGCACCGTTGGCACCGTTCTTTCACTTTGCCTGCGCCAAGTGGATTGGGGCGCAAGAGCCGATGTGTTTCCTCAACCTGGGAGGTGTGGGAAACCTGACTTATGTCGATCCGTCATTTGATGGACCCGAAGCACCTGGGGCGTTGCTGGCTTTCGATACCGGGCCAGCCAATGCGCCGGTAGATGACCTGATGCAGGCGCGATTGGGCCTGCCGATGGACCAGGATGGCGAGCTGGCGCGTGGTGGGACGGTCGAAACCGGTGCGCTGGAGCTGTTTCTGGCCGAACCTTTCTTTAATCGTATGCCACCCAAGTCGCTGGATCGGAATGACTTCTCGGAAATGATCGATCTGGTGAAAGAACTGAACGATGCAGATGCGGTCGCCACGTTGACGGGCATGAGTGCAGCAGGTGTTGTGCAGGGAATGGAGCATTGCCCCAAGCCACCTTCGCGCATTCTGGTGACGGGGGGTGGCCGCAAGAACCCGGTGTTGATGGAAATGCTGCGCGTATCGCTGGATTGCCCAGTAGGGCCGGTTGAGGCGGTTGGTCTGGACGGCGATATGCTTGAAGCCCAAGCATTTGCCTATCTTGCGGTTCGGGTAGCGCGGGGCTTACCGACATCTGGTCCGGGTACAACCGGGGTTAGTGCATTGGTTGGAGGCGGCGTCGTGTCGTCGCCAGCGCGGGGTGAGGTGGTTGGCGGGTAGGGGGTTCTGCCCCCGGTCGCTGCGCTTCCTCCCCCGGGATATTTTGAGCCAGATAAAGAAGCGGATACCTTTGGGATGTAATCCTGTGGGTCCAGTGATTATTATTTTGCGGGAATATCGAAGTCGGGTTCTGCGAGCTCGAAACCTTCAAACTCAAAGCCTGGGGATACCGTGCAACTGACCAATGTGTAAGCTCCGGTGCTGCGCGCTGCTTGCCAATACCCCTTGGGAACAATCAGCTGGGGTGCGCCGTTGGCCAAGTCCGGGGTGAGCGTGTAAGCGATTGCCGGACCCGCATCGGTTGCGCTGAGCGACAAGGTCAACGGTGCGCCTGAATGGTAGAGCCAGATCTCGGTCGCGTCGACTTTGTGCCAATGGCTGCTTTGATCTTCGGTCAGCAGAAAGTAGATGCAGGTACCGGTGGCACGGCCGGAATTGTCGGCCCGCCAGGTTTCTTTGAACCAACCTCCTTCGGGGTGCGGTTGCAGATCAAGGTGATTGATGATGTCTTGTGGGTTCATGGCGGCCTCGGGTTCGATTGCGCTGATTATGCACGGCGTCGCATGATCCGCTATGGCAATTGTGTAACCAGCGCATATGTTTGCCGCATGACCATGATGATCCCTTTTGACAATAGTTACGCCCGCCTGCCGGAGGGGTTTTTTGCGCGGCAGGCTCCTGTACCGGTCCGCGCGCCGAATTTGATCGCGTTTAATACCAATCTGGCAAAGCTATTGCGGATAACGCCCGATGAGGCTGAAGAGATGGCGCGGGCGTTTGCGGGAAATATCGTTCCGGAAGGTGCGGAACCCTTGGCGCAGCTGTATTCCGGGCACCAGTTCGGTACCTATAACCCCCAGCTTGGGGATGGACGTGCAGTCCTGTTGGGCGAGACCATCGGCGCAGATGGGGTCAGGCGGGATATTCAGCTGAAAGGCTCGGGCCAGACGCCGTTTTCGCGCCGGGGCGACGGGCGCGCCTGGCTGGGGCCGGTGTTGCGCGAATATGTCGTGTCTGAGGCGATGCATGCGCTGGGCATTCCGACGACACGCGCCCTGGCGGCGGTCGAGACCGGTGAGATCGTGTTACGGGAAGGTCCGATGCCCGGTGCGATCCTGACGCGCGTGGCGCAGAGCCATTTGCGCGTGGGTACCTTTCAGGTTTTTGCCGCCCGAGGACAGTTGGACCATCTGCGAAAGCTGACAGACTATGCTATTCAGCGTCACTATCCGGACGCACAAGGTCCGATGGGATTGCTGCGTGCTGTACGCGATGCGCAGGCGCGACTGATTGCCCAGTGGATGAGCGTTGGATTTATTCACGGGGTGATGAATACGGACAACAGCTCGATCGCGGGTGAAACCATAGATTATGGACCTTGCGCCTTTATGGATTCCTATCATCCGAATACGGTGTTCAGCTCGATTGACCGGATGGGGCGTTATGCCTATTCGAACCAGCCTGAGATTGCGGTCTGGAATCTGGCGCAATTGGCGACTGCATTGATCCAGCAGTTCGAAGACAAAGACGCGGCGGTTGAAGAAGCTACCGAAATTGTCCATGCCATGCCTGACCTGATGCAAGAGCATTGGTTGAAGCGGTTCCGGACCAAGATCGGATTGGTTCGAGCTGAGGACGGAGACCTTGAACTGATCTCGGACCTGCTGGTGCGGATGGCGCAGAATCAGGCGGACTTTACCAACACGTTTCGTGCGCTGGGCGGTGATCATGCGCGGGATCAGTTCACTGATCCTGTCGCGTATGACGAATGGGCTGAAGGATGGCGCGCGCGGTTGCAGCGCGAAGATACTCCTGACGTTGTAATGAGTGCTGCAAATCCGGCTTTCATTCCACGCAACCACCGGATTGAGCAGATGATACAGTCGGCCGTTCAGGGAGATTACGCGCCATTCCATCGTTTGAACGACGTTTTGTCACGACCCTACGAGGATCAGTCCGATGCGGTTGATCTGACACGCCCTCCATCCGAGAGCGAAGTGGTTCATGCCACGTTCTGTGGTACCTGACTGCGGCCCAAAAGCTCGAACTGCAGGCAGGTTTCGGACTGTTCAATGGGCAGCGCTGGAGAAATCCAGCCGCTGTCTGCCAACATTACGGATTCGCGCTTGAGCTGGATTTCACGACCTGCCTCAGATTTCAGATAGGTACCGGATGTGCTGCGGTCTGACAGGATCAGCTTGCCATCCTTGATACTGAGAACAGCATGCAGGCGCGACACCCATGGTTGGGACAGCACGACGTCGCAATCTTGTGACCGGCCAATTGCCAGCTCGCCGTTCTCGTGGCAGCGCCATGAGCGCTCCCCATGGCTAAGCAAAAGGGTCAAACGTTCCGCTGGCTTCCAGTGATCTTCGGTCCGGCCATGGGACAGTGGCAATCTGGTTTGCGTGAACGGGTCCATGTCCGGGTTCATCAAGGAATAGACCATGAACCGCTCTGTCAAACCTTTGAGGTTGAGTTGCCCAAGCGGTTTGAGAATCTGGCGCAAGTTTTCCTGTAGCATCGTCGCGACGCCATTGCTGACACAGGCTTCTCCTGGGTTGGCGGCTGTGGCAAGACGGGCGGTCACATTCACCGCTTCGCCATAAACACCTTTTTCGGCGATGACGATCGGCCCGCAATGTACACCAACATGCACCGACAGTGAGGTTTCCGAGGACTGTTCGATCAGACCCATCGCTGCATTCAACGCCGCGTTTGGATCCAGGAAAAAGCTTAGAACATCATCCCCTTTCTGGCCAACTTGTGTGCCGCCATGGGTTGCAAGTACGCGACGTAGCCGATCAAGCTCCATTTGGATAAGGCGCTGCGCTTCGCCTTCGCCCACTGCTTTGTACAATGGGGTGCTCCCTGAAATGTCTGCGATTACCAGGGTGGCGAATGTTGTATTCACGTTTGATCCTTAGTTTGGCTTTACGGGCACTTTACCCATAGAGATGCACGTGTACACGATATTTGCGTTTTGGTGGAGCGCATTGTGGTAAAAGCAATTTTAAGTTGATTGGTGGTGATTGAACCAAAGCAATCTATCTGGTTCCTGCAGGAATTTCATGTTGCACTAGGCGCTGAGCGTGGCACTCTTAGTGTTTGAGTAAACATCGGAATCCCATGGTCCTTCAGTCAACACTGCGTCTAGCCAGTTACAACATTCAGAAATGTGTGGGACTCGACTTCCGGCGGCAACCGCAGCGGATATTGCAGGTTATTGAGAGTATGCAGGCGGATATTGTTGTGCTGCAGGAGGCCGATAAACGTTTGCCACCGCGCCCTGCCGCGTTGCCGCATTTCATGTTGGACGAAGCCGGCTGGCAGATTGTCGATCTGGGTGGTGCGGGCAGTCTGGGTTGGCACGGCAACGCCGTCATCTGGCGTGGAGACACAATTGCGGTGCGCCGGACAGGGCATCACGAGTTGCCGGGGCTGGAGCCGCGTGGTGCTGTGCGGGTCGAGTTTGATACACAGATCGGGCCCTTGCGGGTGATGGGGATGCATCTGGGATTATTGCCCGCGTCGCGACGCCAGCAAATCAACCATATCAAGCGCTGTGACTCCGATCTTGAGGATATGCCCACCGTCTGGGCCGGCGATTTCAACGAATGGTCGCGACAACCGGTTCTGGATCATCTGGCTCCGGACATGAGGTTTTTGCCGCCCGTACCCAGCTTTCCGGCTGCACAGCCATTGGGCGCGCTGGACAGGATCGCAGTGGGACAGGGGCTTGAGGCAGCATTGCATGGGGTGCACGATGCGCGACCGGCGCACATCGCGTCTGACCATTTGCCGGTTTGGGCCGATTTGCGACGCGCTGCCTGATGCGTAAATCCTGTGTGGCGCAAGGCACTCAGACATACTATGACAGAGTTTCGAACAGTTCCGGGGGTCACCATGTCCGATACGATTATCGCTCGTTGCGAAGCCAAGGGCCTGCGCATGACCGGTCAACGCCGGACCATCGCCCAGGTATTGCAGCAGAGCGAGGATCACCCGGATGTGGAAGAGCTGTATGCCCGTGCCTCGGCAGAGGATTCGGGGATTTCGATCGCAACGGTCTATCGCACCGTTAAGCTGTTCGAAGAGGCCGGGATATTGGAGCGATTGGAGTTCGGTGATGGCCGCGCGCGATACGAGGACGCAGAGCGCGATCACCACGATCACCTGATCGACATGCAGTCAGGCGAGGTGATCGAATTCGTAGATCCCGAGATTGAAGCACTGCAAGAAAAGATTGCGGCCAAGCTTGGGTATAAGCTGAAAGGCCATCGCTTGGAATTGTACGGCGTACCGCTGGAAAAAGACTAACTCATCACGAAAATCGATTGGTCGGCGTACGGGAAATCATCGAACATGTCACAATACTGCTTGCGACGTCGTGAAGGTTACGATTTTTGTGCTGGAAGGACTCGCAAGTTAGCGGTCAATTCCAATGGAAACGCGCATGAACAACGTAAACGGCATTTTGCTGATCATCGGCTCGATGGCAGCCTTCGCGCTTGAGGACATGTTCATCAAGTACCTTTCGGTTAGTGCCTCAACCGGGCAGATCATGATCGTGTTGGGTCTGTTCTGCGGAACCGTGTTTGCAATCATGTCGTTGGTGACACGTAAACGCATTTTCGACCCTGTCGCGTGGGAACCGCTGCCACTGCTTCGGGCAGGGACCGAGGCTTTTGGAGCGCTGAGTTTTGTGACCGCTTTGTCATTGGTCGATCTGTCGACCGTAGCTGCGGTTTTTCAAGCGATGCCGCTATTCGTCACGATGGGGGCTGCGCTGTTTCTGGGCGAGCAGGTCGGCTGGCGTCGTTGGAGCGCCATCGGCATTGGCTTTGTCGGCGTCTTGATGATCATTCGCCCCGGGCTCGAAGGTTTCCAGCCAGAATCTCTGTTTGTTTTGGTTGCGGTTGTTGCGATCGCGGCGCGTGATCTGATCACTCGCAGGCTGGATGTTCGTGTAGCCTCGTCGGTCGTCGCATTGCAGGCCTATATCGGAGTGGCGCTGGCTGGTGCGGCCCTGATGGTGTTCACAGCACAGCCCATCGTGCCGCTGCAGCCTGCGCAGATCGGGCCTTATCTGGGTGCCATCGGGTTCGGCGTATTAGGCTATTATGGCATCGTTACCGCGATGCGGATTGGTGAAGCTTCAGCGCTGACGCCGTTTCGGTATACCCGGTTGGTGTTTTCGATCATGGCCGGGATGCTGATGTTCGGCGAACGCCCTGACAGCATGACGCTGGCCGGTGCAGGTCTGATTATCGGATCAGGTTTGTATACCTTCATTCGAGAACGTCAGCTGGCGCGGGCACTGGCAGTGGCCTAAGCACCCGCTACCTGTTGGCGCAAACAGCAAACTGTTAGCCCTAAAGGCCGAAAAATATACGTGTTAGCGATAACGGAAACGGTTTACTTTTTGCCGCGTGCTGCTATGAGGCATGCAACTGTTGGCATCATCGGGACCCATATCATGAGCACGATCATCGACATCCACGCACGCGAAATTCTGGACAGCCGGGGTAACCCGACGGTCGAGGTGGACGTGATTCTGGAAGACGGCACTATGGGCCGCGCTGCCGTGCCCTCGGGCGCGTCAACCGGTGCCTATGAGGCAGTGGAAAAGCGTGATGGCGACAAGGCCCGCTATATGGGCAAGGGCGTGCTGGAAGCGGTCGCTGCCGTTAACGGTGAGATAGCCGAAGAACTGGTGGGCTTTGATGCGACTGAGCAGGTGGCCATTGATCAGGCGATGATTGAACTCGACGGGACAGAGAACAAGGGCCGTCTGGGTGCGAACGCCATTCTTGGTGTCTCTCTGGCGACGGCCAAGGCGGCGGCGGATTTCACTACGCAGCCTCTGTATCGCTACGTAGGCGGTACTTCGGCTCGTGTATTGCCAGTGCCGATGATGAACATCATCAATGGTGGAGAACACGCCGATAACCCGATCGACATTCAGGAATTCATGATCATGCCGACCTCGGCCGCAAATATCCGCGAGGCGGTGCGCATGGGGTCAGAAGTGTTCCATACGCTTAAAAAAGAGCTGTCGGCCGCTGGTCTGGCCACCGGCGTGGGTGATGAAGGCGGTTTTGCGCCCAATATCGCCTCGACCCGTGAGGCGTTGGATTTCATCCTCAAGTCCATTGAAAAAGCGGGCTACAAGCCGGGTGAGGAAATCCATTTGGCGCTGGATTGCGCGGCCACGGAGTATTTCAAGGACGGTAAATACGTTCTGGCGGGCGAGGGCATCTCGCTGACATCCGACGAAAACGCCGCTTATCTGGCCGCATTGGTCAACGATTACCCGATCATCTCGATCGAAGACGGTATGTCCGAAGATGACTGGGATGGCTGGAAGGCCCTGACCGACGCCATCGGTGACAAGGTGCAGCTGGTCGGCGACGATCTGTTCGTGACCAATCCGGCGCGTCTGGCCGAAGGAATCGAGCGTGGCTGTGCGAACTCGATGCTGGTCAAGGTGAACCAGATCGGTTCGCTGACCGAGACCCTTCGTGCCGTCGATATGGCCCACCGCGCGCGATACACCAACGTAATGTCGCACCGCTCGGGCGAGACCGAAGACGCCACGATTGCCGATCTGGCGGTCGCGACAAACTGTGGCCAGATCAAAACTGGCTCGCTGGCGCGCTCGGACCGGTTGGCGAAATATAACCAGTTGATCCGTATTGAGGAATCGCTGGGCGAGGTCGCGGAATATGCGGGTTCGTCTATCCTGAAACGCTGATCTGCGTCTCTACATTTGGACTTGAATGGGCCTCGGCGTCATCGCCGGGGCTATTTTTTTCTTTGTCTTGTCGTCGTTCCGTCTAATCTGTGTGAGATAGGCCATCACGGGGTGGTCGATGGGAGAGGACGTCATATGAGCCATCTTAAACTCATCGTGGGTGCAGTTTCGCTGTTGATCTCGCCTCAGTTGGTGTTGGCTGATCTACCGCCAGAGGCAGTGTGTCAGAAGATGGTGGAAGGCGATCCCAGCGGGCAGATCACGATGGAGGAATGTCTGTGTACTTATAACGTCGCCGATACGGTGCTGGACGATGACATCAAAGCCCTTTTGTTCGACTCCTGGTACACCGGCGAGAACATAACCGAGCAGCTCAACGCGCTGCCGCAGCCCAAGCGGGTGCCAAGGCAACTGAAAACCATGGAACAGACGTTCAACAAGAATTGCCTCTAAGCTAGAATATTCCGACATAAAAATCATTATGTGTGAACTTGTTCCTATTGCGGCGGAACAAGCCCCGATATTCTGCCTGTATTGTAGAAAGGGGGACAATATGTCTGCTTCAAAGATCTTTCTTGTAATTTCAATGCTTTCCGTCGGGCTTCTGGCCGCTTGCTCGGAGCCGGGGACCTATCCGATCACGGGGATGGAGGTCTCGCAGGATGATCCGGTGCAGGACATGGTGAATCCCGCTGTGATCTTCCGGGGTGAATCGCGCTAGAGCAATTTGCTCATCAGCATGTAGCGCTCGCGCGGTTTGAAACCCGACCGGAGATAAAGCTTCTGCGCGGTTTCGTTGGTGCGGTCGACCTCAAGATGCAGGGCGGTCAGGCCAGCTTCGGCTAGCGCTTTGGGGAGATCGTGTAGCACTTCGGTTGCGATACCCCGGCCTCGGACAGCAGGGCGGATGTAAATCTCATCCACAAATGCGTCCATGCCACCAAACTCGACCGACCAGCCGAATGTGAGGATGACATAGCCCAGCGGCGCTCGGCCCGGCCCGATCAGGTAGATGCAGCCATGCGGTATGCCATCCAGCAAAGGGGCAAGCGCGTTGCGGCGCTTCTCGTCATCCTGCGCGATGCCGGATTCCGAATGAAACGCTGCGACCAGTGCCATCAGGCGATCCAGATCGTCGGGACGGGCGAGGCGGAGTGCGGCAGTCATAGGCGGGCAAGCCTTTCTGTAAGCAGGTCGAAGAAACCCTGAGCGTCCACGTCGCCTATGAACATGGCATTTGGTGCGCGGTCGGTGACTCGCCACCAGTCGGCCACGGTCATGCCCAAAGTCAGTTCTGATTGGGTTTCGATCTCAACATTGATGTGGCGGCCCGAGAACAGATTGGGCCGGATCAGATAGGCGGTCACGCAGGGGTCGTGCAGGGGCGCGCCTTCCGAGCCGTATTTTTCTTTGTCGAAGCGTTCGAAGAAATCGGTCATTTCTGCCACCGCATGACCGACCTTGCTGTCCAATGCTCGGAATGCATCGTTGCGATGGGGCGTGACCAGTGCGCCATGAGTCACGTCGAGCGGAATCACCACGATGTGGATGCCGGATTTAAACACGATATCAGCCGCTTCCGGGTCGACATAGATGTTAAATTCCGCAGCTGGAGTTATATTTCCAACTTCGAAATAAGCACCTCCCATCAGCACGATTTCCTGCACCCGGTCGATGATGTCGGGTGCTTTCTGGAACGCTGTGGCGATGTTCGTCAGCGGCCCCAGAGGGCAGAGCGTCACCGTGCCGGGTTCATGCGCGCGCAGGGTTTCGATGATGAAATCGACCGCGTGTCCTTCGGCCAGAGGCATTTCAGGATCGGGGAGAACAGGACCGTCGAGCCCGGTTTTGCCATGAACATGTTCAGCAGTGACAAGCGGGCGTTTCAGCGGTCGGTCGCATCCGGCATAGACGGGGATATCGGTATGGCCCGCCAATTCACACACGATGCGTGCATTCTTGGCGGTTAGTTCCAGCGGAACGTTTCCGGCGACGGCGGTGATGCCCAGAACCTCGATCTCTTCAGGGCTGGCAAGGGCGAGAAGTATCGCAACGGCGTCGTCCTGACCGGGATCGGTATCGATGATGATTTTACGGGGCATGGGGGTCTCCGAGGGCCGTGAAGGTGGGACACTCGCAAGTGTCGCGGGACTTGTCTAGCCGAATTACGTGTCTGCCGGAGCATTCACCGGCGGGAGTTTGCCATTGGCGCGGTGCTCCTCGAATTTCACCTCATCCCACAGCGCATCCATTTCGGCCAGATCGCTTTGGGTGGGCGTTTTTCCGCGTTTAGCCAGCCGGGCTTCGACCTTCTCGAAACGGCGGGTAAACTTCGCGTTTGTGCGGCGCAGGGCAGCCTCGGGTTCGATGCCTAAGTGGCGGCCGAGGTTGACGATAACGAACAGCAGATCACCGAATTCATCTTCCAGCGCATCGGCATCCATGCTGTCGCGCGCCTCTTCCAGTTCGGCGGCCTCTTCGGTGATCTTTGCCAGCACATGGCTGGCGTCGGGCCAGTCAAAGCCCACACGCGCGGCACGTTTCTGCAGTTTATGCGCACGTAGCAAAGCAGGCAGGTTGGCGGCGACGCCGTCCAGTGCGCCTTTCTGTTCTTTGCCCGCGCGTTCGGCGGCTTTGATGGTCTCCCAATCCTTCGTCTGTTGGTCGGCGGACTTGTCACGGGATTCGTCACCGAACACATGCGGGTGGCGGTCAACCATCTTGTCCGACATGGTGCGCACTACGTCCTGAAAGGTGAAATGCCCAGCCTCTTCAGCCATTTGCGCGTGGAAGACGGATTGGAACAGCAGGTCACCCAGCTCCCCTTTCAACTCGTCATAGGCCTTGCGTTCGATGGCATCAGCGACCTCATAGGCTTCTTCAATCGTATAGGGCGCGATGGTGGCGAAATCCTGTTCGATATCCCAAGGGCAGCCGGTTTCCGGATCGCGCAGACGACGCATGATTTCCAGCAAACGCTCGATACCCGCATCGGTATCGTGGATCAGAGGATTTTCGGCCATTGCGAACCCTTTCGTTCCGGTGTCAGATGCATCCATCCCGCAGTCAGGATCAGGAGTCCACCCCAGATGCCCGTCGTCAACCGAATTGCCGATTACGCCGCCGATATGGCCAAGTGGCGCCAACACCTTCACACCATCCCCGAACTGGAATTCGAATGCTATGAGACCGCTGCATTCGTGGCCGAGCGTCTGCGCGAGTTTGGCGTGGATGAACTGCACGAAGGGATCGCCAAAACAGGCATGGTCGCGATCATCAATGGGCAGGGCGAGGGTCCGACGATTGGTCTGCGTGCCGATATGGATGCGCTGCCGATTACCGAGGAGACGGGCGTTGACTACGTCTCGAAGAACCCCGGCATGATGCATGCGTGCGGTCATGACGGGCATACCACCATGCTGTTAGGAGCAGCGCGCTATCTGGCTGAGACGCGGAATTTTGCGGGTCGCGTTGCGCTGATCTTTCAGCCCGCCGAGGAAGAAGGTGGCGGCGCGGGCGTCATGGTCGAAGAAGGCATTATGGATCGGTTCGATATCTCTCAGGTCTATGGCATCCACAATACTCCGGGTCGGCCTGAGGGTCTGTTCGAAACCACGCCGGGGCCTTTGATGGCGGCGGTGGATACGTTTGAGATTCATATTCAAGGTGTTGGCGGCCACGGGGCCATGCCACACGAAACGAAAGACCCGGTGATGGCGGCCTGCGGGATGGCGCAGGCAATCCAGACAATTGTCAGTCGCAATCACTATGCGCTTGACGATCTGGTGGTATCGGTGACGCAGATTCACACCGGAACGGTGAACAATGTCATTCCCGACACCGCTTATTTGAACGGCACTGTCCGCACCTTTGATCCTGTAGTGCAGAAAATGGTCAAAGAACGGATGGCGCAGATTGTGGCAGGGCAGGCGGCCTCGTACGGTGTTGAGGCCAAACTGGAGTATCAAGAGGGTTATCCTGCCACCATCAATGATGCCGACAAGGCCGCGTTTGCGGCCGAAGTGGCGCGGGATGTTTCCGGTGCGGAAAGTGTGAAGGATAATGCTGGACGCGAGATGGGGGCAGAGGATTTTTCATATATGCTGCAGGCCCGACCCGGTGCTTATCTGTTCATGGGACAAGGAGAGGGCGCAGGACTGCACCATCCGAAATACAACTTCAATGACGACGTCGCGCCGATCGGAGCGTCCTTCTTTGCGCGGATCGTCGAAAAGGCACAGCCGTTGGGCTGACAGGGAAAAGACATGGCACTGGAAGATGCAAAGAACCAGGTGGATGAGGCGTTCACCAACCCCGATCTCAAGGGGCTGTCCTATGAGAACACCTTTGGCGGCGCGACCTCATTCCTGCGGCGGCTTTATACCAAAGACCTGACCGGGGCAGATATCGCTGTAACAGGCGTGCCTTTCGATCAGGCCGTCACCAACCGCCCGGGAACCCGGCTCGGCCCTCGTGCGATCCGCGAGGCCAGTGCGTTGCAATCGCCTGATGCGCCTTATGGCTGGCCTTTTGATGCTCTGAGTGAGCTGGCCATCGTGGATTATGGCGACATGGCCTATGACTATGCCAATATCCCGGCTTTTCCTGACACGCTGACCGACCACATCCGTACCATTCTGAAGGCCGATGTCGCTTCGGTCACGCTGGGCGGGGATCATTATGTCAGCTTCCCGATCCTCAAAGCTTATGCCGAGAAATATGGGCCGATGTCGCTGCTGCAATTCGATGCGCATACGGACACCTGGGCCGATGATGATATGTCCCGCGTGGATCACGGGACGATGTTCTACAAGGCCGTGAAATCGGGGATCGTGGACCCGAAACATTCGGTTCAGGTGGGGATACGCACCACAAATGAGGACACGCTAGGCGTCAACATCATCGATGCGCGCGAGGTTTACGAATCCGGACCCGCCGCTGTGGCGCAGAAGATCAAAGGGATATTGGGCGACAGACCCGTTTATCTGAGCTTTGACATAGACGGTCTGGACCCGGCTTTTGCCCCGGGCACCGGGACACCGGTCTGGGGTGGGCTGAGCTCCATTCAGGCGCAAATCATCCTGCGGGACATTGCCGGGATCAACATCAAAGGTGGCGATGTGGTCGAGGTCTCTCCGCCATACGATACCTCCGGTGCAACGGCGATTGCGGGGGCCCATGTGGCGACGCAGATCATTTGCCTGTTGGGGTGGAACAAGCTGGTGAAGCCTTAACCTTTGGTTAGGCATAATCCCGGTATCTGCTTGGTAAGGCACCGGATCGGAGACAGTACATGACCGAATATAACCAACCCATTGGAGGCAATGATCTGGCGCGGTTTTCGGGGCCGAATACATTCATGCGCCTGCCGCAGGCGTCGTCGCTTGAAGGGCTGGACGTGGCGATCCTCGGGGTTCCGATGGATATCGGCACTTCTTGGCGGTCGGGCACTCGGTTCGGACCCAAGCAGATCCGCAGCGAAAGTGCGATGATACGGCCCTATAACATGGCCAATGGCGCGGCACCGTTCGAACATCTGCAGATCGCGGATATTGGAGATTTGGCGATCAACACCTTCTCGCTGGCTGATAGTCTTAAGATCATCAAGGGCAGCTATGACGGCATTCTGGCGCAAGGCGTCATCCCGGTGGCAATGGGAGGTGATCATTCGATCACTTTGCCGATCCTGCGGGCGATGGCGGCCAAGCATGGTCCAGTGGCTCTGGTCCATGTGGATGCCCATGCTGATGTCAATGACGAGATGTTTGGCGAGAAAGAGACCCATGGCACCGTCTTTCGACGAGCCTACGAGGAAGGGTTGATCGTGCCCGACAAGACCTTCCAGATCGGCATTCGCGGCTCGGGCTATGCCGCCAGCGACTTTACCGAGGCGCAGGGCTGGGGCTTTCGCCAGTACCCGGCGTGGGAGCTGTGGCAACAGAACCTGACCGAAATCGGCTCACTTATCCGCAAGACGGTCGAGGATCATCCGGTTTATATCACCTACGATATCGACAGCCTCGACCCGGCTTATGCGCCCGGCACCGGCACGCCCGAGATCGCGGGTCTGACGACGCCACAGGCGCTGCAACTGATCCATGCGCTGGCGGGCATGAACGTGGTTGGCTGCGATCTGGTCGAGGTCTCTCCGCCCTATGATCCGTCGGGCAATACGGCGCTGACGGCAGCAAATCTGCTGTTCGAGATGCTGTGCATTCTGCCGGGCGTGACGCCACGATAGGGGTGTTGGTCGCCCTCGGACCGGGTAGGCTTTGCGCAAAGGGATCGAAGGGCAGATGAAAATGGTGCTTTGGCTGTTGATTTCGGTGGGCATTGCGATGGGTGCATATGTTCGCCTTGCGCCGTCTGACCCAACGCGCTGGCATGTTGCCCCCGAAGGATTGGATCGAGATTTTAGGAACGGCGTAGTGCGGGTCGTTGAGGCAGCCCCGGAAGCGATGGAGCAACTCGATCATATCGCCCGCTCGACGCCGTGCACGACCGTGCTGGCAGGTTCGATCGAAGAGGGAATGATAACTTATGTCATCCGTTCCAGGGTATTCGGGTTTCCCGACTACACCACCGTTCAGCATGACGGGGATAAGCTGCGCATCTATGCGCGCTCAAGATTTGGTCGGAAAGATTTCGGCGTCAATCGACAGCGGGTCACCCACTGGCTTGCTTTGCTGCAACCCTGACGACAAACACCCCTCCTGCACCTCACGCCACATGGGCACGTTCAACGACATCTGGCATTGGGCCATGAACATGCGGCCGTCGACCTGCAGGCAGATCATCTCTCCCAATTCGACGCGGGTGCCTGATTTGTCGGTGCAATAGCAGTCCTGCACCTTGCCCCCGGGGCCAATAACGTCGGCCATACCAGGAGTTGCAACAAGTGTCAGGGCCAGGATCAGTTGTTTCATGCGCTAAGCCTAGCACAAGGCAAGGCCTTGACCAAAGCCCCCGGATGATAGACACCGCGCGGATGATCCCCGAAGAACGCCTAGAACAGATCACCCAGCGATTCCAATATCTCGAAGCGGCCATGGCTGATGGCGCATCGGGCGGAGATATTGCGGCCTTGGCTAAAGAATACTCGGACCTCAAGCCGGTGGTTGATCAGATCATGTCATGGCGTTTGTTGGTCTCCGATTTGGCCGAGGCCGAAGCGATGCTGGCCGACCCAGACATGAAAGAGCTGGCCGAGGAGGAAATTCCCGAACTGCAGGCGCGAATCCCCGAGGCCGAACATGCCTTGCAGCTGGCATTATTGCCCAAAGACGCGGCGGATGCGCGCCCGGCGATGCTGGAGATACGGCCCGGTACAGGTGGCGATGAGGCGGCTCTGTTCGCCGGAGACCTGCTGCGGATGTACCAGCGATACTCCGAGGCGCGTGGCTGGCAGTTTGAAATCATCGAGGAACAGGCCTCGGATCTCGGCGGGATCAAAGAAGTAGTGGCTCATATCAAGGGCGACAACGTCTTTGCGCGGATGAAATATGAATCTGGCGTGCATCGGGTACAGCGTGTGCCCGAAACCGAAAGCGGCGGGCGTATTCACACTTCGGCAGCGACCGTCGCGGTTTTGCCCGAGGCTGAGGATGTAGACATCCAGATCGACGCGAATGACATCCGCATCGACACGATGCGCAGTTCCGGCGCGGGTGGGCAGCACGTTAATACGACGGATTCGGCGGTGCGGATCACGCACCTGCCCAGCGGTATCGTGGTGACCAGCTCTGAGAAATCGCAACATCGCAACCGTGAGATTGCGATGCAGGTGCTGAAAACGCGCCTTTACGATCTGGAGCGGCAGCGGATCGACAGTGAGCGGTCAGCGGATCGCGCCAGCCAAGTGGGCTCGGGTGACCGGTCGGAACGGATCAGGACTTATAATTTCCCACAGGGTCGTATGACGGATCACCGCATCAACCTGACGCTCTATAAGCTGGATCAGGTGATGCAGGGCGATCTGGATGAGGTGATTGATGCGCTCACCGCAGATGATCAGGCCCGGCTGCTGGCCGAGATGGCGCAATGATTGCGGCACTGACAGCTGCGCAGGCCATGGTAGCGGCCACCGCGCGTTTGCGCGCGGCAGGGGTGCCCGATCCGGCACGGGATGCGCGGGTGCTGCTGGCCCATGCGGCACGGATCGAGGCCAGCCGTGTGACGCTGATCGCACCCGAGGAACTGCCCGTTGATATCGCAGAGCGCTATGACCAGTTGATTTCTCTTCGTGCCATCCGGGTGCCGGTGTCGCACCTTCTGGGCGAGCGCGAATTCTATGGTCGTCGGTTCCGGGTCAGCCGTGATGTACTTGACCCTCGTCCAGAAACCGAAGCTTTGATCGAAGCAGCTCTAAGTGAACCGTTCGATCATGTTCTGGACCTGGGCTTGGGCACGGGCTGTATCTTGATTACCTTGCTAGCTGAACGGGCGAGCGCCTCGGGCGTCGGGGTGGATTTGAGCGAAGCGGCATGCCTGCAGGCCAGCGCCAATGCTGTTCAGCATCAAGTTCAGGCGCGTTTGGAGATTCGGCGGTCGGATTGGTTTGAAAACATTCAGGGGCAATTTGACCTGATTGTTTCGAATCCGCCCTATATTTCGGCGGAAGAAATGAATGAACTTTCGCCGGAAGTACGTGAGCATGAGCCGCGCATGGCTTTGACGGATGAGGGCGACGGATTGGACGCGTACCGTCGTATAGCGGCCTCGGCCCCAGATTATCTGATGCCTGGCGGGCGTATTTTGGTAGAAATCGGTCCAACACAAGGCACTTATGTCTCAGCGTTATTTGATGCCGCCGGACTGACGCGCACGCAGGTGATCCCTGACCTGGACGGGCGTGACCGGGTTGTAGGGGCAAGAATGCCACCATCCAGGGGAATCTGAAGCTGAAAAATGCCGATTGATGTAAAAAAGCTGCGACAATTGCGAGAATCCTCTTGTCTGAGCGCTCAGGACATGTTTACTCAGGATTAGTCGGCGAGGTTGACGCTGTTTCAGCGCACCCCTGACGCCAAGCCCAAAAAGTCGATAGCGCGTAACGGCACAAAGCCACTGAGCAGCGTTAGATACGGGTTGATCGACAGTGAATTGATAAGGCTGACGTAAAGTAAGATGAGATCTTCCAAATCCCGCTCGCGGGCCAAGAACAACCGCAATCGTCCTTCTGGCGGCAACGTCGTAAACCGAGTTTTCGACAGCTCGGGTCCTGAGGGCAAAGTGCGTGGCACACCGCAGCAGATCATTGACAAATACAACCAACTGGCGCGCGACGCACAGCTGTCGAATGACCGTGTGGCGGCTGAGAACTTTCAGCAACACGCCGAGCATTACCTGCGCATGCTGAGCGAGGCGCAGCGCGAGATCGAAGCGCGCCGCGAAGAGCAAGAGCGCCAGAACCGCGAACGGCAAGCTGAACGTGACCGTGAGCGTGCCGAACGTCAGGAGCGCGAAGCGGCTCGTCAGGCGGACCCCGCCGAAGCTCCGCAACCTGATGTGATGGATTTCGCCTCGGCCGAACCGACACCTGAAAGCGGGTTGGTCGAGACACCCGAAAGCAAAGGTGCCGAAGCTCCGGCTCAGGAGAAGAAGGAAAAGCCGGCGCGTAAACCGCGGGCGCGCAAGCCCAAAGCACCGCCTGCAGCTGAGGATACGCCCGCCGATACAGGCGACGCACCAGAAGCGGCCGAATAAGATCGGCTCACGCCGACAAAAGCCCCGAGGTTTTGACCCGGGGCTTTTTATTGCGATCAGGGTTTCTGAATTTCGCGAGCCAAGGCACAGAAAGCTTCCAGTGGAATCTGCTCGGCGCGCTCAGTGGGTTTGATACCAGCGGCAAGCAGGCGGTCTTCGATATCCGGGGCCGTACCTTTGAGCGAGGCACGCAGCATCTTGCGACGTTGATTGAAGGCCGCAGCGACCACACGGGACAGGGTGCGGGCGTCCGCTGGATACCGGGGCTCGGGCAACGCTGTCAGGTGAACCACCGCGCTGGAGACCTTCGGTGGAGGTGTGAACGCTCCAGGCGGCAGGGACATCGCGATGCGCGCTTCGGCCCGCCATTGGGCGAGGATGGCAAGGCGGCCATAGGCCTTGCTGCCGGGTTGGGCCACGATCCGCTCGGCCACTTCGCGCTGGAACATAAGGGTCAGGCTTTGCCAGAAAGGCGGCCAGTCGGGCGGGGTGAGCCAGCGGACCAGAAGCTCGGTCCCGACATTATAAGGTAGGTTCGCGGCCACGCGAATCGGAGGCGTCAGATGGGCCAATGGATCGATTTCCAGCGCATCACCGTTGATGACCTCGAGCCTGCCGGGATAAGCGGCGGCAATATCGTTCAAGGCTGCGATGCAGCGGGTGTCTTTTTCAACGGCCACGACCTTGCGCGCGCCCTCGGACAGCAGCCCACGGGTCAGACCACCGGGGCCGGGGCCGATTTCAAGGACATCGCATTGAGTCAGGTCCCCGGCTTGCCGCGCGATCTTGGCGGTCAGGTTGAGGTCGAGCAGGAAGTTCTGACCCAGCGATTTGCGGGCCGAGAGCTGATGGGTGGCGATAACCTCGCGCAGCGGGGGGAGGGAGTCGATGGCGCTCATGGCTTTATCGTTGTTCGGATTGGATTTGGTGCGCCAGATATTTTTTGCCTCCGGCGGGGATATTTTTGGCCAGATGAAGCATTAGCGGGATTGCGCCATCTTCTGGGCCAGTCTGAGTGCTTCGATCAGGCTGGTTGGGTTTGCGATCCCTTGGCCTGCAATGTCCAAGGCCGTGCCGTGATCCGGCGAGGTCCTGACAAAGGGCAGGCCCAGCGTCACGTTTACACCTCGGTCGAAATCCAGCGTTTTGATCGGGATCAGCGCCTGGTCGTGATACATCGCTATCGCCGCATCGTAGCGCGCACGTGCCGCGGCGTGGAACATGGTATCGGCGGGGTGCGGGCCGGTCACCGAATAATCACTGGAGGAGAAATCGGTGATCAGCGGCGCGATCCAGTCGAGCTCCTCAGTCCCCATCTTTCCCTCTTCGCCCGCGTGGGGATTCAATCCAGCCACGGCGATTCTAGGATTGGGGATGCCAAACTGGTCGCGCAAACCCCGTGCGGTGATCTCGATCGTTTCACGCAAAACTTCTGGAGTGAGCGCGCTTGTGACTTGCGATAGCGGAATATGGATGGTGGCTGGTACCACCCGCAACTGATCGCTCGCGAGCATCATCACGACGCGCGACTGTCCTGCCAGTGAGGCTAGGAATTCGGTATGTCCCGGAAATGCAAATCCAGCCCCATCGATCAGTGCCTTCTTGTGGATCGGTGCTGTACAAAGCGCCGATGCTGCACCGGATTGGACCAACTCGACACCCCGTTCAATAGCATCAACGACAGCGGGCGCATTTTTGGCTTCGGGATGTCCGGGTGTATTTATAGACGAAAACTCGACATGCAGAACGGGCAGGGCAGTGGCGCTTGCTGCAAGGGCTTCTGCTGGGTCGGATATCCGAGTGATCGGAGTGCCTGCCGGGAGGTGCGAGGCATCGCCGATATAGAAGAACGGGCATTCATCGCGCAATGATTGCCAGGCTTTGGCCGCGATCTCGGGGCCTATTCCTGCAGGTTCGCCGCAGCTGAGTGCGATAGGTGGTGTCATTGCTCGATGATGACGGCTTCGGCTCGGAGCTGTTCCAGCAGGCTGTCAGCAAGAGCCTGCAAGCGTTGTTGTGTCAGCGCGTTGGCTACGTCCACTCGGGTCGTTTCTTCACCCAGATCGCGGGTTCTGTTGCACAGCATCAGGAACATCAGCGTCTGACCGTTGTTTCGTGTCAGTGCAGTTGAAACCTCATTTGGATCAAGTTTGGCCAGTTCCAATGCGACATCGCGTGGTATCTCGGACGGTTTAGCGGTGATACGATCAAGAATATCCGGCGACTGACCCTTGGCCAATCCATAGAGATCATCGCAGGTGTCGACCTCTTCCTTGAGTTTGGTGGCTTTTGCGAGCGTATCTGTATTGCGGCCACCTGGGAGGGAATAGATGGCGTAGTCGATTTCGGAATATCGCGGCGCGCTGCCCGCTGTTTCACGGATACCCCTCATCTGGAATAGCGCCACAGCGTTTGGCAGAGCAAGCGGATCGGTAATCTCGCCGTTTTTCAGGCCCAGGATGACCGGCTGCAGAGCGGGTGGCAGATTTGTGATCGAAAGCCATTCGAGCCGCCCGCCATTTTCACGTGTAGCCGCTGCTGAGTACTGTGTTGCGGCGGCCGAAAAGCTCTCCTGATCAGGGAGCAATGCAATTTCGTCGGCCAGAGCCTCAGCTTGAGCCAGTGTTTGCGGGGTTACTGGAATGATGATTTCTGACAATAAAACCTGCAAGCCGCCGCCGCCGCCCTGTCCCAGTGCGCGATTGATTTCATCCTCGCTTGGCCGGGCCTGCGACAAAAAGCGAGTGGCGACATAATCCCGCCAGGATAATTGGTCGGCCACGAAATCCCGTACGGTTTCCGTGGAAACTCCCTCTTCGTTCAGTAGTCTTAGAAACTCGTCCGTGCTCAGGTTGCCGCGTGAGGCGAATTCATCAATTCCAGATTGAACATCTTCTGGCGTCGCCTGTATCCCGGCATCACGCATGGCCTGTTTACGCAGCCTGTCATCGATAAGTGCATTGCGGACTTCTGTTTCGGAACTGCCGGGGATACCCAGAAGATCCAGAAACTGTTGGCGCTGTTGCAGTTCATACCAAGTGACAATGTCTTGATTGACCCGGATTGCAGGAGAGAAAAGGCTTTGACTCTGGGCCGGGGGTGTCGCCAGGGCAACAAACGCGGCGGCCAACACCAGCAGGACCGAATTACGATAGCCTGAGCGAAGAGATTTTGTGAAACCTGAGATCAACTGCATCTTCTCTTAAACTTTTGTCCATTGCCTTCGACGGAGTACCCTGTCAGGGCTACGGTAAAGCCGAATTCCGTCGAAGGCTCAATACTTGATGTGGAGGTAAAGCGTCTGTTGACGTTCACATTCACCTGCACGCACTCATTCTCGTAGGTCAAACCAAACCCCAGGCGGAGTGGCTCAGATTCGCTGAAATCATAGCGCGCGCTGGCGCGGGTCAGCCAGTTCTGATCCACGCGATAGCGACCCGATACGCGCAGCTCTGATATTTCGTCATTATTAGCTTCAGCCGGGTCCGGTTCCAGCCAGATATAGCCGCCAGATAGTGCCGTATCTCCTTTGACCCACGCTGCGCGCAACTCAGCTTTCGTAAAACTGAAGTCATTATTCAGCAGTCCACGTGCCGCCAGTGTCAAACCTTTGCCATTGTTAAGTTGACCGGCCAAAAGAATGTCCGATTTGGTCCCCTGCAATCCTGATGTCAGCGTGAAATCCGGATCGGCGTCAGACCGAAAAACTTGCCCAATTGTTGCGAGCGCACGCCAACCATCAGCGTTGTAGCGGGACCAATTCAAGCCAACCACGGCGGTTGTGCCATCTTCACGCCGGTCAGGCGCAGGAAATCGCGAAAGTGCCAGCAGATTGCCCTGATCGAGCTCTTGAAATGTGCTTTCGTCGTTGGGCACATCGTTATCTGAAACATGTGTCCAGCCGATTTGTGCAATAGGTTCTAGGATTTGCGTCGCGCCAGATTGCTCGCGTCGCAACATTGGGTAGCGCAAAGTAAAGGCCGCGCGCGGCGTCGAGCGCGTCACATTGTTCGGATAACTGCTGTCATTTCTGATGTTGAACGTGTCAATCGCCGCGCCCAACTGGGCCTCGGCACGTAGCCCGGTTGCGAAAGTCCAGTTGCGCAGCCATTCTGCGTCAAAAGTCGCGCGGGCGACATCGCGCCCAACAATATCCTCATCGCTGGTGCGAGTGTGAGTGTGGCCAAGAAAGGCCAGTTGAACTTCGCCTCCGAGGGCTTTGGGAAATAAACGTTTTCGATAGTTAAGGTCGAAGATACGCGATGGGATCTCGTCCTGATCTTCGCTATCCCGCAGAGTCTTATAGTGGATGAAGCCGGTCCTGAATGCAGTGTCGCGTTTTATCCTTTCAAGGGCGATCTCGCTGCGGAGGCGATCAAAATCGGGCAGGCCATAGTCGGCCAGATACGAGTCGTCCGAGGTTGTTTTGATGTCAAACGTCAGTCGATAGCTGTTTCCCAGGCTGAAGCGACCATCTGCAAAGAGGTACCCGCGATCTTTGCCAGGTCGAAGATCGTCTCGCGTATAGGCGCCTCTTAATCGGATGCGACCGAATTTGAACGCCTGTCTGTACCGAAATCCGAGGGTGCGGGTTTTGGATGACAGATAGGGCGTCAGCGTCAGGTCTTTGTGATCCCCGATCTTGAAGAAATAAGGGACCTGTATGCCAGTATCCAACTGTGAGGTCGTGCGGATTGATGGCACCAGGAAACCTGTCGCGCGTTCGAGAGTTGGATCGGGCAGGCGCAGGGTAGGGAAATAAAAGACAGGTACATCCAGAATGCGGAACTGGGCGCCTTCGAAATACAGCTGCCTTTCGAGCTGATCATGCGTGACTTTGCGTGCGCGAATTTGCCAGATCGGTGGGGTGCCGTTTGCGCAGACATGACATGAGGTTGCCGCCACTTTGCTGAACTGTGTGTATCGCCCCGCCGCACGGGTAGCTTGGACCGAAGCGATCTGAACCTGCTGCTCAAATACCATACGCGCGCCCATCAACAGGCCATTCTGGATGCCGCTATCCAATTGTGCAGAATCGGCCAGCAATGTGCTGTCCCCACCTTGATCGATCCGGATCGGGCCGACCAGAGTCAGCTCACCTGTTTCACGATCATAGGTGACGCTTTGGGCTGTGAGTTTCACGTCGCCCTGAAAAGCTTCGACATTTCCTTCGGCGACCAGTTTGCGGTCCGGGGTGATGAAAATCTCATCGGCCACAAGTAGGGCTGGTTGATTTTGCTGAGTCGCACCGGTGTCGTTGGTGGCGCCTGGCACTTCCGACTGTGCCATAGCAACAGTAGGCAGGGACAGGATCAATGCGGTCGAAAGTAGTAAGGAGAGGATAGGGCGCATCAGCCGTCCTCCGCATGAAGCAAAAGACCCAGTGACAAAAGGATACCCGCAAAAGGTGGAGCCCAGGCCGCAACAAGGATCGGCAATTGTCCGTTCTCGCCAAGAATTTGCGCAAAGTTTCGAATGAAATAAATGCCGAACCCCAGCAAAACGGCAGTTAGTACAGCAACACCCGTGCCACCAAACCGGACATGGCGCATTGTAAAGGCCGCACCGATCAAGACCATTGAGACCAGAAACAACGGCCGCGCAAGTTGTACCTGCAACCAGACTTCATACTGTTTGGTGGAAAATCCGGCCTCTTCCAGATCTCGGATCAATTGCGGCAGGTCGTAGACGGATACCGAATCCTGCTGTCCTAAAGTGTCCAGAATCCGATCTCGTGTCAGCGTTGTTGGGAGGTTCAGTACCTCGTGCGTGCTGGAATTTGCTTCGGGGTTGAGGTCATCCTGAATAGGCCAGATCTTGGCCTGATGCAGGGTCCAGAACCCATCCTCAAGATCGGCCTGTTGGGCTGAAATTTGTTGGTTCGGTTTACCGTCGGGTGCGAATGTGGTGATGGTTACGTCTTTCAAGGCGAACCTGTCTCCGTTGACCGTGCCCGTTGCGTGGATCACCGACTGGCCATTGGCTGAACCCTGGCGCAGCCATAGCCCTTCGCGGCTGATCGAAAGGGCCGAACTGCCTTGGTTTCGGTATCCATCCGACAGACGCTGAAATTCTTCTGAAGTGGCGGCGGCAATTGGGTTCAGCAAAGCAACCGCGAGTGTTCCAATTGTCAACGCCAGCAATACCGGGGCCAGTAGCGCGCGGATTCCAGACCGGCCGATGGCTCGGGTCACGACCAATTCGGAACTGCGGGCAAGGCCAACGAACAAAGCAATAGTGGCCAAGATCATCAAAAGGGGTAGCATCTCGCTAATCGCGGCGGGCGTGTTGAGAAGCGTCAACTGCAATAGCTGACCGAAGGACAGGCCAGTACCATCGAACCGGCGCACCTGCTCGATCAGATCGATCAGGATCATCAAAGTCAGAAATATTCCGCCGATTATGAGAAAGCTTTGGATAAAGCGGCGGGCAAAATAGCGGTCGAGGATCACGCGCGTGTCCCCATCAGGCTCCGGCAAACGAGAATCACAGCCGGGCATGGATTCATGCGCGACGGCCTGTAGCTGCCGATTGATCTCACGTTATCTCCCCCGAGCCTGCCGTTATTTTCGCGCGACCATAATGCAATTGGTCGGCGGGGAAAACTGCTATCTGGTCAATGGTGGCTGCGCGGGCTAGGTCTTATGCAACGCATTTTTCAGGAGAATGATATGAGCAGTCTCATGCCCGTCCGTTTCACCCCTTTTGACCTTGATGCGATGGCGCAGGCCGAAGGGCGCGTGGCCATTCTCATTCCCGCCGATGGCAAGATGAGCCCCGCCGCGCGACGGGCCAATCGCTTGACCAAAGGTGGAATTGCGCGGCTGGTAGAAAGCGAGCGTTTCAGCAAAGTGAAATCGGGTGATGTAATCTCGCTCGCATGGCCGGCAGGAATGGAGGCCGAGGCGCTGGATATTTTGGTCCTGCCGCGCCGACCCGATTTCGACGAAGCACGAAAGGCCGGGGCTAATCTGGCAAAGCTATCTGCTGGTAAATCTGTGCTGGTCATGGCCGCCAACCACGCGCGAATCGAAGAGTTGGCTTTGGGCATGGTTCTGAGGGCCTACGATTTTGATGTCCACAAAACCAAGGAATCTGATCCGTTGGGCGAGATTGTCATCGGTCATTCAAAGCCCGAGGAGGCCGAGGCCACATTTGCGCCGCTCTATGCCGTCGCGGATGGGGTGCGCATGACACGGGATCTGACAAATGAACCCGCAAATGTGCTGACGACAACCGAATTCGCGGACAGGTTGGTCGAGATGGAATCGCTGGGCCTGAAGGTCGAGGTTCTGGAAGAAGACAAGTTGGCCGAACTGGGCATGCGCACGCTGCTGAGCGTCGGGCAGGGCTCAGTCACTCCCTCGAAAGTTGTGGTGATGCAGTGGGATGGTGGTGAAAAGGATGACGCGCCGCTGGCCTTGGTCGGCAAGGGTGTTGTGTTCGATACCGGGGGTATCTCGCTGAAGCCCGCGGGTGGCATGGAAGACATGACCATGGACATGGGCGGCGCGGGTGTTGTTGCCGGAACCATGCGTGCGCTGGCCAAGCGCAAGGCCAAGGCCAATGTCGTTGGGCTGGTCGGGTTGGTCGAGAACATGCCGTCGGGCAATGCTTCACGCCCCGGTGATGTCGTCAAATCGATGAAAGGCGACACTGTTGAGATCATCAACACCGACGCAGAGGGTCGTTTGGTTCTGTGCGACGTCATGTGGTACGCACAGGATCGGTTCCAACCGGTGGGCATGATTGATCTGGCCACACTGACAGGCGCGGTCATCATTGGCCTTGGGCATGAGAATGCCGGTGTGTTCTCAAACAATGACACATTCTGCGATGCCTTCCTGAAATCGGCCAAGGCCGAGGATGAGGGCGCATGGCGGCTGCCCTTGGGCGAAGGCTATGACAAGCAGCTAAAATCACGCATTGCGGATATGAAGAACGTAGGGGGACGGCCAGCCGGTTCGATCACCGCAGCGCAATTCCTGCAGCGCTTTGTCAAGGAAGAGACACCTTGGATTCACCTCGATATCGCTGGTGTGGCCTCGGTGTCCTCCGAGACGTCTTACGCGCCCAAAGGGGCCACCGGCTGGGGCGTCCGCGCGCTAAGCCGGTTCGTGCAGGACAATTTCGAGTAAGCGCATGGGTGCCGTCTATTTCTACCACCTGACCCGTCAGCCATTGGAGCACACATTGCCTGTACTGCTCGACAAGGCACGGCAGGCCGGGTGGCGGATTGCCGTGCGGGGGGTGGACCCTGCGCGCATGGACTGGCTGGATGAAAAACTATGGCTGGGTCCCGAAGAGGGATTCCTGCCACATGCCCGCGAAGGCGGCGCGCATGACGCAGCGCAGCCGGTTCTGCTGACGACCGGACCAGAGGCCGCTAATGGCGCGACTTGCGTAATGGCCGTCGACGGCGCGCCGGTTGAGGCAGACGAAGTATCGGCCTTGGAGCGGGTCTGTATCTTGTTTGACGGAAATAACCCGGAGGCAGTTCAACATGCGCGAGGACAGTGGAAAGCCCTGACTGGGGCGGGGTGTTCGGCACAATATTGGTCCGAGGAATCCGGACGATGGGAGAAGAAGGCCGAGGCTTGATCGGTCGCTTATTTATTTTAGGAGATTTTAAATGGATATGAAGCCTTTGGGCCGTACCGGGATCATGGTGTCGGATTTATGTCTCGGCACGATGACCTTTGGTACTCAGACCTCGGAAGCCGAAGCGCACCGCCAGATGGATACGGCGCTTGCGGGTGGGATCAACTTCGTAGACGCGGCAGAGATGTATCCGGTGAATCCGATTTCGAAAGAGACAGTCGGACGGACCGAGGAAATACTGGGCAACTGGAATGCCGCAAATCGCTCGCGGCGTGGGGACTATGTGCTTGCCACAAAGCATTCTGGCGAAGGCTTCGTGCATGCGCGCAATGGGGCTCCGATCTCGAAAGAGACCATTCCCGAGGCGATTGAAGGCTCACTGCGCAGGTTGCAGACGGATTGCATCGACCTCTATCAGTTTCATTGGCCAAATCGCGGAAGTTACATGTTCCGGCAGAACTGGGACTATGCGCCCTTGGGGCACAACCGGGATGAGATCGTGGACGAGATGCGCGAGAGTCTGATTGCTCTGCAAGCGCAGGTGGACAAGGGCAATATCCGCGCCTTTGGTCTGTCGAACGAGAGCGCATGGGGGACGGCGCAATGGTTGCGAGCGTCCGATGAAGTCGGCGGCCCTCGGGTTGCGTCGATCCAGAACGAGTACTCTTTGCTCTGCCGGTTGTTCGATACGGATTTGGCTGAACTGTGCCTGCTGGAAGATGTTGGGTTGCTGTCATTTTCGCCCTTGGCGGCAGGTTTCCTGACCGGAAAATATCAAGGGGGTGCCGTGCCCGAGGGATCACGCATGGCGTTGGTCCCCAATATGGGCGGACGCAAAACGGATCGCGTGTTCGATGCTGTGGCGGCTTATCTGGATATCGCGCAGCGACACGGGTTGGACCCGATCCATATGTCCCTGGCCTGGTGTTGCAGCCGGCCGTTTATGGGATCGACAATATTCGGCGCGACGACAGTGGCGCAGTTAGAACATATTCTGGCGGGCAAGGATCTGAAGCTGTCCCCAGAGGTGTTGGTCGAGATCAGTGCAGCGCATCGGGCTTTCCCCATGCCGTATTGAAGGGCAAGGGGGGCTCTGCCCCCGTCGCCATTGGCGACTCCCCCGAGGTATTTCTGGCCAGATGAAGTTGGATCGCGTCAGTGATGGGTGGGTTGCGTACGGTCTTGTCTTAGGTCGCGGGCCGAAAGACCGTGCGCGGTACGGAAGGCGCGGGCGAAGCTGGATTGCGAGGCGAAGCCTGTTGCCAGGGCCACATCCATCAAGGGTATGTCGGTGTCGGTGACCAGACGGCGGGCCTCGGCGAGGCGCAATTGCAGGTAGTGGTCTTGCGGAGTTGTGTTGAGACGCAGGCGGAACTGTTGCTGTAAGGTGCGCGTGCTGGTGCCGAGCGTGTCGGCGATATGTGCCAGTGGCAAGGGTTCATCTAGGGATGATTCCATGAGCGAGTTCGCCTTGGCAGTCAGGGCAGTATGGCGATGCGGTGCACCGGTGCGGCTTTGCGGCTTTGAGGGTTCGGATGTGCCTTCGTAGAGGAACAGGCCCGAGACCCGGGCTGCAAATCCTGCACCATGGCGGGCGGCGATGATGTGCAGCATCATATCGATCGCCGGGACAGCACCGCCCGAGGTCAGGCGGTTTTCGGACACGGTGAACCGGTCGGGGCGTACATCGACATTGGGGAAGCGGGCGGAAAAATTCTCCAAGTCCTCCCAATGCGTCGTCGCAGCGTGACCATCCAGCAGTCCAGCTTCTGCCAGCAACCAGGGGCCGCCATCTATCCCGGCCATTGTGGCGCCAGTGGCGGCGATCCGGCGAAGACCGGCAAGCAAGCTGGGCGTTGCCTGGCGCGCAAGCTGGAAACCCGCGACGACAATCATTAGATCGCAGCCTTGCAGGCGTGCCAATGGGATGCCTTGTACATTCAGAGCGCTCGTCAACATGGCGGGCTCAGCAGTGGCGGTGACGTAGTCCCAGTCAAAAGCGGGCCGGTCTGCCAACCGATTGGCTGCGCGCATCGGGTCGACCGCAGCAGCAAAGCTGAGCGTGTTGCATTCGTCCATCACCAGCACCGCCGTTTTCAGGGCACGATGTTCAGGCTGGAGTATGTTTTTTGCGGATTTCATCAAGTCTGATTCGCATTCTGCCAAGTGGATTCCCCAAGGCTGCGCCAGAGTTGGCGTTGACGCAAATCGGAATCCGGGGAGAAACCTGGGGAAAACCCACGGTAAAACCGGGTATAAGCTGGGGAAAACGCCATGCCTTTGGAAATGAACCGCGAAGTCTTTATCACATGTGCCGTGACTGGGTCGGGCGGAACCCAGGATCGCAGCCCTCATGTCCCGCGCTCACCCAAGCAAATCGCCGACAGTGCGATTGCTGCAGCCAAGGCCGGTGCGGCGGTGGTGCACTGCCATGTGCGCGATCCTGAGACGGGTGCACCGTCGCGCGATCTGGCGCTGTATCGTGAGGTGACGGACCGTATACGTGATGCTGAGGTTGATGCAGTGCTGAACCTGACGGCTGGCATGGGCGGGGACATGGTGTTCGGCGGGATCGAAAATCCGCTGCCATTGGCGGAGGCCGGAACCGATCTGGTTGGTGTCACTGAGCGTGTGGCACACGTGGCCGAGTGCTTGCCGGAAATCTGCACCTTAGACTGCGGCACGATGAACTTTGCCGAAGCCGACTATGTGATGACCAATACCCCCGGCGCCTTGCGCGCGATGGGACAGATGATGACCGATCTGGGTGTGAAGCCCGAGATCGAGGCCTTTGATACCGGTCATCTGTGGTTTGCCAAACAACTGGTGAAAGAGGGTGTTCTGGAACCGAATGCGCTGGTGCAACTGTGCATGGGTGTGCCCTGGGGCGCGCCGGATGATCTGAACACCTTCATGGCGATGGTAAACAACGTACCCGATGACTGGACTTTCAGTGCGTTTTCGCTGGGCCGAAATGAGATGGCCTATGTGGCGGCCTCAGTTCTGGCGGGTGGCAATGTGCGTGTCGGGTTAGAGGACAATCTGTGGCTCGAGAAGGGTGTATTGGCCGAGAACTGGCAGTTGGTCGAGCGTGCGGGCAGCATCATCGAAAACATGGGTGCGCGCGTGATCGGGCCGCAGGAAGTGCGTGAGAAACTGGGTCTGGTCAAGCGGGCACCGGCAGGAGTGGCGGGCTGAGGCCCGCACTACGAGTAAGGTCAAGCGATATGAAAAAGATTGCTGCAATCATTGGTGGCGGTGTGATCGGCGGCGGATGGGCTGCGCGGTTTCTCCTGAATGGCTGGAATGTTCGGGTGTTTGATCCGGATCCAGAGGCGGAACGCAAGATTGGCGAGGTGCTGGACAATGCACGCCGCTCTCTGCCGGGCCTGAGCGATGTGCCCCTGCCGCCGGAGGGGGCGCTGAGTTTTCATGATGAGATTGGTGACGCCGTAGACGGCGCCATATGGATTCAGGAAAGCGTGCCGGAGCGGCTCGACCTGAAACTGAAGGTCTACAAAAGCCTGCAGGAGGCATGTGACCCCGGTGCCATCATTGGGTCTTCGACCAGCGGATTCAAACCGTCTGAGCTGCAGGAAGGTGCGTCGCGGCCCGAGCAAATCGTGGTCACGCATCCATTCAACCCGGTTTATCTGTTGCCGTTGATCGAACTTGTGCCGACTGACAAAAATACACCTGAGATGGTCGCGAAGGCGAAGGAACTGCTGACCTCGGTCGGGTTCTTTCCGTTGCACGTCAAAAAAGAGATCGACGCGCATATCGCGGACCGTTTCCTTGAGGCCGTCTGGCGCGAGGCGCTGTGGCTGGTCAAGGACGGTATCGCAACAACCGAGGAGATCGACGAAGCCATCCGTATGGGGTTTGGCATCCGCTGGGCGCAGATGGGGCTGTTCGAAACCTATCGCGTGGCCGGGGGCGAAGCCGGGATGCGGCATTTCATGGCGCAGTTCGGCCCGGCGCTGAAATGGCCCTGGACCAAGCTGATGGATGTACCCGAGTTCACCGATGAATTGGTCGACATGATCGCGGATCAGTCGGATGCACAATCGGGCATGCACTCAATCCGTGAGTTGGAGCGCATTCGCGACAACAACCTTGTGGGCATGATGCGGGCGTTGAAGGCGCAGAACTACGGGGCCGGGGCGGTGTTGAACCAACATGACGCTGCGCTGAAACCGGGAGCCTTGCCGACCCTGGATCAAGCGGATCTGAGCCAGCCCATTCTGACGCTATCGCGCGCCGTGCCGCTGGATTGGACGGACTACAACGGCCATATGAACGAGGCCAAATACCTTGAAGCTTTTGCAGCCGCCACGGATCGGTTCATGGAGATAATTGGCTGCGACATGGAGTATATCTCGACTGGCGGCAGCTATTTCACCGCTGAGAACCACATCCGTTATATGCAAGAGACCCATGCCGGTTCGCGGATCGAGTGCCGTACACAGATGCTGTTGGGGCAGGGCAAAAAGCTGCATGTCTTCCACAGCATGTACGAAGGTGAGACGTTGTTGGCCACGGGCGAAAGCTTTTTGCTGCATGTCAGCCTTGAAACCCGCCGCCCCAGCCCGCCATCACCCGAAATCGAGGCCGCAATGGCGCGGATTGCTGAGGCGCAGGCCGGATTGCCTTATCCGGAAGGTGCGGGCGCTGCGATCCGCAAGCCTGCATGTCCAGCCGGGTTCTGATTACTGCCGGCGCCTCGGGTGTCGGTCGCGCGATGGCGGAAGCGTTTGATGCTGCCGGGGCGCAGGTCTGGGTGGCGGATATTGACGCAGATGCGCTGGCAGAATGCCCATCAGACTGGAAGCAAAGCCTATTGGACGTTTCGGATGAAACCGCTGTTTCATCTACATTCAAAGAAGTTGAGGCCGCGTGGGGTGGGCTCGACGTGCTGTGCGCGAATGCAGGGGTCGCCGGGCCGACCGCTGCGGTTGAGGATGTGCCTCTAACTGATTGGCGTTCTTGCCTTTCAGTAAATCTGGAAGGGGCGTTTTTGTGTTCCAAATATGCTGCTCCAATAATGAAGCGGCAGAGGAGTGGTGCGATCCTAATCACGTCTTCGACTGCAGGCCAATACGGCTATCCCAACCGCGCACCTTATGCGGCGGCGAAATGGGGCATGGTGGGCTTGGGCAAAACGCTGGCGATGGAATTGGGGCCGCACGGAATCCGATGTAATGTAATCTGCCCCGGTTCAGTAGAAGGACCACGCATGGAGGGCGTGCTGCAACGCGAAGCCGTTGCAAAGGGCATGACCCGGGATCAGGTTTACAACGGTTACGCCTCGGGCACGTCCATGGGCCGCTTCGTCGAGGGGCGGGACATTGCAAACATGGCTGTATTTTTGGCGTCAGATGCGGCGCGGCTGGTGTCGGGTCAGGTGATCGCGGTGGATGGTCATACAGTCAATCCTGACCCGAAACTGTAGATCAGCCCTGATTGGGGCCGCGGATCTGGCGGATGGCGCTGCGGACGGCTTTCCAGTCCTGCGCCTCCTGCTGGTTTCCGGCGGCTTGGCTTTCGCGCATTTTCTGCGCAGCTTCGGCCTCGGCCCGATCTCCATGAGCCGTGTAAAGGGCACGTGCGTATTCTGCGGTTTTGAGTGCGTCCATTCCCGTCATCCTCCATCTCAGATCGGAATGTCTATGGGTTCGCGCCAAGTGACTATACAACAAGATATCCCTCAGGTCATGTCTGTGTAATTTCGGCACGCAATTGCTGCAAATGCGTTGGGAAATCACGGGCGGTCATCTCCGCCTCGCGCACAAGCCGATCGAAATGAAGAGTGAACACCTCAATCCGGTCGCGGTCGCGGAAGGCCATATAGTGGCTTCCAGCATAGAATACACATAGAAGCGGACCGAATATAGTGACCGGTGCAGAGTAAAGCCGTTTGGCATCAAATAGATAGATGCGAAGGCGGGGGTAGAGCTGTTTGCATAGGCTTAGCAGATGGTCGATCTGATCCAGCCGGACCTGCAGGGGCAGCCCCTCGTAGTATCCGGTGGCATGAGCAAAGCTGTGGAGCTCATAAAGCGGCATCGCAATTTCATAATCGGACTGTGCGCTACGCATCCAGGCCAGCCGGTCCGCCGAAGCGCCAATGGCTTGATCCGCAGTACGGCCCAAATGCGGAGCGTATTCCCATTCCAAAACTGCACGGGTCTTGAGCATGTCGGGCAGGGTGGCGGGGACATAACGTATTTTGTAGCCGGCGGCTTCTTGGTGCCATTCAAAGATTCGCTCATCTACAAGCGCTCGCGCGGCCTCAGTCAGCGTAAGGGAGCTGGCCAGCAATTCCGCAGCGCTTTCAGGTCGGTTGGAGAGGCCCAACAACCAGTCGGCGGATACCCCGAGCGCCGAGGCGCAGCTACCAACCACATGCGCATTAGGCAGGCGTGCGCCTGCTCCGGTCAGCAATTGTGAGACAGTTGATCGATCAACACCGATGCTACGTGCCAGCGCACTCTGACTGACGTCGCGATCTTGCATCGCCCTGGCCAGGCGCTGCCGGAACTGCGAGGCACGATCCCGTTTGTCGATTTTTTCAATCATGTGGTGATTAATATCAGCTATGTTGTGAATTGTTAATCATATTCAGAATTCCCGACCCTTGGATGTGTCTGTAACGCTGGTGTTACAAAAACAAGAATGGGGTCTGGAATGGAAACGCGACGCAGGTCGGTCGTGAAAGCGCTGGTGTGGAATGCGATGGGACTCGCGATGATGACGCTGGTTGGTTTGATCGCTACAGGCTCGGCAGCGCTTGGGGGAATGGTTGCCCTGGTCAATACGGCCATTGGTCTGACGATGTACGTGATTTACGAACGCGTCTGGGCCGGGATTTCGTGGGGCCGCAATGGCTGATCCCACCACACCCAAATCGCCTGAGTGGGCGACATTCGCCCTGATCCTCGCGTGTTATTCCATTTGGCTTGGCGTGATCTTCTGGCTGGCTGATATGTCCCTTTGGCTGGCAATCCCAGTCATGGGGCTGGTGGCCGCTTTGCATTCCTCGCTGACCCATGAGGCGCTGCACGGGCATCCCTTTCGCCAGAAATGGCTAAATGAGGCGCTGATGGCACTGCCGCTGACCTTGTTCATTCCATACAATCGGTTTCGGGACCTGCATCTGGCGCATCACTGTGATGCGAACCTGACCGATCCTTACGATGACCCTGAGACCAACTATCTTGACCCGCAGGTCTGGGCGTCTCTGGCCGGTTGGCAGAGGAGGATGTATCAGGTGAACAATACTCTGCTTGGGCGGATGGTTCTGGGGCCTGCAATTGGGCAGATTGCGTTCCTGAGGGATGAAATACGAGGTGCATTGCGCGGGGATCGGGAGATTCTGTTGGCATGGGCGCTACATTTGCCCGGCGTTGCTGCGGTGCTTTGGATCGCCGCACTTTCGCAAATGCCGATTTGGGCCTTTGCCTTATCTGCATATATCGGGCTGGGTCTGGTCAAGATTCGCACATTCCTGGAGCATCGCGCCCATGAGAAATCCCGTGCCCGGACCGTGATTGTTGAAGACCGTGGCATCCTTGCATTTCTGTTTCTTAACAACAATCTGCACGTCGTCCATCATATGAATCCAGCCGCGCCGTGGTACCGTTTGCCGACACTCTACCGTGCAGGAAAAGAGCGCTATCTGGCTTGTAACGAGGCCTATGTATACCGTTCATATGCGCAGATATTTCGGGAATATTTCTGGCGCGCCAAGGATCCGGTGGCGCATCCGCTCTGGCCAAAGCCTTGATTTAACGACAGAAGGGAAACCATGAGTTTATGGATTCCCGTCACCATCGCAGCCGCATCGTTCCAGACGGTGCGGTTCATGCTGCAGAAATCGCTGAGCAGTGCGAAACTTACGGCTGCCGGGGCGACATTTGCACGATTTGCCTATTCGATGCCGTTGGCCTTGCTGGGGCTTATTATAGCCTTGGGCGCGACAGGGTACGAATTACCAGCGTTGACGACGAAGTTCTGGATCTTTGCGGTAATCGGCGGGACCTCGCAGATATTGGCCACGATCTGCGTGGTGGCGCTGTTCAAGCAGCGTAACTTTGCAGTTGGGATTACGTTCAAGAAAACCGAGGTTATTCAAACCGCTATCGTTGGGTTCCTCATCCTCGGCGATCAGGTGTCAACCGGGGCGCTTGGAGCAATTCTGCTTGGATTGCTGGCCGTTCTGCTGCTGTCAAAAACACCCGGAGGCACCGGGGCTTGGTGGCAACATCTAACAAACAAAGCCTCGCGCCTTGGTCTGGGCTCAGGCGTATTGTTCGCCTTTTCCTCTGTCAGCTATCGTGGTGCTTCACTGCAACTGGGCGATATCGACGCGTGGTTCCGGGCACTGGTGACGCTGGCTGCGGTGGTCACGTTCCAGTTCCTCAGCATGTGGCTATGGCTGCTGTGGCGAGACCGGGCCGAGCTGCGCGCAGTGTGGGAAACCCGTCAGACCGGGATCTTCGTAGGTCTGACCAGCCTATGCGGTTCGTTCTGCTGGTTCTTTGCATTTACACTACAGAACGCGGCCTATGTGAAGGCGCTGGGTCAGATCGAACTGATCCTCAGCCTGTTCGCATCGCTGCTGTTTTTCCGCGAAACCATTACCCGGCGAGAGGTCGCCGGGATGACATTACTTGGCCTGTCGATACTGGCGCTTGTGCTGACGATCTAGCCAGCGCGACGCTCATCAAAGCTGAGCGCAATAAAGCTGGGTAGGTGATCGCCCATGCCCACAACTGCTGGCCCGCCATCTTCGCGACGACTACGGCCACGGGATTTCGGCTCACGCTCTTTACGGCTTTCGCTTTTCTTGCTTTCCGAGGTTTTGGCCTTTTTCTCGGGCTTCGGCGCGTCTGGCTTCGGCTCATCGGCCTTAACCGGATTGTCGATGCGCGGAATGTCTTTTTGGATCAGGCTTTCAATCGCGGCCAGAGCCTTTTCATCGCGGCCCGAGCAAATCGTGATTGCCTTGCCTTCGCGCCCGGCGCGACCAGTGCGGCCGATGCGGTGGACGTAATCCTCGGCATGGCCGGGAACGTCGAAGTTGAACACATGGCTGACCGAGGGGATATCCAGGCCCCGCGCCGCGACGTCTGATGCAACAAGCAACCGCAACGATCCATCGCGGAACCCGTCCAGTGTTTTCATTCGCTGCGACTGGTCTAGATCACCATGGATCGCGGCAGCGTTATAGCCGTATTTCTTCAGCGATTTGGCGCAAATATCTACATCTGTTTTGCGGTTGCAGAAGATAATAGCGTTGGTGCACTTTTCACCTTCGGAATCGATCAGAGCGCGCAGGGTTTTGCGTTTCTGGCTGGCCTCACGATCCCGGCGACCGCCTTTGAACATCACCACTCCCTGTTCGATGGTTTCCGAGGCAGTGGCCTGACGCGCAACTTCGACCCGGGTCGGTGCAGAAAGGAACGTGTCGGTGATCCGTTCGATCTCGGGCGCCATGGTGGCCGAGAAGAACAGGGTCTGGCGGGTAAATGGCGTTAGTGAAAAGATGCGTTCGATATCAGGGATGAAACCCATATCGAGCATCCGGTCGGCTTCGTCCACCACCATGATCTGCACGCCGGTCAGCAACAGTTTGCCACGCTCGAAATGATCCAGCAGACGGCCCGGAGTGGCGATCAACACGTCAACACCGCGATCGATCAGGGCATCTTGTTCCTTGAACGAAACGCCACCGATCAGCAGTGCTTTGGTCAGCTTAAGGTGCTTGGCGTAGGTGTCGAAATTTTCGGCCACCTGTGCCGCCAGTTCCCGAGTCGGGCACAGCACTAGCGAGCGAGGCATACGTGCGCGGGCACGCCCACGGGCCAACAGAGTGATCATCGGCAGGGTGAAGCTGGCGGTTTTGCCGGTGCCAGTCTGGGCGATCCCAAGAACATCGCGCCCTTCCAGTGCGGCTGGAATTGCGCCTTCCTGGATCGGGGTCGGAGTTTCGTATCCGGCTTCCTCAATGGCTTTGAGGACCTTCGGGTTCAGGTTCAGTTCGTTAAATTTTGTCATGTATGTCCGGTTCATGCGGACACTCGACCTGGCCCGCGCGTCAGAATATGCCGGGCCCGGATGGCCATGCGCCTCATGCGCGTTTCGGCTGTGGCGCGGGCATAACAAAAACGTGGGGCAGGGTCAAATGAAGTCGGCTTAACCTGTTCCATATCCGCCGATAACAGGGATTTCCGCAACAATTCAGATGCTTCCGGGAAAGTGTTTCGCGACTTTCCGGTCCAGATCCAGCGGGCGGTGGCGCATCATGTCATTATCTTCAAGCCGTTCTAGAACCTCAGGGTCAGCGGCGCTGATTTCATCATAGAATTCCCTAAGACCATCCAGCCCGTATTCGGCTTCCAGAAGGGTGAACAATTCGAACCTGTCTAGCGCGCCGATCTTTCGCGGGCGATCCGGGCTGGCCTGGTACGAGCCGCGTTCAAGGCGGAAGCGGTAATGCGCCAGCCAATGCTCCCAATCCGGGGCGTGGCGGTGGCAGAGATCGATCTGCGGCAGCTCGGTTCTCACTGGCAGAAACTCACCGTGCTGATAGAGGTTGTGGATACGGTCGCTCAGTTTTTTCAAACCACCGCGCACGAACAGTTTGCCCTGAATGTGGCTCATGAAACCAGCCAGAACATAGGCGCCGAATTTTGGATAGAGCGATTCGACCAGCGCCTGTCTGTTCTTTCCTTCGGGAATGAAGGCTTTGTAGAGGTCCTCGCCCCCCGCCAGAGCCTCTATCGGGCGGACGCGGACGGCGGGGGCGTCATCCGGAATCTGGCTCAGCAGATCTGGGATCGGGGACATCGGCCAAAGGAACTCGTCGACGTCGATATGCGCGACCCAGTCCAGATCGGTCCGATTATAGATCAAATTGGCATTCGACGATTGCCGGACCTGATGTTTGTCCGGCCTCTCACGACCGCGACGCTTCCAGAACGCCGCATCGCACGTGCGCACCCGGATCCGGGGGTGTTCGCGCAGGCCGGTGATGTCGCCTTGGACTGGCTCGTCCAGAAAGATGTGAATCCGGTCCGCGCCGATATCGAGGTGGTGGGCGGCAAAGCGCAAAATATCCTTACGTGGGGCACGGATGGTGGTCACAATTCCCCATGTGGTTTTTTCTGGATTGGCCGCGGAATCCGTCAGGTCATCATTTCCTTCGTCGCGGTCAGGTTCAGCGCTGGATAGTCACGAACCACCCGGTCAATATCCCATTGCAGACGCGTCAGATAGACGATGTCGCCGTCATGGTCATGCGCGATGTGCTGTTTGTTGGCGTTAACGAATTTGTCGACCTCGGGCTTGTCACCGCTGACCCAGCGGGCCGAGGTGAATTGAGACGCCTCAAACCGCACGGGCAGGCCGTATTCCATCTCGATCCTACTGGCGAGCACTTCGAATTGCAGCGCACCGACAACCCCGACGATAAAGCCTGAGCCGATCGAGGGTTTAAAGACCTTGGCCGCGCCTTCCTCGGCAAACTGCATCAGGGCTTTTTCCAGATGCTTGGCTTTCATTGGATCGCCCGCGCGGACGGTTTGAAGCAGTTCCGGCGCGAAGGAGGGGATGCCGGTCACGCGGATCGCTTCGCCTTCGGTAAGTGTGTCACCGATGCGCAACTGGCCATGGTTGGGAATGCCGATGATATCACCGGCCCAAGCCTCTTCGGCCAATTCGCGGTCAGAAGCGAGGAACAGCACAGGGTTCGAGATTGCCATCGGCTTCTTTGACCGCACATGGGTCAGCTTCATGCCACGTTTGAAATGGCCCGACGCCATTCGAACAAATGCCACTCGGTCGCGATGCTTGGGGTCCATGTTGGCCTGCACCTTGAAAACAAAACCGGCGACCTTCTTCTCATCGGGTGCGATCTGACGCGGTTCTGCCGACTGAACCTGAGGCTGCGGTCCATATGCGCCGATGCCCTCCATCAACTCTTTCACACCAAAAGAGTTGATCGCCGAGCCGAACCAGATCGGGGTCATGTGCCCTTCCAACACCGCTTGCGGGTCGAGCTTGGGCAGCAATTCACGCGCCATTTCGACTTCTTCCAGCAGTTTCTCAAGCAGGTGTTCAGGCACGTGTTTAGCCAGTTTGGGATCGTCTAGACCGTCGATCTGGATGCTTTCAGCCACCTTGTTGCGGTCGGCGCGGTCCATCAGCTCCAGCCGGTCGCGCAGCATGTCATAGCAACCGATGAAATCGCGACCCACGCCAATGGGCCACGCGGCGGGCGTGACGTCTATGGCCAGCATTTCCTGAATTTCGTCGATGATCTCGAACGTATCGCGGCTTTCGCGGTCCATCTTGTTACAGAAGGTCAGGATCGGCAGATCGCGCAGGCGGCAGACCTCGAACAGTTTCTGCGTTTGGCTTTCCACACCTTTCGCACCGTCAATGACCATGACGGCGGCGTCTACGGCGGTCAGCGTGCGATAGGTATCTTCCGAGAAATCCGAGTGGCCGGGGGTGTCCACCAGATTGAACCGGAAATTCCCGTAGTCGAAGGACATCGCCGAGGCCGAGACCGAGATACCGCGATCTTTCTCCATCTGCATAAAGTCCGACCGCGTGCGCCGTGCCTCACCCTTGGCGCGCACCTGACCGGCCATTTGAATGGCACCCCCGTAAAGCAGGAACTTTTCCGTCAGCGTTGTCTTGCCCGCATCTGGGTGCGAGATAATGGCGAATGTCCGGCGACGGGCAATCTCGGGCGGCAGGGTGGGTTGGTTCGAGGTATCAAGCATAAACGCGCGTATAGGCGGGGAATCCTGCCGAGGCAAGACAAAGGGGGTGGTTCGAATCGTGGGGGTATGGCAATAAGAACATATAGTGAACAAAATATGGAGTGGACCAATGAATTTGAAAGAAATCGCAGACGAATTGGTTGCGGGTTGCCGAGAAAACCGAGCCAAAGAAAATCTGGACAAGCTTTACGCAGCGGATGCTGTCTCGGTCGAGGCTGCGGATGCAATGGGCATGGGGCGCGAAACTCATGGCCGTGACGCAATACGAGGCAAACATGAGTGGTGGGAAGGCGCACACGAGGTTTCAGACGCGTCTGTGAGTGATCCGTTCCCGCATGGCGAAGACCGCTTTGCCGTCATCTTCGAAGTTCAGGGCAAGGTGAAGGAGTCTGGTGAGAGCTTTGATATGCGCGAAGTTGCTGTTTATCACGTCGCCGACGGCAAGATCGTGCGGGAAGAGTTCTTCTATTGAGCCACTGATCCGTTTCTGGCCTTCCTTGTCGGGCCGATGCTAAATGAGGGCAAAGATAGGGAGGGTCAGAATGGATCTTGGAATTCGTGGAAAACGTGCGTTGGTTTGCGCCAGCAGCAAAGGTTTGGGTCTGGGCTGCGCCGAGGCGTTGGCCGAAGCCGGTGTCGACCTGGTGATGAACGCACGCGGGGCTGAGGCGCTGGAAGCCGAGGCAACGCGTTTACGGTCGTCATATGGCGTTGCCGTACAGACCGTCGCTTGTGACGTTACAACATCTGAAGGTCAGGCTGAGGTGATAAACGCCGCGCAGGGAGTTGATATCCTTGTTACAAACGCAGGTGGGCCACCTCCGGGGCTTTGGTCTGATTGGGAACGCGACGACTTCATCAAAGCGCTGGATGCAAACATGCTGACACCGATTGCGTTCATGAAGGCTCTGCTTCCGGGAATGATGGATAAAGGCTGGGGCCGTGTGGTGAATATCACCTCACAATCCGTACGTGCACCGATCGCTGTTTTGGGTTTGTCAAATGCGGCGCGTACTGGTCTGACCGGATACGTGGCGGGCACTTCGCGGCAGGTGGCGCCGCACGGGGTGACAATTAACAATCTGCTGCCAGGAATCCATGCAACCGATCGGGCGGACGCACTGGATGGCGGTGTGTCGGCGCAGAAGGGTATCTCGATCGATGATGCACGGGCAGAGCGCGCCGCGACCATTCCAGCGCGCCGCTATGGAACGCGGGAAGAATTCGGGGCGACTTGCGCGTTTTTATGTTCACAACATGCCGGTTTCATCGTCGGGCAGAATATTTTGCTGGATGGTGGGGGCACTAATCTGACGATGTAAGCATGGCGCAAAACTTTTCTCTGAAAGATCAACTCTTCAACGCTGAAAAAGTAAGCTATCTTGTGGGTTTGTTCGCGGAAGCTGACCCTCATTTCGACGCAGGTACACTCGAAGCACGAATAATGTCGCGATTGCTTGAGTTGGAATTGAAAGAGCGGATGGCCTGGATTGCAGAATGTTTGCAAGAAACCGTTCCGGGTGATCTTCCAACGGTTGCCCCGGTCATTTTGGATGCGCTGCCACCGCCGCTTGATCCCGGCCAGAGTGATAATGACTTCGGCGATTTCATTTTTGCGCCTCTGGGCGATTGGGTCTGCGCGATCGGGCTGGATCACCCTGATTTGTCGCTGGACGTATTGGAAGAGCTTACGCAACGCTTTTCGATGGAATGGGCGATCCGCCCTTTCCTGAACCACCATCCCGAGAAAGTATTTGAGCGTATGCAGGACTGGTGTTGCCATCCCAGCTATCACGTGCGCCGTCTGGTCAGCGAAGGGACAAGGCCACGCCTGCCTTGGGGGCAGGCTGTTGGCTTGGACGTCTCTGATCCCTTGCCGTTGCTTGACCAGCTGCATGGGGATCAGACGCGGTATGTGACACGTTCAGTCGCCAACCATCTGAATGATATCACCAAGAAAGACCCCGGTCTGGTGCTGGAACGACTGCGTAAGTGGGAGGAGGAACAGCAACAGGATCCGGAAGAGTTGCAGTGGATGACAGCGCACGCTTTGCGGAGTCTGGTAAAGTCTGGGCACCCGGGCGCGATGAGAGCTCTTGGGTATGATCCCGATGCTGATATCGCGGTCGAAGTTCAGGTGAATGGTCCGGCTCGGATTGGTGAGGCGCTTGATTTCGAAGCGCGATTGATGGGTGCGAACGGACAGCCTGTGTTGATCGATTATATCGTACATTTTCAAAGGCCTGGGGGGAAGGTTTCACCTAAAGTTCACAAGTTCAAACAAACCAGTTTGGAAGAAGGACGATTGGTCGTCACAAAGCGCCACAAGCTCAAGGGCAACGCGACCACATTCGAACTGGTGCCCGGGCCACATCGGTTAGAGGTTCAGGTGAACGGACGGGTGCGCGCGGGCGTGGATTTCGAATTGCTCGGCTGAGCGCGGTCACGGTATCGTCAATTCGGACGGTGGTGGATTGCACGGTTCGGCATGCTGCATTAACTGCAGTTCAACCAGTGATAAAAGGAATGCCGCGATGAAGCATGAAGCTGTGCAGAACTACTATGGCGAAGTGCTGCAAGGCAGTGCAGATTTGCAAACGAATGCGTGCTGTACTCCGGATGACATGCCGGATCACGTCAAGAAAATTCTATCGCAAATTCATGATGATGTACTGACACGTTACTATGGATGTGGGCTAATTGCTCCGCTTGATCTGGAAGGAATGCACATCCTTGATCTGGGCTGTGGCGCAGGGCGTGATGTGTATGCTCTGTCGGCGATGGTTGGTGAGAATGGCCGTGTTGTCGGCATCGACATGACGCCGGAACAGTTGGATGTTGCGCGCGCTCAACAGGATTATCACGCTGAGGCATTTGGGCATTCCAAAAGCAATGTAGAGTTTCATCACGGTTTTATCGAAAAGCTGGATGAGTTGGACCTAGAACCGGGATCGTTCGATATCATTGTCTCGAACTGCGTAATCAATCTGGCGACTGACAAGGCTGCTGTACTGCGCGGGGCCCATCGTTTGCTGAAAAAAGGCGGTGAGATGTATTTCTCGGACGTCTATGCTGACCGTCGGGTGCCCAAAGCCATGGCCGAAGACGAGGTGCTGTATGGTGAGTGCTTGTCGGGGGCGCTCTATTGGAATGACTTCCTGTCGATGTCGCGCGCTGCCGGGTTTGGTGATCCGCGTAGGGTCACGCATCGTCCTTTGACGATCGAGAACTCCGCTCTGGAGGAAAGGGTGGCACCGCTCAGCTTTATTTCGGCCACATACCGTCTGTTCAAGCTGCCCGAGCTTGAGCCGGCTTGCGAAGACTACGGTCAGGCTGTGATCTACAAGGGCACAGTGCCGCATGCGCCGCATGAATTTGTGCTGGATGATCACCACACGATTGAGACTGGCAAAGTGTTCCCGGTCTGTGGCAATACATGGATGATGTTGCAAGACACTCGTTTTGCACGACATTTCGAATTCATCGGCGATTTCTCAACCCACTATGGAATCTTCGAAGGATGCGGCGGTGATAGCCCGTTTGTTGTACAGGGCGAAGCTGCGTCAACTGGGTGTTGCTGATCCCTTGCGCCTGAAGGTCGGGGTTGCTATCCCCGCCTAAGCCCGATGGAATTGATCGGGAAAGGCAACGGGGTCCATCGGTGACAGTGACGACAACTCCTCCTCGATTGGAAATCCGCAATCTGGTTGCGCGCTTTGCTGGGCGGACGGTTGTGGATGATGTGTCCTTGACCGTTCAGGCAGGGCAGGTGACCTGTCTGCTGGGGCCGTCGGGTTGTGGCAAGTCAACCACCTTGCGCATGATCGCTGGCGTCGAGATGCAGACCTCGGGCGAGATTTATGTCGATGGCAAATTGATCTGCGACACTGTGTTTCGAGTGCCCCCAGAGCGGCGCGAGATTGGCCTGATGTTTCAGGATTTTGCCCTGTTTCCGCACCTCAGCGTGGCAGACAACGTCGCGTTTGGCCTGAAGGGCAGCAAAGAGCAGAAGCGCGCGCGGGTTGAAGAATTGCTGACCAAAGTCGATTTGATGCGGTTTATTGATGGATTTCCGCATCAGTTGTCGGGAGGGGAGCAACAGCGTGTGGCTTTGGCGCGGGCGCTTGCACCACGTCCACGGATCATGCTGATGGATGAGCCGTTTTCGGGCCTCGATAACCGTCTACGAGATGGTATTCGGGATGAGACGCTGGCAGTCCTTAAGGAAGAGGATGCTGCCGTTCTGTTGGTCACGCATGAGCCGGACGAGGCGATGCGGATGGCCGATGAGATCGCGCTGATGCGGCGCGGCAAGATTGTGCAGCAAGGGGCGCCGTACAATGTCTATACCCGACCTGCAGACAAGGCTGCAGTCGCGTTCTTTAGTGATGTCAATGTGTTGAAGTCGCAAGTTAATGGTGCTTTGGCGCATACTCCGTTTGGTCGTTTTCTCGCGCCAGGTGTGCCGGACGCAACCGATGTTGAAATCGTGTTCCGGCCCCAGCATGTCAAACTGGATTTCGACCGCAATGGCAAAGGGCCTGCGCCAACACCTACAGACGGTGTTGCAGCCCGAGGTGTGGTTGAGCGTGCTCGATTTCTGGGAAATGAAAGCCTTGTCGAGTTTCGAATGGACTACGATGGCTCGATCCTGAAGGCGACGGTTCCGAACGTCTTTGTACCTAAAGAGGGCCGAGTCATGTGGCTGACCATTCGCCGCGACCGGTGTTTTGTGTTCCCGGCCTGACGCTCAAATCCTGCATTTTCATCCAAGTGGTGCGTGAAAGCCTCAGATTGCGCATGTGCATTGCTTGTCGCAGCGCTGAGGCGGGTCTATCAAGGGCAAAACGAGGGGTGGACCGGGCATGCGAATTCTTCTGACCAATGATGACGGCATCAATGCGCCGGGACTGATTGTGCTTGAAGCGATCGCGGCTGAACTGGCTGGCCCCGAAGGCGAGGTTTGGGTGGTCGCACCTGCTTTTGAGCAATCGGGCGTCGGTCATTGTATCAGCTATACCCACCCGATGATGGTGGCCAAACTGGGTGAGCGTCGCTTTGCCGCCGAAGGGTCTCCCGCGGATTGCGTTTTGGCCGGCCTGCACGACGTGATGAAAGACGCTCCGCCCGATCTGGTGTTGTCCGGGGTGAACCGGGGCAATAACTCGGCTGAAAACACCTTGTATTCCGGTACGATCGGTGGGGCGATGGAGGCGGCCCTGCAGGGTCGCCCTGCGATTGCCTTGTCACAGTATTTTGGCCCGCGCAATTTGGGGCTGGAAGATCCGTTTGAGGCAGCAGCCCGTTACGGAGCGGGGCTTGTTCGGCGCATTTTGGATGCCACCCCGCCAGAATCGGGTGATTACCGACTGTTCTACAACGTAAATTTTCCACCGGTCCCCGCCGATGAAGTGCTGGGTGCCCGGGTAGCACCGCAGGGATTCCGCCGGGATACGCATTTCTCGGTCGAACCCCACAGCTCTCCGTCGGGGCGGCGGTTCCTGTGGATCAAGGGCGGATATCAGCACAACCCAACTGCTCCGGGTACGGATGCCGCCGTTAACCTTGAAGGGTATATCTCGGTGACACCGATGCGAGCCGATCTGACCGCCCACGACACACTTGAGGCGTTGAAGGTCATCGAATGACAGGACCTAGCGCTGAAACCATCATGCAGTTCCTATTTGCGCTGCGTTCGCGCGGGGTCACTGATGCGCGCGTTCTGGCCGCAATGGAGCAAATCGACAGGGGGCAGTTTGTGAGGGGCCTGTTTGCCCAGCGGGCTTATGAGGACACACCATTGCCGATTGCCTGTGGTCAGACCATCAGCCAACCTTCGGTTGTGGGTCTGATGACGCAAGCTTTGCAAGTGCGCCCGCGGGACACGGTTCTAGAGGTGGGCACTGGATCGGGTTATCAGGCGGCGATTCTGTCCAAACTGGCGCGCCGGGTTTATACTGTCGAACGCCATAAACGGCTGGTGCGTGAAACCGGTGAGCTGTTTCGTGAGTTGGGGCTGACAAATGTGACGGCGATGCTCTCGGATGGTTCTTTTGGATTATCCGAACAGGCACCGTTCGACCGTATCATTGTAACCGCTGCCGCCGAAGATCCTCCGGGGCCACTCTTGGCGCAGTTGAAAATCGGCGGTATCATGGTGTTACCCGTGGGCCAGTCGGATGCGGTGCAGACCCTGATCCGGGTCACGCGTACCGAGACCGGTCTGGATTACGACGAATTGTTGCCGGTCCGTTTTGTGCCTCTGCTTGAGGGGCTGGGAAAAGACGGAGCGTAAAGGTATATTAAAAGGCGCCGGAACCCCGGAGAACAGGGGCAGGTGTTGAGGACAGAAAAATGAGAGCAGTTTCCAATTCAGCAATGCGCCGTTGTGTAACGGGCGTGGCCGTGCTGGCAATTCTGGCCGGGTGTGAAGGACCGTTCGACTATGACTTGCGCGGGAATGTTGGCGGGTTTTCTACGACAGATGCCGCTCTAGCAGCCACCGCCAGCCGACCGTCACCGGATGCACGGGGGGTGATAACCTATCCAAACTATCAAGTGGCAGTGGCCCGTAGGGGTGATACGGTTGGTGATGTCGCTGCCCGTATCGGCATGCCAGTCGCCGAACTGGCGCGATTTAATGGTTTGCAGCCGAATGACTCTCTACGGGACGGTGAAGTGCTTGCACTGCCGCGTTCAGTCGGTGCTTCGAGTGGTGTTGATATTGCAACCATAGCTGGGACTGCGATTGATGACGCACCCGATACTGGTTCGGTTCAGACATCCACCCTGCAACCTGCGCAACCCACCGCGACCCCGGCGCCTGCTGCATCCGGGCCAGAGCCCATTCGGCATAAGGTAAAACGCGGCGAAACCGCTTATACGATCTCGCGTCTCTATCAGGTGTCTGTGGAATCGCTTGCCGAATGGAACGGGTTGGGATCGGACTTTACCGTGCGTGAGGACCAGTATCTGCTGATCCCCGTCAAGGATCAGGCAGCGCCGCGCGCTGCCGCACCAGCAGCAACCGCGACGGCTGTGACACAGCCGGGAGAGGGCTCTCCGACGCCGACACCGCCAAGCGCGACACAGCCATTGCCGGATGAGAAGGTTGCCGCTGCAACACCCGCACCAGATGTAACTGCCGAAGCCCCTACGAATTCAGGCAGTTCAGCATTGGCAGCGCCTGTGAACGGGACGATCATTCGCACTTATGCCAAAGGCAAGAACGAAGGGATCGACATTGCGGCGTCTCCAGGTGCTTCTGTAACGGCGGCCGAGGCGGGCACAGTTGCGGCGATCACGGAAGACGCCGATCAGGTTCCGATCATTGTGGTCAAGCACAACAATGATTTACTGACCGTCTATGCCAATGTCGACAATATCACCGTGAAGAAGGGTGACAGGGTGCGACGGGGTCAGAAAATCGCCGCGCTGCGTGGTGGCGACAATGCCTATGTGCATTTTGAGGTGCGTCAGGGGTTCGAGTCGGTTGATCCTGAGCCCTATCTTAAGTGACCTGAATGGCCCGTTCCGGGCCATGCCTCCGGCGGGGATATTTGTGGCCAGATGAAGCGCGGATCACCCGTAGGGGTCGTAGTCGCTCAGCCGTTTGCCGGGTACGTCTGAAAAGAGTTCTGGCAAGGGTGTGATGGCCTCGATCAGGTCGATGCGGAAAACGCGGAAGCCATTGCGAAGTTCGCACCATGCAGTGAGGGTCCAGACGCGGCCCCAGTATTCCATGTGCAAAGGGCGGATGGTGCGTTCGGTCAGGATACCGTCGATGCGGCGGTAACTTAGTTGTAATTTCTGGCGTGATTTGATCGCAGCGCGGATCGGGGCCATGTGGGCCAATCCGCGCGCAGCATCGGCAAACGGGTAGACGGCGAATTTCCAGGTGTCGGCCTCTGCCACGACTTGAGTGGGCAGTACGGCGTCAATCTTGTCGGCTAGAGATTCAGCGGCGGACTTGAGATCGGGATCGGCGGCTTCAGCCACGATGGCCATGCCGAGGTTCAGAGCCTCAAGCTCGGCAGGTGTCAGGTTCAGCGGGGGCAGGGTGATCTGTTCCCGCACCATGTAACCCACGCCGCGTTCCCCTTCGACCGGGACACCTGAGGCCACCAGCGTATCCATATCGCGATAGATCGTGCGGACCGACACCTCGAGCCGGTCCGCGATGTCCTGCGCGCGGTGCAGTTTGCCGTCGCGCAGGATCTGGATGATGTCGAACAGGCGGTCAGTGCGACGCATGACACGCCGTCTGAGCTGCGTTTACGCGGTCATATTCCATAGCACGGTCTCGTGGCGCATCTGAGCGCTTTCGGGATTGATTGCCGCCATCAGAGCGGGTGCAAAATCTTGTTGCATGAACGCAGCCGCAGCATCTTTGGCGGATTTCATATCTGCCCAGACGACATAATCTGTCCAGCGACCATCTTCGCCCTGACTCAGTTGGCGGTGGGCAAAGCCGGGGGCGGCGCGGACAAATGCCTCGGATGCTTGGCTCAGTTTCACGAATTGTTCAGGCTTTGTGCCCTCGGCAAGTGTGAAAGTGACGATTTCTGCGACATGGGTCATGTGGTTCTCCATTGAGAAGGTTTCGATATCGTCTTTCTAGGCAACCACAACTGACATAAACCTGTCAGTTGAGAAATGCGAGTCCGCAAAAAATGTGCGATCCGTTCAAATTCGTGCGCGGAATTGATCTGGCGCACTTTTGCAATGGCCCGTACGGGCGTAGACACGGGGCCAGATCGTATTCCCGGCGCGATGCGCCGACGTAGAAGGAGACAAGACATGCTCAACAATATTGGCCTTCCGGGTATCCTGCTCATTGCTGTTGTGGTTCTCGTCCTGTTTGGACGCGGCAAGATCAGCTCGTTGATGGGTGAAGTGGGTAAAGGCATTACTTCGTTCAAGAAAGGCATCAAGGAAGGTTCGGAAGAGCTGGAACAGGACGCCTCCGAGTTGGCTAAAGACGTCACCCCTGAGACAGACAAAGACAAGGTCTGAGTCTAGATGTTTGATCTGGGCTGGACCGAGCTTCTGGTCATCGGCATCGTCGCGCTGATCGTGGTGGGGCCGAAGGACCTGCCAGTGCTGTTTCGCAATGTCGGGCGGTTCGTCGGCAAGGCGCGCGGTATGGCTCGTGAGTTCAGCACTGCGATGAACGAGGCTGCGGATGAAGCTGGCGTCAATGAGATCAAGAAGGGCCTGAGCGCGGCGACCAATCCGGTCAGCACAGCCATGGACGGGATCAACGAGGCCGCGCGTGATGTGGCCAAAACCATTGACCCGACCAAGTTCGACCCGGATAGCGAGACCGGCAAACTGGCCGCTGAGCGGGCAGAGCAGGCAAAGAAGATCCAAGCCTCCACGGCCCGTGCGGCCGCTGAACGCAAGGCTAAGGAAGCCGCAGATGCGCTTGCAAAGGCGGAAGAGGCCGAAGCCGCGTTGAAAACTGAAAGCAAGTCATGACTAAAACCGACGAGATCGAGGACAGCTCGGCGCCTCTGATCGAGCATCTAGCCGAGCTTCGCACCCGGCTGATCCGGTCGGTGCTTGCCTTTATCGTGGGGATTGTTCTTGCCTTCATAGTGGCTGAACCGATCCTGCAGTTTTTAGTGCGTCCGATCGAGGCGACCCTGCGTGAGCTTGGTGATCCGTCACCAACACTGCAATACACCTCTCCACAGGAATACCTGTTCACACTGTTTCGGATATCGATGGTCTTCGGGTTTGCACTGGCATTCCCCGTGATCTCATATCAGTTGTGGCGGTTTGTAGCTCCGGGGCTTTACAAGTCCGAGAAGGGAGCTTTCCTGCCGTTTCTGATCGCATCACCGTTTATGTTCCTGTTGGGGGCGGCTTTTGCGCAGTTTGTTGTGACACCGTTGGCGATGCAGTTTTTCCTTGGGTTTGCAGATGTCAGTTCGATCTTTGCAAACCTGCTGGCCCCGGCGGCCGATGATGTCCCGGAAGAGATCATTGTTGTCCCCGAAACAACAGAAGGTGTGAAAATCACCTTCTTCGGGAAAGTTAATGAATCTCTGGATATTACGCTAAAGTTCATTCTTGCCTTTGGCCTGTGCTTCCAGTTGCCGGTTCTGCTGACTCTGATGGGCAAGGCTGGGCTGGTCTCGGCCGAGGGTCTGGGTGCCGTTCGCAAATACGCGATGGTCGGTATTCTGGTTCTGGCTGCTTTGGTGACACCACCAGATGTGATCACGCAGCTGATCCTGTTCACTGTGGTCTATGGACTATACGAAGTGTCAATCTTCCTTGTCGCCCGCGTCGAGAAAAAGCGCGAAGAACAACTGCGCGCCGACGGCTACTATGACGATGAAGAGGCCGAGGCGGATGCGGAAATGATGCAGGATTACGACGAGACAAAGTAGCCTGTATCTTGATTTCAAAAGGCGCGTCCACATTCGGCGCGCCTTTTTTATGCGCGGGCCTTGTTGTGTAGTTCGGAACATGGTTCAACTCCGCCGGAATACCCGGAGGAGCCGATGGACGATCAAGCCCTGAACCGTATCGCCGACGCGTTGGAACGCATGGCGCCCGCGCCGCTGGACGCACCCGATTTCAACACGGCCCCTGCATTTGTCTGGCATGTGGATCCGGACCGGCTGGTGCCCGTCTCGGAGGTTAACCGCGTCGATCTGGATCTGTTGGTCGGCATCAATCGCTCCCGCGATACGCTGCTGGACAACACCCGACGGTTCGCGGCTGGTTACAAGGCCAACAACGCGCTGCTCTGGGGTGCGCGAGGTATGGGAAAATCCAGCCTCGTCAAGGCAGTGCACGGCACTTTGCAAGCAGAACACCCGGACTTGAAACTCGTCGAACTGCAGCGGGAAGACATGTCCTCAGTCGCGCGTCTGCTGAACCACCTGAGATTAGCGCCGCACCGGTTCATTCTGTTCTGCGATGACCTTTCGTTCAGCCACGATGACCAACATTACAAATCGCTTAAGGCTGTACTGGATGGCGGCATTGAAGGCCGCCCGGAGAATGTCGTGTTTTACGCCACTTCCAACCGCCGCCACTTGATGCCGCGCGACATGATCGAAAACGAACGCTCCAGCGCTATTAATCCGTCTGAGGCTGTTGAAGAAAAGGTATCTTTGTCGGACCGTTTCGGCCTGTGGTTAGGCTTTCACCCCTGCGATCAGGATGAATATCTCGCCATGATCGACCGCTACTGTGCCGCCCATGGCGTCACGATCGACAAGGAAATCCTGCGCGCCGAGGCCATCGAATGGCAAGCCACCCGCGGCGCACGCTCGGGCCGCGTGGCCTGGCAGTTCTTTGTCGATCTCGCCGGGCGCAACGGTGTCCATATCGCGTAAACCGCCTGCTTCCTCTGGCCACAGATATCCCTGCCGGAGGCATGGCCCGTCAGGGCCAATCAAAGCCCGGCTACAATCCGCGCCGCCTCATCCGCGGGGCTGGTCAGCACCTCGCGGTCTTCACCGGGATGGAATCGTGCACGCACCGCTGTAGGCATCGGCGCGGGTTCAAGGATCGTAACCCGTGGACCTATGCGAGCTGTCTCAGCTGCCCAACTACGGGCCAAAGCCATTTGCGCGGCTTTGGTGGCACCGTAGATGCCATAGAACTTTTCACCTGCCTTGGGATCATCAAAGAACACCGCCTGACCTGCATCGCCTAACAGGGGCGACACATAAGGAATCAGAACCGAGGTGGCTGTCGCGTTAGTGCTGACCGCTTTGGTCCATTCCTTGGGGTCAACAAAGTTTGCTGGTGTCAGGGCCGAGGTATGGACAGCTGTATGCAGCCACAGGTCAACCTTACCCCAGCGGTCGTGAATGCCACGGCAAAGTGTCGCCATTGCATTGGGATCGGTGATGTCCATTGGGGCCAACGTGGCCGAGCCACCCTTGGCCTGAATGCGATCGTCCAGCTCTTCCAGCCCGCCTTGGGTGCGGGCGACGGCAACGATGTGATACTCGGGGGAAAGGGCTTCGGCCAGTGCCGCGCCCAGCCCGCGTGAGGCCCCGGTAATCAGGGCGATTTTGGTCTGATCGGTCATAAGTGGGGTTTGAACCCGTGCGCACAAGGCGTCAAGTCTGGATCAACTGCCAGGTATGTCGATCCTGCGGTTCTGGCCGCTTTGTCGCAGCACGACACCTTCCTCATCAATGGCGATCACCTTACCCGAGGCGACACGGCTGCCTGGCTTTACTTTCTTTACCCGCCCCGAGGACAGACGAACCAGAGCGCGCAACTCGGACTTAGGGCCAAAAATGCCCAGCACAGAGACCGAGTTTTTCTTTAGCGCACCCGCTTGCGTTGCGGCGCTTTTGACCGTTGAATTTGCCATGATCTGTGGCCGGATCGTGTACCCGGGCCCTGCATTGTGAGTGGTTTTCGGCGATCGGGTATCATGCGGCCGTTCGAACCAAAAGGGTTGCAATCCCATTTCCAATAGGTCGCTAACCCAGGTCGCCCAACCCTTTGCAAACGCATCTCGTTCAACAGAGAGTTGTCGGCGGATTCTGACCTATGAGTGCCTCCCCACCTCAGGGAAATGGCCTGTCGCTATCATTTGATTCGCCTGATCAGCCCGACGCCAGTTTGGCCGCGTTCCACGAACCGCCAACGACCTGCATATCCTCGCGTTTCTTGCTGACTCGGCTGCTGTTTTCAAGACTGTCCAGATAGTCCTCATCTACCCCGGTGATGTAGTTTCCATCAAAGCACGAACAGTCAAAGGATTCGATCTCGGGATTGCCTTCCTTGGCGGCCCAGATCAGATCGTCTAGATTCTGGTAGAACAGCGCGTCCGCACCCAGCTCTTCACGGATTTCTTCGATCTCTTTACCATTGGCAACCAGTTCGGCCTTGGTGGGCATGTCGATTCCGTAGACATTGGGGTATTTTACGGGTGGAGAAGCGCTGGCGATGTACACCTTCTTTGCTCCAGCCTCGCGGCACATCTGGACGATCTTCTTGATCGTATTGCCGCGCACGATCGAGTCATCGATCAGCAGCACATTATGTCCGTCGAATTCCAACGGCACGGCGTTCAGCTTACGGCGCACGGATTTTTGGCGCTCGGCCTGACCTGGCATGATAAAGGTTCGGCCTACATAGCGGTTCTTTACCAGCCCCTCACGATAGGGAATGCCGGTAATCTTGGCGGCTTCAAGTGCGACGGGGCGGGCGCTATCTGGCACAGGGATGATCCGGTCGATCTCTAGCCCCGAATCCTGAATCTGCTTGGCGAGTGTTTGGCCCATGCGCATCTGGGTTTTGTAAACCGACACGCCATCCAGCAGCGAATCTGGACGTGCAAGATAGACATACTCGAAAATGCAGGGCGTCAGCTTGCCTTCGACAGCCTGGAACTCATGCATATTCCCGTCGAGATCGATCAGGATCGCCTCACCTGGTCGCAGATCGCGCAATTTGTCGAAACCATTGATACCAAACGCTACGTCTTCCGAGGCAAAGGCGAAATCATTACCGTCACCGGGCGCTTCTCGCTTGGCGACCGACAGGGGCCGGATACCATACGGATCGCGGAAGGCGAGCATACCAACACCGGCGACCAGACAGATCACAGAATAAGCACCCTGTACCCGCTCCATGGTCATCTTTACACCTGCAAACAAGTTGCGGATCGGGTCGGCATTGCCATTGACTTTGATGGCGTCCGCTACCTTGTCGGCCAACACGTTTAGCAACACTTCGGAATCCGAGGTGGTGCGCAGGTGACGGCTGTATTTCGCAGTCACTTTTTCGCGCTGTTCTTCGGTGTTGGTGATATTGCCGTTGTGGACAAGGTAAATTCCGTAGGGCGCGTTCACAAAGAAAGGCTGGGCCTCGGTGGCGCTTAGCGATCCTGCAGTGGGATAGCGGACGTGACCCATGCCGATCTTGCCCAGTAGGGTTTCCGCATCGCTGGCGTTGAAGACGTCCTTGACCAGACCATTGGCTTTTTTCTCGCGGAAGAATTCGCCGTTGTAGGTGACGATCCCCGAGGCGTCCTGACCCCGGTGCTGCAGCATCAGCAACCCGTCATAGATTTCCGCAAAGACATCATGTGTCCGGCTTGCGATCCCCAAAATCCCACACATACACGGGCTCCAATTTCTATGACTTGATCTGGCTGGTGTTCAGGTCGGATCGACTGCTACTGCGTATCTGATTGGGTTGTTGCAGCCGGAATGTATGGCATGCATGCACAAGCGCCAAAGCGGCCAATGCAGAATAGAACAAATACAGCAAGATCGGCAGCTCCGATTCCATGTCGCTTCGGCTCCGACATACTGCCTATTGCCGCGCGTGTCACCAAAGGATCACATTCGCGATTTGCCGCAGGCCTGAAATGCGCCGCTCGCGGGTTTAAGATGACAAATGAGGCGACCTGTGCTGTGCTTTAGGTCAGGTGTCTGCTCCAGATGCCCGATAGTTTGGGATGGAAAATAGCCATGTGGCAGCACAAGCAAAACAATCCCAAGGAAAAGCCCGTCAAGCGTCGGTGTCACCGATGCCGAGGATCAGGCCGTGCACCCTGTGAGATCTGCAAAGGATCTGGAACGGTCGTCAAAAGCCGTGACCAGTATGGCAAACCAATCTCAAGCCGCTGCGACGGGTGCTTTGGATTAAAGGCCATTCGCTGCAATATCTGCGGCGGTGAAGGGTTCATTTGATTTTGGATGAATCTGATACAGAATATGCGAGCGCCGAATTATAATGCTGAGAATGTTGTAAGGCGCACTGTTTTTCCGTTTCCGACAGGTTTTTCTTACAAATGAGTCCAAACTCAAGGCTGGGATGATCTTTGGGATATCTGGTGATCCAAGTTCAGCAATTGATATCCGCATTGTGAGAATTACCGGCCGTTCGCTTGCTTGAGCTCGATGACCAATCGCCAACGCGAAACAGTCGCTTGCTGCTGGCTTCGGCATTCAAAATACCGGCTATTGTCGGGGCCGGCACCATGATCGGCGCTGAGTATCTAGCAAAAGAATTTTGTTGAAGTCCTCTCGCGCTATCACTTTTAGCGGTCGACTTCTTCCTAATCACTCCTTTGCACCCTGCTTTAGGAGGAACTGGTTCTTGAAATTCTTCAGCCCCGGCATGACGTCGGCCTTGGCAATATCGTTACTTCCGTGGATTTCATGTTCCAGAAAATCTTTTAGTGCGTCGCTATCGTCGCTCACCAGCTCGATAATCAGATCATAACGGCCTGCGACCCACAGGATGAAAACAACACGTGGGTTTCTTTCAAGTCGCTCGGCCACCTGTCTTGGGGTCACGCCGGTCGCCACGTTCAAGCCAATCATTGCGTCAGTCGTGTATTCCGTTGCCACAGGATCCGACATGGCAACAATCCGCAGCATGTTGTTGTCTCGCAGTCCGCTCACCCTGTTGCGAATGGTTCCTTCCGACACATCGAGTTGCTGTGCAATTTCAGAAAAGGCCATCCGACCATCCTGCTGTAAAAGCCGGATGATCTGCTGGTTTAAATCATCCTTGGGGGATCGAATGCTCTGGGCGGCACGCGCGTTCGGTTGCTTTTTGACTGACATAGGCCTGATGCTCGATTGCTGTATTCGCAGCCAAGGTTAAGAGAGCGCATCGAAATCCGCAATTAACTCCTAGGAATCCTCTGGAGGGAAGTGCGGAAAACGACATGCTTTGATCTTCTCGCCACAGTTTCTGAAGGCCAGATTGCCGAAATTTCTATTATTTAATGCTGGATTTGTGGATCTAACAGCCAGAGTAACTAAAATATTCGAAATTCGTATCGAAATGCCGCTTTTTGACCAGATCACCTCCGATTCTTGCTCGATAATCCAATGCATAAGCGAATATCGAAGGGGAATGGCCCAAATTAATGCGATATTCGTAGAGTGAAAACCTAAGCCCGTCGCGGTGGGACAGAGCCTGAAAACAGGCCATCCGCGAGAAACGGTGAATCCATGCGCCTGCCGTTGGATCGGCGGACGCTGGTGTCAGTGTCGAAGGGAGGATAAATGACAATTGCCGAGCGAAAAGCACAGGCTTCTTGCGGGCCTCAGCACGGTCTGACCGCCGACGCATATCGCAGCGAGGAGTTCTGGCAACGGGAATGCCAGACGGTTTTAGCCAAGAACTGGGTGTTTGTCGGATTTGCCCATCAGATGAGCAACCCAGGCGATGCACAACCTATCACCTGTGCCGGCTTGCCGCTGCTGGCGGTGCGTGGTCGTGGAGGCGACATTCAGGTGTTTCACAATGTTTGCCTGCACCGCTGCATGACGCTGGTTGATAGGCCTAAGAATGTCGGCAAACTGATCCGCTGCCCTTATCATGCCTGGGCCTATGATCTGGATGGTCGCCTGCGGGCAGCTCCACATTTTGCAGGCACCGGCAAGCAAGAGTTTGACGGTTTCGACATCAAAGAGCATCGGCTGAAACCCGTACGCACTCATGTCTGGCATGACTGGATATTCGTTAATCTAGATGGGAACGCGCCTGAATTCGAAGACTATGCCGCGCCATTGATCGACCAGTTGTCGGGGATGGATTACAGCAAATTGGAACCCATTGGCCTGCTCGAATTTGGTGAGATCGACACCAACTGGAAGCTGATAATGGAGAACTTTATCGAGCCTTACCACGTCCAGTTTGTACATTCCTCGACGACGGATCAGCCGTTGGAGGATCACTATACTATCATTGATGGCACCTGCATCGGTAGCGCAGTGGACCTTGAGGAAGAATTAGGCACATCTGGCAGCTTGGGTGTGAGCTCGCGCTATCTGACGCTGTATCCCAACTTTATCCTGGGCCGCTATTTCCCGGATCAGCTGGGCGTCTATCTTAACGTGCCCATCGGTCCCGGAAAGATGCGCCAGTACCGAGCGCTTTACACCACTGAAGGCCAAAAGTTGAGCGCTGAGGAAATAGAGGCCCTCAGAAACCTCTGGTGGGACGTCCACAAGGAAGATCACGAGATGGTTGAACGCATGTTTGAGGGCCGCAAATCCCCGGTCGCCGAAGATGGGGGCCTGTTGTCGCCTGCCTGGGAAGATAGCGTGCGCGCCTTTCAGGATTTGATCGAGCGTGACGTGGCCGGCGCCTAAGTAAGAAGGAACAAGATCAATGAGCAACTCCATATCCAAAGGGTTTCGTCTGGCCCATACGATGATGCGGGTCACAGACATGGAGAAGTCGCTGGATTTCTATTGTGGAATCTTGGGCATGGAGGTGTTGCGGCGCACGGATTATCCCGAAGGGAAATTCACCAACACGTTTATCGGTTATGGCCCCGAGGCCGAGTTTCCCACGCTGGAGCTGACCGCCAATTGGGATCAGGACACGCCTTATGACAAGGGCGACGGTTGGGGCCATATCTGCATTGAAACTCCAGACGTTTACGCCGCCTGCGAGCAACTGGCAGCAGCCGGTGTAAACATCACCCGCCCGCCGGGGCCAATGAAAAACGGTACAAGGGTCATCGCCTTCTGCGAGGATCCTGATGGTTACAAGGTCGAATTGAACGAATCCATACTGAAACACTTGGCGCAGGAAGGCTGACCCAATGGGTGATACACCTCAACTTTTCAAATTCGACCTGGTTCAGAAACGCTACGACACGATGGGCGACAGCGATACGTACATTAAACCGATGGTGACCAGCGAGTTCAGCAAGTCGATGTGCGGTGGCATCAACGTTCTGAACAACATCAAGGTGCCGTGGGATCTGACCTGCGACGAGATCATTTATTGCCTCGAGGGGACGTTCCGATTGGTCTGTGACGGCAAAAGCTATGTCTGCAATCGTGGTGACGTGCTGTTTGTCCCCAAGGACAATCACATTTCCTACGAGGCGGACGGCAAATGCGTGATCTTCTATGCCGCCTACCCACACAACTGGAAACAACTGGCGGGGATCACACAAGTTCCCGGCATCGACCCTGACGATTTTGTTCCCGGCTGAACATTTTTCCGCCGTGTGACCGAGCAAACGAAACCTGAACCAACACCGAGGTGTCACCTCGGTGAAGCAAATCCAATTGCTATTCGATGGGAGGACGCCGAATGCCCAAGGACAATGCCAACGCCCGTATTTACTACGAGACATTTCACGACGCAGTAGAGCGGAACCGCACGCGTATCCCAGAAGTTCAACAACGTTTGGAAGAGGCCGGCGTCAAATATGTGATGGCTGCCTGGATCGACCTGCACGGCATTCCAAAAACCAAGCCCGTCCCGATGAGCGATTTTGAACCGCTTTGCCTTGGAAAAGGACCGCAATTTGCAGTGCATTCGATTTCTTACGTGCCCGAACTCAGCCCCGCTGACAGCGATCAGGTGGTGGTGCCGGATCTTGACGCCGTCTACGTTTGTCCGTGGGACACATCGTTGGCAATCATCTTCTCTGATCTGTATTGGGAAGACGCACCTTACAATGTCTGCCCGCGTCAGGCCCTGAAACGCGCCATGCACGAAGCTGCACTGGAAGGATACACAGGCTATGCCGGTGTTGAACCCGAGTTCATCGTGATGAAATATGACGATGCCGGCCAACCAGTGAAGGCCTTTGACGACGACCCTGCTATCGGCGTCCGCCCACGCCGTCAGGCCTTTGGCTATGACGTTGAATACTCGATCGACTCGATGGCATTTTTGAAAGACATGATCGACATCATCGAAGGACTGGGTTGGAATCTGCATGACGTAGTCGCCGAGGGTGCGTATTCACAATTCGAACTGGATTTTCATTATACCAACATGCTGGAGATGTCCGACCGTCTGGCGTTTCTGCGGATCACCTTGAAAGAGGTGGCAAAAAAGCATGGGATGTTCGTGACCTTTATGCCAAAACCAACAGTTGGCGACTGGCGATCGGGTGCGCATATCAACATGTCGATGCAACATGAAAGCCGCCCCGGTGAAAACATCTTTGAAACCCCCGACGGGGAATGGAGCGACGAAAGCCGCTGGGCCGTTGGCGGATTGATGCAGCACGCCGAAGCGATCACGGCGATCACCTGTCCGACGGTGAATTCCTATAACGGATTGGTGCCTCGTGTCGGTGGGTTTGAGGGTGGCACTGTCACTTGGGCTCCGACCAATATCACCTATGGTTTCAACAATCGCTCGGCCCAATTCCGTCTACCACAGAGCCGCCATTGCATTGAAAACCGCGCCTGCGATATGACCATGAATGTCTATCTGGCAATGGCGATGCATCTGAGTTGCAGTGTTAAGGGGATCAAGCACAAGATCGACCCGGGCAAACCAACGGATTTTGATCTCTACTCAAAAACCGAAGCTGAACTTGCCGAGTTGGGGATCCGTCGATTGCCTCGCACTCTGTTCAATGCGATCGAGGCTTTACGGGGCGACACCATGGCAGAACATGTGATGGGCCCCGTGATGCGTCAGTCCTACCTAGAATACAAGAATGATGAGTGGGAGCGATACCACCAATCGGTTACCGATTGGGAAGTGCAGGAATACCTTCGGCTCTACTAAAAGCGGGAAGGGCTAGACAATGGCGGATTATCAGATCTACGAGTTGGGTGACCTTCCGCTCTTGTCGGGTGAGATGCTCAATGATGCCAAGCTCGCCTATCAGACCTACGGCACATTGTCTGCGGCAGGTGACAATGTCATCGTTCTGCCGACATTTTATACCGGCACAAATACCCGCAACGAAGGCTTCTTTGGTCCGGGTCGCGCGATTGATCCGGCGCGGCATTTCATCGTCAGCCCCAACCTGTTTGGCAATGGTCGTTCGTCATCACCATCGAATACGCCTGCGCCGCAGGACGGGCCGCGGTTTCCGCTGGTACAAATGTGGGACAACATTGCTGCCCAGCACCGGTTGGTCCACGAACATCTGGGGATCGAAAAAATCGCCCTTGTCGCGGGTTGGTCTATGGCGGGCTGTCAGTCCTATCAGTGGGCAGCGCAATACCCGGACATGGTTCAGGCGATCCTGCCATTCTGCGCCTCAGCCAAAACCTCACCACACAATTTCGTCTTCCTCGAAGGGGTTAAGGCGGCCCTTTGTGCGGATCAAAAATGGAATGGTGGCAACTATGCTAGCCCACCCGAAGCAGGGCTGAAGGCCTTTGGTCGAGTTTACGCAGGCTGGGCTTTCTCTCAGACCTTTTATCGCGAGGGTCTTTATCGGCAGATGGGTTTCGAAACTATCGAGGAGTTATTGCAGGATTGGGAGCGTGATCATGTGCAGGGCTGGGATGCCAACGACCTGTTGGCAAAGCTTGCAACCTGGCAGGCAGGCGATATCTCTGCCGGACCGCTGTACAATGGGGATTACAAACTAGCACTGGGTGCCATTAAAGCTCGTGCCATCCTGATGCCTTGCACGCAGGATTTATACTTTCCACCAGAAGACAATGAAATTGAAGCCAGCTTCATGCCCAACGCCATCTTCCGCCCGCATCATTCGCCCTGGGGCCATTGCGCTGCGAACCCAGGAAGTGACAAGGGCTTCATGACGCAGCTAGATGCCAATATTCGTGAACTTCTTGAAAGGTAGCACTTGTTGAAAAACTACGGGGCAGTTGAAATTCACTAATCACCCGTTTCTTCCTTCGAATGAAGGGCAAAACAATCGCAACCAAAACGCAAACTGTTAGCTTTGAACTGTTTGGCTTATTTCTTCAACGTTCAAAAATCCGCTTTATTACGTGCAGCAGTCGCTAATACCAACCGCTACACTGGTCCAATTGAGCTCACAGCTACACTGCGCACTTGTCGTAGACCAGCAAACATGGTCTTCGACAAGAGCCGGAACGGGGTGGATTGATCACCTCATTCCTTATTACAGGCCTAAATGGCGTGATCAGCCGTCGGATGCGTCCGTTGAATTATCTGCAGTGCAGCTTGCGACCAGCTCCTCGTACTGAGCGGTGACCCAGCCCAGCGCGGCTTCGGGGTTTTGTTCTTCGATCTTGCCGCTGAACTGTTCAAAGACTTTTGCCGAGCGGCTTTCGTCGACCATCGTGTAAGACTGGCCGGTCATTACGGTGTCGTAGACAAAAAAGGCAATCGCAACCAGCAGGATGCCGCGTGCGATGCCGAAGAAGAACCCAAGTGCCTGATCCAGACCACCGATCGCGGAACGCTGCACCAGAGAAGAGAACAGTGGTGTAAAGATACTGACGACGATCAAGGCAACAGCAAAAACGGCGGCAAAGCCGGTGATAACCGAAAGCTCACAACTGTCGCGCAGGAATTCTCCGACGACGGGCACTTCTTTGACCAGTGGCACGGCCTGCGGCGCGAAGATGAAGGCCAGGACGGCAGCGGCAACCCAGCCAGCGATGGCGAGAACCTCGCGCATGAAACCACGCGAATAGGCCAACAAGCCCGACAGCACGATGATCAGGGCCACAACCCCGTCAATTATTGTAAAACCTTCCATGGCCCTCGCCTGTTCGTTTTCTGCCTCTCAAGGCGCGACTTTAACCTGCTCCGAACGTTTCGCCAACAAACCCCACCAAATCAGAGGGTCGGGTGAGTGTCAGACCTGCCACAGTGCCAGTTTTGCCACCTGCCGGAGCAATTGCCGCTGTGAAACCAAGTTTTTGCGCTTCTTTCAACCTGTTTTCTGTCTGAGGGGCCGGTCTAAGTGCCCCAGATAGCGAGATTTCTCCGAAAACGACTGTATCGGCAGGTAGGGCAGTATCTTCACGGGCACTTAGCAGCGCAGCTGCCACTGCGAGGTCTGCGGCAGGTTCGCTGACTTTTAGTCCTCCAGCGACGTTTAGATAGACATCAAGCCCAGCAAAGGGGATGCCGCAGCGGGCCTCGAGCACCGCAAGGATCATCGCAAGACGTCCGCTATCCCAGCCCACAACGGTACGGCGAGGCTGCGAATGAGGTGATGGAGCAACCAGCGCCTGCAACTCGACCAGCACGGGGCGGGTACCTTCGATGCCTGCGAAGACCGCTGACCCGGGGCTCGGTGTACCGCGTTCGGAAAGGAAGAGGGCCGAGGGGTTGGTGACCTGCGCCAAGCCCTTGCCGGTCATCTCAAAAACGCCAATCTCATCTGCAGGGCCAAAGCGGTTCTTTACCGCGCGCAGAATACGAAATTGATGGCCGCGTTCGCCTTCGAAATAGAGCACTGTGTCGACCATATGTTCGACCACACGCGGACCTGCGATCTGGCCTTCTTTGGTGACATGGCCGACCATGATGATCGAAACGCCGTGGCGTTTGGCAAAAGTGGTCAGTTCATGCGCGGCGGCACGAACCTGCGAAACTGAGCCTGGTGCGCTGTCTACATTGTCTGCCCACATGGTCTGGATCGAGTCGATGATGGCGAGGCCGGGTTTTTCGGCCTCTAGCGTAGTGAGGATATCCCGCAAATTGGTTTCGGCTGCCAGTTGAACGGGAGATTCTTCCAAACCCAACCGACGTGCACGCATCCTGACCTGCGCGCTGGCCTCTTCACCTGAGACATAGATTGTTTTGATACCGTTGCGCGCGAAGCGCGCGGCAGCCTGCAGCAGCAGGGTTGATTTGCCTATGCCGGGATCGCCCCCCACCAATAGGGCCGAGGCGGGGACGAGGCCGCCACCGAGGACACGATCGAGTTCTTCAACTCCACACAAGGTGCGGGGCGGGGGTGTCTCCTCGGTTGAAAGATCGGAGAGCGTGATCGACTGGCCACGCTTGCCGCCCAGCGATTTCTTGGCCGGTCCAGCGGAGAGGGGCGCTTCCTGAATGATAGTGTTCCATTCGCCGCATGCGTCGCAGCGTCCGGACCATCTTGTATGTGAGGCACCGCAGGCGGAGCAGGTGAAGGATTGTGTCTTTGCCATGTCGCCCTTCGTGCCCGAGGAAGGACGGTTCTTCAAGCCCTCGCGGGCTTTCCTCACCGCCGATAGCGTGGCGCGTCCTCAGGCCCTGCGGACCATCGTTCGCGACAGGCGCTGATCGCGCCTATTCCGCAGCCCGCGGCGGGGTCATGGCAACCACGCTGGCGGGGGATTTATCGTCGTTAGGCGATTGCAGTTGTACCGAGAGTTCGGGCAGCAGGTCGAACAACTCGTCCCTTAGCCGCGCCAGTTGGGATTTGGCGATGGATTCTTCGATCTCGATATCTCGGGTCCATTGGCGCAGTTCGTGTTGGATAATCTGGGCCTCTTCTATGCGATGCTGAAACTGCTCGATCTCTTCCTGCCTTTGCTGCAGGAAGGTTCGGGCGCGCAAGACCTTTGCCTCGGAATAGGTATCTGCAAGCTCCTGGCTGATCTGGCTCATCTGAGCGGCCAGTTCCAAAACCTGCGGTTCAAGCGATTGCAGATCGGGGTGATCGCGCAGAAAGGCCATACGCTCTTTCACAGCGTCGAATTCAGAAGACAGTGCAAAGGCGCCGCTGCGGTCGGCGGCATGGGCGACCTGATAGGCCTTGGCCACGTCCTGCATGTTCATCGTGAACTTACGATGGGTGTTTTCAAGCGCCATCATGCGCGCGTTTGATGGCAGATAGAAGACCAGCATCAGGATCAGGGCGGTCAATCCGGCCTGAACATATAGACCTGCTTCAATCGTTGCACCGGTGCTGAGACCGGCCTGCAACGAGAGCCAGGGGAGGATGCCAAACGCGGATAAAATGGTGGTGGTCACCGCGAATAATGCTGCGGCGCAGATCAGGAAAAAGGTTAGTCTTAATAATGCATTCTGAAATTGTAATGTTATTGTGTGGAGGGCGGCCATGATCGTCGTTCTCCTTCTTCAACCGGTACAAAAACCGGGCCGAAGCGGAAGGTTAAACAGACGTAAAGTGATCCGCTACGGACCCGAAAACTACAAAATTTACTGCTCGAAATATAAAGATGATACTCAGAAATCTGTTTTCAATCAATTAGGTCTGAGGTTTTCGTGATCCGGATGTCATCTCTGTAATGTGGCCCAAGGCAAGCGAAGCGAGAATGCAGCCGGTGAACAGGTAGAGACCCCAGGCTGTTTCGATGGTCGCGTATGAGATGCCTTTGGCCAACGTGATGTAGAGCGCGATGAGGAAGATATCGGCCATCGCCAATTTGCCCAGGATGTTGAGCGCGGGTTGGACCCGTGGGTCCAACATATCCCATTGGACAAGCGCAGTGCCGATGGTTTTGATGTAGGGCGCGAAGAGGGCGAAGATTGTGACGATCAGCGCGAGGAAGATGTCGGATTTCCACAAGGACTGGAGCCCGGTGATGACGCTTATTTCGCTGAGTCCGAAGATCGGGAGCAGGCCTGCACGCATCAGCGGGGCGAACCACGCGATGGGGTAGAGGATCAGGAGGGATAGAGTGGCGAAGCGGAGCATATGCTTAGATTGGTCAAAGATGTCAGAATTCCAAGCGGAATTTCGGCTTGCTGCCCAACAAACGCAAACAAGATAGCTGAAGAATGAATCATCCAAAAAACTCTGAAGAATACCTAAAAAACATCCGTATAACCGGAATACAAAAAATAACGGTCATAGCGGCATGAACGGAGTAGAGCCGTTTGGTTATTGCGAATATAGCTGCACCAATTGTTGCAACGGCGCTAAGGATGACCGGTGCATTCACTACAACTTCCAGCCATTCTCCTTTTAACATCGGCAACTTAACGCTTTCAGGGAAGCTAGAGATGTTAAAGAGCACAATTATTGAAAGTGTTATCCAAGCGCAGCAAAGAATGGGTGCCCAGATCAAAATCTGACCGACTTCCTTATGACCGGTGGTCTCTTTGATTTTGTGACCAAGTGAGACAGAGATCCATGCGGCTGTAGTTGGCAAAAACAATAGTATTGCAATTAAGATAAGCATCTTTGCAACTTACCTCGACGTCACAATACCCTGTGCAGTGAAGCCTTCATCGAACCGCCTCAATCGGCCCCTCAGCGCTCCCGCTGATAAACTGCTCCACATAGGGATCACCCGAAGCGTCCATCTGGCCGACCGGTCCGGTCCATTGGATCACGCCTCCGTGCAGCATGGCGACGTTGTCGGCAATCGCGCGAACCGAGCTCATGTCGTGGGTGATGGTCATCGCGGTGGCGCCCATCTCGGTGACGATTTCGCGGATCAGGTCGTTGATGACGCCGGACATGATCGGATCCAACCCGGTGGTGGGCTCGTCGAAGAAAATAATCTCGGGTTCGGCGGCGATGGCGCGGGCAAGACCGACGCGTTTTTGCATGCCGCCCGACAGCTCGGCAGGCAGCCGGTCGGCGACGTTGGCTTTCAGGCCGACGCGGCGCAGTTTCTCGATGGCGATCTCGCGCGCTTCCTCGGCCGGGCGTTTCAGCGATCCGCGCAGTAGGCGGAAGGCGACATTTTGCCAGACGGGCAGCGAGTCAAACAACGCGGCCCCCTGGAACAGCATCCCGAAACGGGCCAGAAACGCGTCGCGGTCGCCTTTGGTGGCGTCTTTGCCGTCGACATAGATCATGCCGCTGTCAGGCTTTATCAGGCCAAGGATGCATTTCAGCGCCACGGATTTACCGGTGCCCGAACCACCGATGATAACCATTGAGGTAGCCTTGGGAATCTCAAGGTTCATGCCTTGTAAGACGTGGTTGTCGTCAAAGGCTTTATGTACGTTCTCCATCCGGATCATAGCGAGAAGAACACCCCTGTGAGGACAAAATTGGCGGCGAGGATAAGGACGGCGGCGGCCTCGACCGAGCCTTTGGTGGCGCGGCCCACGCCCTGCGCGCCGCGGCCCGAGGACATGCCGTAGTAGCAGCCCATGATGGCGGCGATCACGCCGAAGGCCGCGCCTTTGACCAGCGACGAGACAATGTCGCGTAGTTCAAGGAAATCGACAGTGTTTTTCAGATAGGCCGCCGGGTTGAAGCCCAGATTTTGCGTGGCGACAGTGTAACCGCCTGCAATGCCGATGATATCTCCGACCCCGACCAGCGCTGGAACCGTGATCAGGGCGGCCAGCACGCGCGGGGCGGTGAGGTATTTCATCGGGTGGGTGGAGAGCGTGACCAAAGCATCAATCTGCTCGGTCACTTTCATCGTCGCAATCTCGGCGGCGATCGAAGACGTCACGCGGGCCGCGATCATCAGGCCGACCAGAACCGGGCCAAGTTCGCGCACCATGCCGATGGCGACGATCTGGGGCACCACAGCTTCGGCATTGAAACGCGCGCCACCGGCGTAGATCTGCAGCGCGAGTGCGCCGCCAGTGAAGATGGCGGTCAGACCGACCACGGGTAGGGACAGCCAGCCGATATTCAGCAAGGCGATGCCGAACTCGCGTGGATAAAACGGTGGTCGGAAAATATGCGAAACCGCGTCGAGCGCGAACAGCGCGACGCGGCCAAACGCGGCCAGCATGTTCAGTATGGCGCGTCCCAGCTCACCCAGCAATGAGATGGGGCTCATTCCACGTAGCCTCGGGAATAGCGGCTGCCGAGTGAAGTCAGTATCTCATAACCGATGGTTCCGGCGGCTTCGGCCAGATCATCGACGGTTTGGTGCCCGTTCAGGATACGCAGGCGTTCAGGAGTGTATGGCAAGTCGGTAACATCCACGGTGATCAGGTCCATCGAGATACGTCCTACCACCGGGCAGGGCTGATCACCAGCGAATGCGTCAATGCCGCCGCCAATGGCACGATGCAGCCCATCGGCATAACCTGCCGCCACGGTTGCGATCTTGGACGGCCGGCGCGCGGTCCAACTGTTTCCGTAGCCTACGGTTTCGCCGACGGAGACATCGCGCACTTGGATGATGGGCAGATCGACGGTCACAACCGGTTTGGCCCCGGCAAAGGGCAGCCCGCCATACAAGCCGATCCCCGGACGACAGAATTCAAAGTGAAATTCGGGTCCCATCAATGTGCCACCGGTGGCTGCAAGCGAACGCGGTGCATCCACCCCATCAGTCATTTGTTTGAAAGTCCGCAACTGCTGCTGATTCATCGGATGTTCCGGTTCATCCCCGCAAGCCAGATGAGACATAACCACTAGCGGATTCAGCGCAAGGGCCTCATGGCGCAGTTCTGCCCAATCAGCAGGCTCAAGTCCCAGACGGTTCATTCCACTGTCAAGTTGAATGCCGAAGCGGTGGTCGGGCAGGGCCTCTCGATGGCGTTTGAACTGTTCGGGGGAGTTGAGCAGAGGTGTCAGAGCATGATTGCGCAACAGATCAGCGTCGCCCTCCATATGGCCTGAAAAGACCGCGACAAGTGGGCCGGGGCCAACCGCCTCACGTACGACCGCACCTTCTTCGGCGACAGCGACAAAAAACTTGCGCACCCCTTCTTCGGCCAAAGCCCAAGCGACGGGTTCGGCACCCAATCCGTAGGCGTCGGCCTTTACGACAGCCCCGGTTTCGACGTTGGTTTTTGCGTCGAGCGCACGCCAGTTATGTGTCAGTGCGTGCAGATTAATCGTAAGATGTGCGGTACTCATAAAAGCTGTTCATGTCATTGTGCGGCCGACGTCAAGGGGGGGATTGATCTAATTTTTGCTTGGTTTGTGCGCCTCATAAGCTGCTTCTAGCTCAGAACGCAGGAAATTTCCGAATATCAGGGGGTTGTACCTGGGATGACCAGTGCCAGGTAGAGGTTGAACGATTGTATTCACATGCGGATCAAAGAAGAAGGGAACGCTGTATCGTTCACGCCCTGAGCGATTGATAACGCGGTGAGGTGTTGACATGAGCTGACCGTTGCTCATGCGGTGCAACATGTCGCCCACATTCACGACAAACGCATCCGGGTTTGTCGGAACATCGACCCAGTTTCCCGCTGGTGTCTGAACCTGCAATCCGCCGACCTGATCTTGGGCCAGCAAGGTCAGACATCCGAAATCCGTATGCGGCGCAGAACCGAACAGGTCGTCCGGACTGGCCTTGGGCTGCGGTGGATAGTGCAGAAGGCGCAACCAGATAGTAGGCTCGTCAAAGGCCGATAGGATCGAGAAATCAGTGGCCCCGCACGCCAAAAGTGCAATCCTCATCAGTCGGCGGCCCAATCCGGACATGACCTCGAAATAGGTCTCAAGTGTTTCACGGAACTGCGGCAATTCTGGCCAGCGATTGGGGCCAGAGAGATAGATATTCGGGTCAACGGATGCGTCCTCGCGCATCATCATGAAACTGGCGGATTGATTTGGTTTGGTGACATCAGCGAGGGAGGAGTTCACATCAGTCGACGTATTGATGGCAATATAGCCGCGATGGGTTGTATCGACCGCGATTGCTTGTTTTTCGGCCAATGGCAATGCGTGAAATTGCCAGGAGGCTTCGAAAACAGCTTGAATCAGGGATTGGTCGATACCGTGATCAACAATATATCCAAAGCCGGTTGTTCCGTAGGCAACGCGGAAATCGTCGGCGATTTCCTCGTCAGATCGTTTACCCAGTCGCACGACCGGGACTTCTGTGAATTCTGTCATTTCTCTCTCGCTTTGTTGGGACGGTTTCAGGGGCGAAGCGTGCCCCCGATCTATCCCGCAAAGCGTTTGCGCCGATGTCCGTAGTGGCGTGCGAGTATGACGCGACGTGGCAAAGGTTGAAGAGAATACCGCATGGCAGGATTAGTTCATTGAGATTTGGTAAACGTCAATATCCATCGATCTGACCTTCCTGCTGCCAAGGTTTTATCAGATTTCCGAAGCGGGTGAACTGGGCTTCAAACGAAAGCTCTACCGTGCCGATGGGGCCGTGGCGTTGCTTGCCGACGATGACTTCGGCCTTGCCATGCAGGCGTTCCATGGCCTGCTTCCACTCTTCCATCTTTTCCAACTCGTGATCGCCGGGCTTTTCGCGTTCTTTGTAGTATTCCTCGCGGAATACAAACATGACCACGTCAGCGTCCTGTTCGATCGATCCCGATTCCCGAAGGTCTGACAGTTGTGGGCGCTTGTCGTCTCGGTTTTCCACCTGACGGCTGAGCTGTGACAGGGCAATGACCGGGATGTTCAGTTCCTTGGCGATGGCTTTCATGCCCATCGAAATCTCGGCAATCTCGTTGACCCGGTTATCAGACATGCCTCGGCAAAGCTGCAAATAGTCGATGACCAGCAAATCCAGCCCATGCGTACGCTTTAACCTCCGCGCACGTGCTGCAAGCTGAGAGATCGGGAGGGCGGGGGTGTCGTCAATGAACAGCGGGCAGGCTTCTAGTTCCTTGGCCGCATCCACAAAGCGACGGAACTCGGATTCTGTCATGTCGCCTTGGCGGATCTTGTGCGAAGAAATCTCTGAGGCTTCGGCCAGTACACGTCCCGCGAGTTGCTCGGCGCTCATCTCCAACGAGAAGAACCCGACGACACCGCCGTCAACTGCGCCTTCGCTGCCATCGGGTTTCTGCCCGCGCTTGTAAGCCTTGGCCACGTTGAACGCGACGTTGGTCGCCAATGAGGTTTTACCCATCGACGGACGCCCGGCCAAAATAATCAGGTCGGATGGGTGCAACCCGCCCAATTGCTTGTCGAGATCGGCCAGACCGGTGGAAATCCCCGCCATACCGCCACCGCGCTGGTACGCCTCGTTGGTGACGTTGACGGCTTCTGTGACCGCCTTAAGGAAGGATTGAAATCCTTGTTCGGTCTGGCCCTGCTCGGATAACTGATAGAGCTGTTGTTCGGCCTCGACGATTTGTTCCTTGGGTTCACTGGCCACATCGACCCGCGCTGCCTTGTCCGAAATGTCCCGGCCCAGGCGGATTAATTCGCGTCGGATGGCAAGGTCATAGATCATCTGGGCGTAGTCATGCACCGCAAAGGCACTGATTGAAGCGCCAGCCAGTTTCACCAGATAGGCCGGACCACCCAGTTCTTTCAGACCCTCATCTTCCGCCATGAAAGATTTTAGCGTCACGGGTGAGGCTAACGCGTTCTTGGCGATGCGTGTCGAGGCGACCTCATAAATGCGCGCATGAACCGGATCAAAGAAATGCTCAGCCCCAATAATCGATGCGACGCGATCATACAGATCGTTGTTCGTCAGAATCGCACCCAGAAGCTGCTGCTCGGCCTCGATGGAGTGCGGCATTGTTTCCGGATTCTGAATCTGTGCGGCTGCCTGCTCGATACTGCTGATCTCGTTCATTGCTGCTCTCTATGCCCCTTGGGCATGTTCCATAGCCGAGCCCCGTGAGTCGGGGCAAATTGTATGTTTTTGGGGATAGGCTGTGCATATCTCCAGACCCCATCATATTGAAGGATGATGAGGTTGTTCGTCAACATATTGTGCGATTGGATCGCATTGTGCGATCATTGTTTCCAAGGCGCACACAGATGCCGTTGCGTTAGCTTTTGTGGGTTTCCTGCCATACACGTGGGTCGTTGAGGAAGGCCTCGACCCCGTCCAGCGTCTCATTGTCGAACGCTTTCTGCACCTTAGCCTCTGCCAGCACATCCCACCAGGTGCAAAGGCTGTGCAGCTTTACGCCATGATCGCCCAGTGTCTTCTCGGTTTCAGGGAAAATGCCATAGTAGAAGATTACTGCTGTATGGCCGCAGGTCGCACCCGTCTCACGGATCGCATCGACAAAGGACAGTTTCGAGCCGCCATCGGTGGTCAAATCCTCAACCAGCAGCACACGTTCGCCCTCGGTCATCGCGCCCTCGATACGGGCATTGCGGCCATAGCCTTTGGGTTTCTTGCGCACATAGGTCATCGGTAGCGCCATGCGTTCCGCAACCATGGCGGCAAACGGGATACCCGCAGTTTCACCGCCTGCAATGTTGTCGAATGCCTCGAACCCTGCGTCGCGCATCACTGTGACAGTCAGGAAGTCCATCAGGGTTGAGCGGATGCGCGGGTAGGAGATTAGCTTGCGGCAGTCGATATAGGTCGGGCTGGGCAGGCCGGATGCCAGCGTGAAGGGCTCGCGCGAGTTGAAATGAACCGCCTTGATCTCCAGCAGCATCCGCGCAGTCAGGCGGGCGATTTCGGTGCTGTCGGGGAAAGAACTGGGGATCATGGCGCAAACCTCTGGGCTGGAAGGGTGTCGCTGGCTGATAGCCCGACCTCTGGCCCAGAGTCGAGGGGGCTGACCAAAAGAAAAGCGGACCCCCAAGAGGTCCGCTTTGCCCTTACGGGCGGCAGAGCGCCAAGGTGGGCTTAGCTGCTCATATCGTAGGCGCGTTCCCCATGTACCGAGAGGTCGAGCCCGTTTGTTTCAGTCTCGGCGTCTACGCGAAGCGGGGTGATGAGTGCAACCACCTTGACCAACACAATCGTGACAACTGCCGTAAAGGCACCTACGATGACCAAGCCGCCCAGTTGCGCAGTCCAAGTTCCCAGACCGAAAAGCGCAATCATCAGAGTACCAAAGATACCCCCGACACCGTGAACGGCGAAAACGTCCAGCGTGTCGTCGATGTTCAGCTTGTTACGGATCACATTGACGGCCTCCTGACACAGGATACCTGCGACTGCTCCTATGATCAGAGCCTGAACCGGACCCACAAAACCCGAGGCCGGGGTGATCGACGCCAGACCAGCAATGGTGCCAGTTACAAGGCCGACCATCGAGGCTTTGCCAAAACGGATGCGTTCCCACAACGCCCATGTCAGCGACGCTGTTGCGGCAGACAGATGGGTGACAGTCATGGCCATCGCCGCGCCGCCGTCGGCAGCCAGTTGTGAGCCGCCATTGAAACCGAACCAACCGACCCACAGCATTGCAGCACCCACCATGACATAGCCGGGGTTATGTGGAGGTGTCGTGCGATTGCGTCGCGGTCCGAGGATAACTGCGATGATCAGCGCGGCCAGGCCGGCAGTTTCGTGGACGACAATGCCACCCGCAAAGTCGCGCACGCCGATCTCGCCAAGAATTCCTCCATCCGCCAGCATGCCGCCGCCCCAGATCCAATGGACAACGGGCGCATAGCACAGCAACATCCACAGCGCCGAAAAGGTGAGAACAAAGCCAAAGCCAACACGCTCCACATATGCGCCGATGATCAGGGCAGGGGTGATGATGGCAAAGGTCATCTGGAAGGCAAAGAACAGGATCTCGGGTAAGGTTCCCGCAAGGCTATCGGCGTCCACTCCGTTCAGGAAGGCTTTGCCAAGACCGCCCCAGAGGCCGCTTTCACCCGGTCCAAAGGCGATCGAATACCCTGCGACTAGCCAAAGAATGCTCATCAAACAAGCAATCGAGAAGCAGTGCATGAAAACGCTGAGTACATTTCGGGCACGTACAAGCCCACCATAGAACAGGGCAAGACCCGGCAATGTCATGAACAGGACCAGTGCTGTTGCCACAATGATCCACGCTGTATCGGCTCCGTTCATGGGCCGCTCTCCTTTCCCTATTGGGGCGTCGGATAGACAAACCACATCTACCTCCGACACCGCGTGAGTGGTGTGGAGCGGGTTGAAGCCGAGCTGAGGTGGGGAAAAAAGAGGCAGCAATACAAAAAGCCGCCCGTTTAGGCGGCTTTTTTTCAACTGGTGATCAATTTTGCGCCTATCGGGCGTATTTGCCCTAAATTTGGGCAGACTACGAAACGCTGCTCAGCAGCATAAGTAATGCATGATCGCGAGCGGCTTTGCGCACGTTTTCACGCCCCAGAGCACCGAATTCAACAGTCTCGGTGCGGGTCGGTTGGCCATCTGCTGCCAAACCAAAGCAAACACGGCCTTCGGGTTTGTGCTCGGACCCGCCGGGGCCCGCAATGCCGGTGATCGAGACTGCCAGTTGCGCCTGTGAGTTGTGCAGCGCACCTTCGGCCATTTCCTGTGCAACCTCTTCCGAGACGGCACCATGGGCTTCAAGCGTGTCGACGTGTACGCCAAGCATTTCTTGTTTGGCGGTGTTGGTGTAGGTGACAAAGCCGCGCTCGACCACGTCTGAGCTGCCTGGGATGTCAGTCAGTGCGGCGGCGACCATGCCGCCGGTGCAGCTTTCGGCCGTTGCGATCATCACACCCTGCGCCTTGGCGCGGTTCAACAGGTCGATCACGGTCATAGGCCCATCACCCCATGCGCGATGCCAGCAAGGATCACGACGCCGACGGCTGCAAAGATGCCCGCGATCACGTCGTCCAGCATGACACCCATCGGATCACCGCGCCGGTCGGCCCAACCGATGGGGCCGGGTTTGGTGATGTCGAACAGTCGGAACAGCAGGAAGCCTGCGACCCAGCCAGGCCAGAGCGCCGTGATATCGATCCCATGGGCCCATGACGGGTAGGAGATCGCCCAGATTGCGATGAACTGACCTGCGACTTCATCAATGACGATCTCGGACGGGTCGTGATCATCCTGTCCTGCCGTCATCACACGCGTAGCCCAGAGGCCGCCGAAGAATGCTGCCAACGTCGCGATGACCAGTAGGGGAAAGCCGCCCAGTGTGTGCAGAACCCATGCCAGTGGCAATGCGGCCAGTGATCCCCAGGTTCCGGGGGCAGGGCGCAGATAGCCGACGCCGCCGACGGTTCCGATCAAGCGCGCCGCGATCATGACTTCACCAGACAGGCAGTCGCAAGCGACGCAATCCCCTCGCTGCGACCGGTAAAGCCCAGCCGCTCGGATGTGGTGGCCTTGATCGAGACCTGGTCGGTCCGCAGGCCCATGATCTGCGCCATCTCGGCACGCATCGCGTCGGCATGAGGGCCGATCTTGGGATATTCGCAGACCAGCGTGCAATCGACATTCGAGATCGCATAACCCATCTGCCCGGCAAGCTCGACGGCGTGGCGCAGGAAAATCTCACTGGCCGCACCCTTCCACTGCGGGTCGGAGGGTGGGAAGTGTTGCCCGATATCGCCTTTCGCCAGTGCACCATAGATCGCGTCGGTCACCGCATGCATTCCCACATCGGCGTCCGAGTGACCTTGAAGTCCGCGTGTGTGCGGCACTTTCACACCGCACAGGATCACGTGATCTCCGCCTCCAAATCGGTGCACGTCGTAGCCGTTGCCCAGCCTTACATCCATGTTCATACCCATTATGCGTTCCGCCCGTTCGAAATCTTCGGGCCGGGTTATTTTCAGGTTATCCGCGTCGCCTGGAATGATCGTCACATCAATCCCGGCAGCACGTGCAACTTCGACGTCATCTGCCGCGCCTCCGGGATGGTAGGCGTGGGCGGCTGTGATCGCGCCATAGTGAAACCCCTGCGGCGTCTGCGCGGCGTAAAGAGCAGACCGATCCTGTGTTCCTGTCACCACCGATCCATCTGCGGTCCAGAGTGCGTCAGTGACGGCCAAACCCGGAGCCGCTGCAGGATGTGCATCGAGCGCAGCCAGCACATCCCGGATTACCCTCGCGCTGACACAGGGACGAGCGACATCGTGGATCAAGACCTTTTCGACGCTGTGTGCTTCCAACGCCTGCAAGCCGCTATGCACAGATCCGGCCCGGTCGCTGCCACCTGGTGCAAGAATCAGGTCTGTTGCAGAGAATTCTTCCCAGGCAGATGTATCGTCTTCCGCCAGAACAAGAACGATATGATCGACGAGCCCTTTGAAGCGATCAATGGTCCAATCTGCCACGCGCTGCCCACCCAAAGCGCGCCACTGTTTAGGCACTCCGCCTCCGGCGCGCTGGCCGCGCCCGGCGGCGACGATGATGGCGGCTGTGGTCATCTGCGGGTTCTCCTGATTGGGCATTGTTTAGGGGGCGGTGAATGCAGAGGCAATCACCCACGTCAATCTGCCTAAAAATTAAGCAACTGATGATTTAGCGGGCTTGAATGCCGTCGATTTGTTGTTCATATGCTGCAATTTCGATATTAAAAGCGCAACTGCTCAAGGATTAAGCACATTGACCCTGCGTCTTGCTGAGAAGGACCTGACCCCGCCGGTGCTGCTGGCTCCTATGGCCGGAATCACCGACCGGCCTTTTCGGGATCTTGTGATGCGCTTCGGTGCAGGCATGGTGGTCAGCGAAATGGTTGCCAGCCAAGAGATGGTGCAGGCCAAACCAGGCGTCCGTGAACGGGCAGAACTGTCGGCGGATGTTGAGAACACGGCGGTGCAATTGGCCGGTCGCGAGGCGCACTGGATGGCCGAGGCTGCCCGGCAGGTCGTCGACCGGGGCGCCCGAGTGATCGACATCAACATGGGATGTCCAGCAAAGAAGGTGACCAACGGCTATTCCGGTTCAGCCCTGCTGAAGACGCCGGATCACGCGTTGACGCTGATAGAGGCCGTGGTGGATGCCGTGGACGTACCGGTCACGTTGAAGACGCGCCTGGGGTGGGATGACAAATTGCTGAACGCGCCGGATGTGGCGCGACGGGCGCAGGATGCTGGCATCCGGATGGTCACCATCCATGGGCGTACGCGCTGTCAGTTCTACAAAGGTCGGGCAGATTGGCAGGCGATCCGGGCGGTGAAAGAGGCGGTCTCGATCCCGGTCGTCGCAAATGGGGATATTATTGATACGGAGGCCGCGCAAACCGCGCTGGTGCAGTCTGGTGCGGATGGCGTGATGGTGGGCCGGGGCGCGCAGGGTAAGCCATGGCTGCTGGCGCAGATCTGTCACGATCTATATGGAGCTGCAGCTCCGGACATTCCGGTGGGAGCCGACCTGATCGAGATGGTGCGCGCCCACTATCAGGCGATGCTCTCATTCTACGGTACTGAGCTGGGCTTGCGCGTCGCACGCAAGCATTTGGGATGGTACATGGATGAGGCCCGGACGCCTGCCACCTTACGGCGCGCAGTACTGACATCACGCGATCCGGATGAAGTTCTGCAGCTACTGGGCGATGCTTTGAACAGCTCGGCAGAGGTGGCGGCATGACCTCGGATCAGAGCATCTGGACCTCGCTGCCGGTTCCGGCCTTTATCATCGATCCTGACGACCGCATATCGGATGTCAATTCTTCGGGTGAGGGGTTCCTGAACGCTTCGCGCAAAGCTGTAATCGGGCATCCAGTCTGGGATCAGATCGCAGTCGATGCGCCCTTGGAAGAGGCTTTCATACGCGCCCGTCAGCAGAGCACGCCCCTGTTCGTGAACGATGTGGATGTGGGCTCGGGTAATCGCGCGCCGCTGCAATGTGCCCTGCAGATCGCGCCATTAATGGGGCATCCCGGATCCATGATTATGATCATCTCACCACGTGAATTGTCTGGGCGGATGACCCGAGGCAATACCGTGAAGTCGGCGGCGCAATCGGCCATTGGCATGGCCGAGATGCTGGCGCATGAAATCAAGAACCCTCTGGCCGGGATCACCGGTGCGGCACAGTTGCTCAGCATGAATATCTCACAGCAAGACCTTGAATTGACAGATCTTATTGTCGAGGAAAGTCGTCGTATTGTGAAGCTACTGGAGCAGGTGGAACAGTTCGGAAACTTGTCTCAGCCTGATTTCAAGCCAGTCAACATACACGACGTTTTGGACCGCGCGCGCAGATCGGCGCTGCTGGGGTTTGGCGCTCATATGACCATTGTTGAGGATTACGATCCATCTTTGCCACTGGCATACGGAGATCCGGACCAGTTTTTGCAGGTGATTTTGAATCTGCTCAAGAACGCCTCTGAGGCTGCTGATGGCAGTGGCATAATCCGGCTTCGCACCTATTTCGAACATTCGTTCCGGCTGCGTCGCAGTGATGGTTCCGGTCACTCGCTGCCTTTGCAAATCGAGATCATCGATGACGGTCCCGGATTGCCGGAGAAAATTCAGGGCGAGATTTTCGATCCGTTTGTTTCGGGTAAAGAAAACGGAACCGGCCTGGGGCTGGCGCTGGTTAGCAAGATCATATCCGACCACGACGGATGGATATCAGCGGAATCGGCGCCCGGGCGCACGGTATTCCGTCTGTCTCTGCGGCGCGCACCGCAGGGCACAAACGACAAGGAGAGCATCTGATGGATGGCACAGTTCTGGTTGCCGATGACGACCGTACGATTCGCACGGTTCTAACACAGGCCCTCACGCGGGCGGGGTGCAAGGTGCATGCCACATCTTCGCTGACCACGCTCATGCGCTGGGTGGCCGAAGGCAAGGGCGACGTGGTGATATCGGATGTAGTGATGCCGGATGGAAACGGGCTCGAGATGTTGCCAAAGATCGCACAGGATCGTCCTGGATTGCCGGTCATCGTGATCTCGGCCCAGAACACCATCATGACGGCCATTCAGGCTGCCGAGGCGGATGCCTATGACTATCTGCCCAAGCCCTTCGATTTGCCTGATCTGATGAAGCGGACCGCACGGGCGCTTGATCAGAAACAGCATGCTCAGGCTGAGCCTGTCGAAGCCAGCGAAGATCGTCCAGACGAGTTGCCGCTTGTTGGGCGCACCCCAGTTATGCAAGCGCTCTATCGTCTCGTGGCGCGGGTGATGAACACCGATCTGTCAGTGATGATATCGGGTGAAAGTGGTACAGGTAAATCATTGATTGCGCGCGCTATTCACGATTTTTCAGACCGTCGAACTCTGCCGTTTGTCACCGCGACTGCCGCTGATCTAAGTGATCTGGAAGGTCCGGCACGAGTCATGGCGCGCGTGCGGGGCGGCACGCTGTTGATCGATGAGATCGCCGATATCGATGACGAGATACAGGCCCGGATCGTGCGCATGATGGACACTCCGGGCGATCATGTGCCGCGTTTCATGGCCACCAGCCAATCTGACCTGACTGACGCCATGGAGAGTGGCCGCGTGCGGCAGGACCTTTATTATCGTCTCTGCGGTGCGACGGTACATGTTCCTGCTCTGCGAGAACGCGTTGATGATATCACGTTGCTCACCGACCATTTCCTTGCGAGGGAAGAGCGCGAAAGCGGGACGAAACGCCGCCTCAGCCCTGAAGCTGTGGAACTTGTGCGCCGATATTCCTGGCCTGGGAATGTCCGGCAGCTGGAAAATGCCATCCGTCGTCTCAGCCTGACAAGCCGTGCAGAAGAAATCTCGCGCACCGAAGTTGAGATGGTTTTGGGCAGTCAGCCTGAGGCTGAGCCGGTTCTGGGGGATGGCGAGCGTGAAAAACTGTCTGCTTCGGTGGGGCGTCACCTGCGGCGTTACTTCGATTTGCACGGGAATATCCTACCACCGCCCGGGCTCTATCAGCGTATTTTGCGTGAAGTCGAAGCGCCTCTGATCGAAATTGCGCTGGATGCGACCGGTGGAAATCAAGCAAAATGTGCTGATCTTCTGGGGATTAACCGAAATACGTTGCGGAAAAAGATTACCGACCTCGATATTCAGGTGACACGCCGCCGCAAACTGATGTAATATCGCCACACAAACCGTGGCATTCGGGTTCGACCCCGGGAACGACCACGACATATGGCGGTAAGCCGTGCAAGCGGCACATCAGAATGAGGGCAGACGGTGGCAACCCGGGCACAGAACGGGCCGATCCTATCGATCAACCGGTGGCGCAAGTCCCGGAGGATGCGCAATTTCAGTACCTTGGGTCTGGTCGTGTTGGGCCCCATTCTGACGCTGGCAACTTATCTGGTCATTGGTCCCTTTGATCTAGGTGCGGCTGCGCCGACGCTTAGGCTGATTCTGCTGGCCGATCTGGTTTATGTGCTGGTCGTCGCAGCGTTGGTGCTGGGGCAGTTGTTCAGTTTGATCGCTGCCCGACGTGCGAAATCAGCGGGTTCACGGCTTCACCTGCGCTTGATCGGCGCGTTTACGCTGCTGGCTCTGGTGCCGACAGTTACGGTTGCAATTTTTGCAGGGCTCACGGTGAATATCGGCCTTGAAGGCTGGTTCTCGGATCGGGTTCGGCAGGTTGTTGGGTCATCTCTTACGGCCGCCGAAGCCTACGAACAAGAGCACCGCGAAGGGCTGACGCAGGACGCGATCGTTCTGGCGCGATTTCTCGATAACGCGCGATCACTAGATTACTACATCTCAGATGCCGAATTGCGTGAGGTTCTGGCGCAGGGGCAGTCCCAGATTCAACGCGGTTTGCGTGAGGCCTATGTGATTGATGGCAGTGCTGAAATTCGGTCGCGTGGTGATCGATCCTACCTGTTCGACTACGAGGCACCGACGCCCGAAGAGATGATTGAGGCCAATGATCAGGGTGTGGCGATTATTGCAGATTGGGAGAACAGCGAGTTCCGCGCGCTTGTACCATTGCAGGCCTATCTGGACCGATATTTATATGTCAGCCGCGAGGTTGACGGACAGCTTTTGACGCTACTGGATGAGACCAAAGAGACTGCACAGTTTTACAGTCAGCTCGAAAGTGAGCGTGGTCGGGTACTGTTCGAGTTCGGTCTTCTGTATCTGGGCTTCGCGGTGATCCTGATTTTGGCGGCTATGTCACTCGGCATGTGGTTTGCCGAGCGCCTTTCACGTCCCGTAGGGCGATTGACAACGGCTGCGCAACGGGTCGGTGCAGGTGATCTAAGCGTTCAGGTCATCGAGGAGGCCAGCGATGATGAAATCGCGATGCTGGGCCGATACTTCAATCAGATGACTCGCCAGTTGAAGGGGCAGCGCGATACCTTGCTGGAGAATACACGCCAGATCGAACGCCGCCGAAGGTTGTTCGACTCGGTGCTCAGTTCGGTGACGTCGGGGGTAGTGGGCGTTGATTCCGAAGGGTGCGTAACCTTTGTGAACCGGTCCGCAGAGCGCCTGTTGGGTTGGTCGGGCGGTGAGCATCATCTTGCGATAGGCATAGCCGTGCCCGAATTCCTGCCATTGTTCGAGACGCTCAAGGACAGCGGGCAAGAGGCTGTTCAGGGCGAAGTGAAAGTGACTCGAAAGGGTCAGTTAGAGAACTTGCTGGTACGCATGGCGACGCGTCGTGGTGAAGATGGCGGCTTGGAAGGCTACGTTGTGGCCTTTGACGATGTGACCGATTTGGTCAGTGCACAGCGTATGGCGGCTTGGGGCGATGTGGCCCGTCGCATTGCGCATGAGATCAAGAATCCTCTGACCCCGATCCAGCTGAGCGCCGAGCGGATCAAACGCAAGTTTTCGCGCAAGCTGGATGAAGAGGACTGCAGCAGCCTTGAATCGATGACAGATGTGATCGTGCGTCAGACCAATGATCTGCGACGGATCGTCGATGAGTTCTCGAAGTTCGCGCGGATGCCCGAACCGGAGCGGCGCGAAGAAAACATTGTGACGCTGGTGCGTGAGGCGGTGTTGTTGCAGCAGGCGGGCCAACCCGATGTTCAGATCGACGCGGATCTGCCCGAACAGCCTATTCTGGCGGATGTGGATTCGACCATGTTGAGCCAGGCCTTGACGAACCTGATCAAGAACGCGGGCGAGGCTATTGAAACGCTGAAAGAAAAAGGCGCCCCGGACAATCTTGAACCTCAGATTAAGGTGGCGGTCAGCAATGACGATGCGGGAACGCAGATCACCATTGCCGATAACGGCATCGGCCTGCCAGAAGATCGGGCGCGGCTGTTTGAACCTTATGTAACCACGCGTGACGAAGGCACGGGCTTGGGCCTGCCTATCGTCAAAAAGATAATCGAAGAACATGGCGGAGCGCTGACATTAGAAGATGCGCCCACATTTGACGGACAGGACCATTACGGCGCGATGGCTGTCATTCGTCTTCCCGGGGCCTCAGGCGGCCCGACAGATGCGCCGGAAAAACAGGCGATTAAAACAAACAAACTGAAAGCAGGCCAAAGATGAGCGACATTCTGATCGTAGATGACGAACGCGATATTCGCGAATTGGTGTCCGATATTCTAGAGGACGAAGGCTATTCCACACGGCTGGCGGCAAACTCGGACGAGTGTATGTCGTCGATCAACGCTGAACCTCCGGGGCTGTTGATCTTGGATATCTGGCTGAAAGACAGTCGTATGGATGGGATCGACATCCTGAAGGCGGTGAAACGCGACAACCCGGATGTGCCGGTGGTGATCATTTCCGGGCATGGCAATATCGAGATTGCGGTCGCGGCGATCAAGCAGGGGGCATACGATTTTATCGAAAAGCCTTTTAATATTGATCAGTTGATGGTGGTTATCCGCCGCGCGATGGAAACTTCGCGCCTGCGCCGCGAGAATGCTTCGTTGAAACGGCAGGAAGTCAGCTGCTCCGATATGATCGGCAGATCGGCTTCGTTCCGGGCGATGCAGGGGCAGTTGGATAAGGTGACCAAGTCCAATGGTCGGGTCATGCTCAGCGGACCTGCGGGCTCGGGCAAAGAGATCGCAGCACGTTATATCCACGCCCATTCCAATCGCGCCAATGCACCATTCGTCACGGTAAACTGCGCCGGGATCGAGCCTGAGAGGGTCGAAGAGGTTCTGTTCGGCCGTGAATCCTCGGAGCGTGGTGTCGAGTCAGGCCTGCTGGAAGAGGCCCATGGCGGGGTCGTCTATTTCGACGAAGTCGCTGATATGCCGCTGGGGACGCAGTCCAAAATCTTGCGCGTGCTGGTCGATCAGCAGTTCCAGCGCGTCGGCGGGTCAGACAAAGTGAGGGTTGATCTGCGCGTCATTTCTTCGACCAACCGCGATCTGGAACAGGAAATTGCAGCAGAGCGGTTCCGCGAAGAACTGTATCATCGTCTGAACGTTGTACCGATCTCAGTTCCATCTCTGGAAGAGCGCCGCGAAGACATACCGGTTTTGGCGCAGCATTTTATCGAGATGTGCAACGACACGCAGGGCCTGCCAGTGCGTGAACTTTCCGATGAGGCCGTCGCGCTGCTTCAAACGATGACCTGGCCCGGCAATGTGCGTCAGCTCAAGAACCTGATCGAACGGGTACTGATCCTTGGGGATAGTACCGGCCCGATTGAGGCACGCGAACTGCCCAATGAAGAAGAGAAGGCAGATGAAACCGGACGGGTGGTCCTGTCCGGTGCACTGGCAACGCTGCCGCTTCGCGAGGCCCGCGAAGCATTCGAGCGTGAGTATCTGCTGACTCAGATCAATCGGTTTGGTGGTAACATCAGCCGCACTGCCAGCTTCGTCGGCATGGAGCGCAGCGCCTTGCACCGCAAGCTCAAGTCCTTGGGGGTCGTGACTTCGAACAAGTCAGGTGCGCGGGTGGCGCAGATTGATGAGCCCGAACCCGCAGAGTGATTTGCTTCAATGACCGCAGATTGCTCGAAGACCACAGCCGTTTCCATTGGTTTTCCAGCCTTTGGAAAGCGGCTGAAACGGCTGCGCCGCGTGGTTGGCCTGAAGCAATCTACCCTCGCTGATCTGATCGAGGTTGATCAGGCCACGATTTCTCGGTGGGAAAATGGTGGCCAAACCCCTTCGGCTCATGTTCAACAGGTTGTTTTTGCGGCGCTTGGTCCGGCAAAGGCACAAGATTCCGCGCTTAAACGTCTGGTGGTAAACTCGTCCGAGTGCCTACACCTTGTTGAAGAAGCCACACACACTTGCCTTGCCTATTCGGCCAGTCGTGCACGAGATTGGAAAACCTCTCAGCACGCGTTGCTGGGTGTATCACTCTGGCAATTTGCGACGGATGAGATCCGACAGGCCGAGGCGGAACTGCAACTCGATGGTTGGTGGGATTTGCACTCGCCTGCGCCCAAGGCGTTTCTGACCTCGGAAGCCGTGCATGACCAAATCAGAATCAGCGCTGGACGGATCGTTTGGGAGCGATTGTATCTTTCGGATGGCACCCCGGTTCGTCTGGTCAGCGGTCGGCGAGAGGGTGCCGCATAATTTATGCGTTCCGCTGGTGTGTAGGTCGCGATAGACCGAGTTCATGAGCGACTCTTTCCGAACATTTCTGCAAGTTTTGCTGATTTGGTTCGCAGGCCTCGGGGCTGCGACCCAGTTTGCCAAGATCGCCGTTCCGTTTGCTGACATTGGATTGCTTTATCCCGATCATGCGGCGGTGATCGGCTGGCAGCTATCGATTATCAGCCTGATGGGAGCAGCGCTGGGTGCGATGTCGGGTGCGATTGCGGCGCGTATCGGGCCAAACCGTCTGCTTTTGTCGGGTTTGGTTGTTGGGGGTGCATTGTCAATATTGCAAGCAAGTCTGCCGGGATTCCAATTGATGTTGCTCAGCCGGGTGGTCGAAGGGCTATCCCATCTTGCGATTGTTGTCGCGGCACCGACCTTGATTGCACAGATCACAACCGGTCGCGCTAGGTACAACTCTATGGTGCTATGGAGTACGTTTTTTGGCGTAGCCTTTGCGTTGAATGCCTGGTTCGGGTTGCCAATTGTCGACCGCTATGGATTGCCGGTGTATTTTGCCCTGCATGGCGGATTGATGTTGGTGATTGCCGCGCTGATAGCGTTCAGCAAATTGAAGATCGACATAGATCAGCCAGCCGGCACGAGGTGGAGTTTATCTTCTTTGCTTGGTGTGCACCTAAGGACCTATCGCTCGCCATTCATCTCGGCTCCGGCGATCGGATGGTTCTTCTACACGCTCACTTTCGTCTCACTTCTGGCAATTCTGCCGGGGCGCTTACCCGAAGGGCAGGGTGCATCGATCGCAGCATTGATGCCGTTGGCCGGGATCGTGTTGTCATGGTTGCTGGTACCGCTGCTTTTGACCGTGCTGTCCTGCGTCAGTGTCGTGAATCTGGGATTCGCCATGGGGATTCTGACGATCATTTCGCTGTTTTTGGGGGCTCCGCTTGCCTTCGGATGCATCGCATTGTTTGCAGTTCTTGGGCTTGTTCAGGGCGGTAGTTTCGCCGCGGTGCCCGAGTTGAACGAAACTGCCGAGACCCAGGCGTTAAGCTACGGCGCAATGGCGCAGATGGGGAATGCTGGAAATCTGCTAGGGACGCCAGTTTTACTGGCCATTCTTTTGGGCGCAAATGAGGTCGGTATGTTTATGGCCGTGGCTGCATTCTATGGCATCGCCATATTTGTTCATCTCGCGCTGGCCAAGCGTCGCAAATCAGCCGGCCTGTCCCGGGGTGATGATTTGAAATGACCCGTCTTCAAACTTTACGAAACACGACTCAGTGCTCAGCGGTGGAAGAGTTGTGGTACGTGCGGGTGCAACCCGCGATTTGACACCTTGTTTGCAGGGCGGCAGGCTGACCGGGCGGTACCCTTTCTGTGCCATACACTGTGCCTCGACCTTGTTTCTTAGCCCCTGATTCACGTCAACGGTATAGATCCGTCCGGGTTCCCACCATCCAGGGTTGCGATAGCAACGTCCACGGCCATCGCAATAGGTGCGCCCGGGCCAGTATACCGGTGGGCTCTGACGGACCTGATTGGCGACAGGGGCGTCTTTAAGAGCTTTCACCTGACAGTTCGTGGTTTCGGTCTGCATGCGGGCAACGCTTTCGCCCTCTCGGTAATACAGCGAAAGCGGACCACAGGCAGATAGTGTCAGCAAGCAAATCAGAACGGGCAGAATTGTTTTCATACAGTTACTTTGGCTCAGCTTGTCATCCATGACAATTCAATTGACCGCTTTGGGGGCATCTGTCATTCAAAGATTTCAGGCAGAAAGGCCAAGAGTATGAAGGTCATCATATGCGGTGCCGGCCAAGTGGGCTGGCAGATTGCGCGTCACCTTTCGGGCGAACTGAACGATGTAACGGTGGTCGACAACAACCCTGATCTGGTGCGTCGCGCGACTGAGACGCTGGACGTGCAGGGGATCGCTGGATTCGCCAGTTATCCGGATGTACTGGACCGGGCAGGGGCCCGCGACGCTGATATGATCATTGCTGCGACCCATTCGGACGAGGTGAACATGGTCACCTGCCAGATGGCGCACTCGGTTTTTTCGATCCAGCGCAAGATCGCGCGTCTGAGGTCTAAATCCTATCTCGAAGCGATCCACTCCGATCTTTATCGCCGCGATCATCTTCCCATCGACGTGGTAATCAGCCCTGAACGCGAGGTCGCTGCCGCTGCAATGCGCCGTCTGTCGGCTCCGTCGGCTTTCGATACCGAGATTTTCATGGACGGTAAGGCGCAGCTGTTGGGTATTCGGGTTGAAGAAGACTGTCCAATCGTCAACACGCCTCTGCGCCAGCTGACTGATTTGTTCTCGACGCTCAGTTCAATCGTTGTTGGTGTTCGTCGTGAAGGGACGTTGTTCGCGCCTGAATCCGAGGATCAGCTGTTTGTTGGCGACGAATGCTATGTCTTTACCAGCGTCAAGGATGTGGACCGCACGATGGAGGTGTTCGGCAAAGCCCAACGTCAGCAAGATCGAGTCGTCATCGTGGGTGGCGGAAATGTCGGGTTGGAAGTTGCGCGCACGCTGGAAGAACGTGAAAGCCGCGTCCGCGCCAAGATCATCGAGCGCGACCGTCGATGCGCTGAAATCGCTGCCGAGGGGCTGGAGCGCACCATTGTATTGAATGGCGACGGTCTGGATTCGTCTTTGCTGAGCGAGGCAGGTATTGAACGCGCCGATGCGATGCTGGCAGTCACAGACGACGATCGCACCAACATGTTGGCTGCGGTGCGTGCCAAGGGCGAGGGCTGCCCGCTGGCCATCGCTTTGATCAATGACCCCAGTATGGTCGCCCTGATGGGGCCGCTGGGAATCGACGCTTATATCAATCCGCGTGCGACAACAGTAAGTTCGATCCTGCGCCACATCCGTCACGGTCGGGTGCGTCAGGTTTATTCTATTGGCGACGCCGAAGCCGAAGTTATTGAGGCCGAAGTCCTGTCGACTTCTCCGATGGCGGGGCAAAAGCTGCGTGATATTGATTTCCCCGAGGGCGTATTGGTCGGTGCCGTCCGCAAAGGCGACGAGGTGCTGCGCCCAACTGGAAGCCTCCGCATTGACGAGAAGGATGTCGTAGCAATCTTTGCTATGGCCAAAGACGTGCCCGAGGTTGAACGTCTGATGCAGGTCTCGATCGATTTCTTCTGATGTTGCAGGCACGTGGACAGCAACGGATCGGAGTATTGCGGCGACTACCGCTGTTGCTGATGATCTGGGGAATTGTCGCGCTGTCGATGTGGATTCCCGCTGCCTACGCGCTGGCACTGGATGATCACGATACCTCACGATCTTTCTTTTATTCCGGGCTGTTAGGTGTGTTCGCTGTCTTGATCATTGCGCTTGCGATGTCGAACCGAAAACCCCGGCGCGGGACGCTTGGCCAATTGGCGGTTCTACTTGCCGCGTTCACCTTGTTGCCGATCTTTCTGGCCATACCGTTTCATGATGCACTGGGAACAACCAGTTTTCTAAATGCTTATTTTGATATGGTCAGTGCGCTGACAACAACCGGCGCTGACCTGTTCCCGGATCCCCAGCGTCTGTCTGCACCGCTGCATTTGTGGCGCGCTTTGGTTGGATGGATGGGGGGGCTGTTGATGTGGATTTCTGCAGCGGCCATCCTCGCGCCTTTGTCGTTGGGTGGATTTGAGGTAACCGCAAAAGGGCAACCTGGTCGACCGGTCTCGGGCGTTGCCCAAAGCGAAAAGACCGATCCAAGAGGCCATCTGATCCGCGTGTCGCGCGCTTTGGCTCCGATTTATGCCGGATTGACAGCGGTGATCTGGGTTCTTTTGCTGATCGCAGGCGAACAAGGCTTAACCGCAGTGTGTCACGCAATGTCGGTGATGGCGACCTCGGGTATTTCGCCTGTGGGCGGGCTGGAAGGATCAACAGCAGGTATAACCGGCGAAGCTATCATGTTCCTGTTCCTTTTCTTCGCGTTGTCGCGGCTGACCTTTTCGACCGATACAGCGACCTCGGGCTATTCGCGGCTGGACAAAGACCCTGAGTTTCGGATCGGTATCTTTATCGTGCTGGCGGTTGCGGTATTGTTGTTTATCCGAGTTCTGGCGGGAACGGCCGAGCTTGGTATTCAGATCGAGATTGTGCAGGCGTTGCACGTGGCCTGGGGAATGGTGTTCACTGGAATGTCTTTCCTGACAACAGCCGGATTTGAAAGCGCGAATTGGAACGATGCGCAGCAACTATCGGGCCTCGGGACACCTGGTTTGATCCTGATGGGTTTGGCGTTGATTGGCGGCGGTGTTGCAACAACCGCAGGAGGGGTCAAACTGCTGCGCGTTTTTGCACTTTATCTGAATGGTAAGCGCGAAATTGACCGACTGATCTATCCGTCTTCTGTCAGCGGCGAAGGCGGAGGCAACCGACGTATCCAAAGCGACGGGGCCTTCATCGCCTGGATCTTCCTGATGATGTTTGCTTTGACGTTGGCTCTGTTCGATTTGCTGCTGGCCGCCATGGGGGTCGGGTTTGAGCAGGCGATGGTGCTGAGCGTTGCGGCGCTGAGCACAACTGGGCCGCTGATTGAATTGGCAACTGATGTCCCCATTCGACTTATAGATCTGTCAGGTGCAGCCAAACTGACAGTTTGCGCCGCAATGGTTATTGGCCGTTTGGAAACCCTGGCGATCGTCGCACTGATTACACCAACCCTGTGGCGCGATTGACCCTACGGCAGGCGTCTGCTGTTACTGCATGATTTTTCATCTGGAATATCTGCGCGCACCACTCCATACTCCGCCGGAGGGAGCGCGTTGGTCCGCAGCGCGTAGCAAGAACAATGGCGAGATTAAAACAATATGGCTTCGGACAGACAGAATCTGCAGGACGCGTTCCTGAATAATGTACGGAAAGCAAAAGTCCCGGTCACGATATTCCTGATCAATGGCGTGAAATTGCAGGGTGTAATCACCTGGTTCGATAATTTTTGTGTGTTGTTGCGCCGCGACGGACAGTCGCAGCTGGTCTACAAACACGCGATTTCGACCATCATGCCATCACAGCCGATCAGCCTGTATGAGGGCGAAGACGCCTCTTGATGGAACATGATAGGACGCGCACCCGCGCTTGGGTGCTGCATCCGGAAATCAAATCAGATGAACAGCGCCGCGTTCCAGAACCGGCGCTGGAAGAGGCGGTGGCATTGGCTGCCGCTTTGCCCGATCTGGATGTGGTCGGGTCCGAAGTTGTACGTTTACAGCGGGCTCAGGCGGGATTGCTGTTCGGCAGCGGCAAGATCGAAGAGTTGGGTGAGCGTTTCCACGAGAACGAAGTGGAACTGGTTCTGATCGACGGGCCAGTCACGCCTGTTCAGCAACGAAATCTTGAAAAGGCCTGGAAGGTCAAAATCCTCGATCGAACCGGGCTAATCCTGGAGATTTTCAGTGATCGTGCGCGTACCCGCGAAGGGGTGCTACAAGTCGAGATGGCGGCACTCAGCTATCAACGAACGCGATTGGTGCGGGCCTGGACCCACCTTGAACGGCAGCGTGGCGGATTGGGATTTGTCGGCGGGCCGGGTGAAACCCAGATCGAAGCGGACCGGCGTGCGATCGATGAACAATTGGTGCGTCTACGGCGGCAGCTGCAGAAAGTGGTCAAGACCCGCACGTTGCACCGCGCCGCACGGGCCAAGGTTCCGTACCCAATCGTTGCATTGGTCGGCTACACCAACGCTGGAAAATCCACGCTATTCAATGGCCTGACTGGCGCCAAGGTAATGGCAAGAGATATGCTCTTTGCTACGCTTGATCCCACAATGCGGCGGGTCGAACTGCCAGATGGTCCCGAAGTGATCCTTTCGGACACCGTGGGTTTCATCTCGAACCTGCCGACAGAACTGGTCGCCGCATTCCGCGCCACGTTGGAAGAGGTTTTGGGTGCCGATCTTGTGGTTCATCTTCGAGACATTAGTCATGAAGAAACCGAAGCGCAGGCGCAGGATGTCGAGACGATTTTGACCTCTCTTGGGGTCGAGGATGACCGGCCCCGGCTGGAAGTCTGGAACAAAATTGATCTTCTCAGTTCCGAGGATCGCCAGGCCACGCTGGCTCGAGCCGAGCGTGATCCGGCAATATTTGCGATTTCGGCGGTAACAGGCGAGGGGATTGCGCCTCTTTTGTCTGAAATTGCCACGATCCTGCAGGGCGCCCGGCATGAATCAACACTCTCTTTGACGTTCGCTGAAGGTCAAAAGCGGGCATGGTTGTTCCGTCAGGAAGTCGTGAGATCCGAAGAGCAGACTGAGGATGGTTTCGAAATCACTGTGCTTTGGACTGACAAACAAGCGGCCCGCTTCGCCGCGCTTTGAACTTTGGACCCACTCAATAAAAGGGGTTGTCGATGACAAAGGCTGAAAAGAAGGTTCATTTGCGTGGTCATATTACGGTGCCTCACGACCGGTTGGAACAAGTGCGACAAGCGCTGCCTGCTCATATTTCACTGACCCGTGCAGAGGCGGGGTGTATCTCATTCGAAGTCTGCGAAGATGCCAACCAGCCCGGTCGGTTTGAAGTGTCCGAGGTGTTTGCAAACAGGGCGGCCTTTGAGGCGCACCAGAACAGGACGAAAAACTCGGACTGGTATCGGATCACGCAAGGCATTCCCCGTGAATACATTGTGACTTCAGAGTAAGGCGTGCGGACGCGTTTCAGACACCATCAATCTGGCTTTGCCGCTCTTGTGCATCGAACCATTCCAGCGAAGTTTTGATCTTGTTGTCCGATGTCAGTTCCCACTGCTCCCATCCACGCGTGACAACGCGGTTACCAGTGGCGTGATGATGCCCTTCGAGCGTTCTGACGAACAGGGCATGTGATCCAGCCCACCGCATCATGTCGCAACGTACTTCCAGATCGGGAAAATCCGCATAAAGACGACGCGCCATTTCTGCGATTGCGGCATGTCCTTGCAGAGGTTCGCCACGATTGATGCTGATTTGACCATCCGGCGAAAAGAAGCTGGCAACCGCGTCTGGGTCGCCTGAACTCCACGCAACGGCATAGTCTCGCGCCAGATTATTCAAAATATCGCGAAGGCTGCCCATGCATTTCCCCCTTTGGTGCGATGCGACGGCTCGTTGATTTTAGGCGAATTCAATCAACCACGTCCACGCGGCGCGCAAAAAGGGGCGGGGAATTGCCGATACTGTCAGCGTGGGTTGAGCACGGTCACACCAACTGCCGCGGCGCGGGCAAGACCGATATCCAACGACATGGGAATGTATTCGCCCCGGCGCCACAACTGGGCCTGATCATCGTAGTAGCGCGACAAAAAATGGCCAGACTGACCAGTGGCCGTGATGAATACTGAACTGTCCGGATCGGCGAAATCATATACGCCACGATATCCTGCGCCGTGCACATTCTGGAATGGATCTGGACCTTCGCCCGAAGTGCGGCCGCGCAACAAGGTATTGTCGCCGCCGCTGGTCGACTGGCGGATGTTTACGAAGAAACGCAGTACCGGTACTTCGCCCAGCACGGGGTGGTCGTGGGTCGCCTGATGGGCATCACCCCAACGCAAAGATTCCAGCGCTGAGCCATATCGTTCCGAAATCCAGATGATTGCGTCATCCAGCGCCAGCCGAGCCATGTCTGTGCATGTCTCGGCAGGGGCGCTCTGACGCACGTCGCACCAGACCGAAGCACCATCGATATCACGGTAAACACGCTCGATGAACAATGGTTCGACATGTTTGTATTCCGCCGCCAAGGGGCCAAGCTCATCCGATATCAGACGGATTTGCAGTGCCCGCAGCCAGGCAGCGTAAATCAATGGCTCGGGCAGATGCTCATTCATCTCACCGTTCCAATTGGCCAGCAAATCCAGCGCGATTTGCCGCTGACGTTCCGGTGTGCCATCAGGCGCGGACTCTCCGGTGAACCAGAGATCAGCACCGATCAGCGGCAACAAGGATCGAGCCGTAAAGCTGACCGTATCCAGCTGTGCCTCGATAAAGCTGTCGCGGGTGTGCACTTCGCGCGATTGCATCAGGCGTTCCCAACGGTGAACGCGCTGGGTGTCACCCCACTCATATGAGACATGATCTGGGAACGGGCGATCAATGATCTTGTTATTTGTATTGCCCAGTACACCGCCCGCTGGGGTAACAAATTCCGGGTTGTCCGCATAAGGCAACCGGCCCTGCCAGCGGTTTCGTTCCAGCCACCCGGGGGTTGGAATACGGCCACGACTTTGGTTGTTAAGGTCTCGCCGGGGCATGGCACCGATCAGTTTCAAACCGATCGTGTTTCGATCGACCAGTGACAGGTTCTGTGACGGCGCGATGTAATCTTCGGCTATATTGATGGCCTGCCGAACGGTATCTGCATTCATCAGCGCCAAAGACGCACTCATCGAGGTGTCGAGGGGACTGAGCGCACTCCATGACAGGGAGGCCACATGCCCCGGAGGCGTAATGGTCTCCAGATGGTAATGCGTGCCCGGTAAAACGGGGCCGTTCTCGGTCCAACGCAGGGTCAAAGTGATCGGGGCCGCGTCCTTGATCTCGATGATCGAAGGCCGGGTTTGGAAGCGCTTATATCCGTCTGGGGTCAGGTATTCTTCTGGGTTCTCGGGGTTCAACTGTTCGATATGGACGTCCTGATCGTCCAGATAAGATGAGGTCAGACCCCATCCCAAGCGCTCGCTCCGCCCGGCTGAAATCGCAGGAATACCGGGGATCGTCGCGCCAATCACTCCGCCTTTGGCAAGCTCGAGCCGGGCTAGATACCAGATGCCGGGTGCGGTGAAGCCCAGATGGGGGTCGTTGGCCAATAAGGTGCCACCGCTGGCCGAACGAGACGGCGCGGCGGTCCAGGCATTTGACGCACCTGCCAATCCGCGCTGGGGGAAAGGTGACAGCGGCGTGTCAGGCATCGAAGCTCCCTGCGCATACCGCGGGAGGTTCGGAAACAGAGCGGCATATTCAGGTAGCGCCGCGATCCCGGGGCCAGGGACATCGGGCAGAATGTCAGCCAAACGTGCTGGGTCGTCCAAGATCAGAGAAGTTCGGGCACGCAGAACCTCATCCGCAAGGTGGCCGGACAACTGCAAACTCATCAGTTTCATGATGGCCAGACTGTCGCCGGGCTGCCATGGCGGGACCGGCGCGTTGAACAAGAACATCTCGGGCGCGCCACGACCTAGCGCCTGTTCGTTTATTTCGGTCAGCCGGGCGTTAATTCCAGCAGAATAGGCGCGCAATGCGGCAAGCGTGTAATCGTCTTGTACGTCGACAGATCGATGGGCAAGTCCATAAAGGTCCAGTCGTCGCAAGAGTTTGTCGATATGGACTGTTCGCTGGCCGAATATTTCGGACAATCGGCCCTGTACGGTCCGGCGCAGAACGGTCATTTGCCAAAGCCGGTCCTGCGCATGGGCATATCCAATGCCAAAGAATACATCCGGGTCGGATTGGCCCATGACATGTGGTACGTTCGCGGTGTCGCGGACGATCTCGACTGGGGCGGTAATCCCTTCAACTTCAAGAGTTTGATCATATTCGGGCAGGGACTGGCTGGCCAGAAAATAGATCAGCCCGATTGCTGCGACCAAAAGCAGGATCAGGCCCGTCGTAATTCTCACCAGCCAGCGAAAGACCAGACCCATCTGTCCCCCAAGAAATCTGTATATTCGTTTGCGCAGAGGTTACTGGAAGCCCATCAGGACCGAAAGAGGAATGCCACAGGAATATGTGTGAAATCCATAAAATCTAAAAGCCCTGCCACAAGATGTAGCAGGGCTTCTCTGAGGGGGAAGGGGGGCTCGTAAATCAGGGAATGATGCGTGTGTATTTGGTGCCCTCTATGGTTGCACCGAATTTCAGACCCGCCTGCCCAAAGACCGCTGCTAGCACTGGTTTGCCCAATTGATTGGTATCTGTCGAAAGCGACTCACCGGTTGCGTCAACGACATATCCGATATCGGCGCCTGCGGTCCAACCGCTGGATCGGCGGAAGTCATTCAGCGCGTCCTCGGTCATGAAGAATAGAACATGTGCATATTGTTGTGCGCCGATCTGTAGGCCCGCCGTGCCGGAAATGGCCGAATAGTAATCAACCGTAGCACCCTGAATGCGCAGCGCACCCTGACCATAGGCACCACCGAAGAAGATTAACCCGGCGTCGGTGATCAATGGCATGACCAGCATCCCGTTAGCCTTGTTGGCGATATCAACGGTATTAGGGTACTTGCTGTACATTTCGTTTAGCGTCGCATCAACACGGGCATCAAGCGCCACCGCATTGGAATTCCCGACGCCATTGCCGCAGGCGGCTGTTAGCGTCAGTCCGGCCATGCCAAATGCAAAGCCGCGACGGCTTAGTCGGAGGGAGTTTGAGCTGCTCATGTTTCTCTGTCTCTGTGTATGTGCCTGATTTGTCGGGTCTTCCCGATCTTGTTTGCAAGAATACGCCGATTGCGCCCGCCTGTCACGGGAAAGCTGTGCTGCATGCGCGGCAGATCGGCGAAAAGTCGCGACAATCTGAGGCGTTAGCCGTTCAAAATGCGCGCGGCCTCTGGCGCAAAATACGTCAGAATGCCATCACATCCCGCGCGTTTGAAAGCCAGCAGGCTTTCAAGCATCACCTTTTCGCCGTCGATCCAGCCGTTTTGGGCTGCCGCCTGTATCATCGCGTATTCACCCGAGACCTGATACGCGTAGGTCGGCGCGCCAAAGCTGTCTTTTGCCCGGCGGCAAATATCCAAGTAGGGCATCCCTGGCTTGATCATGACCATATCTGCGCCCTCGGTCAGGTCGCGTTCGATCAGACGCAGCGCCTCGTTCGAGTTTGCGGGATCCATCTGATAGGTCTTCTTGTCCCCGGTCAGTGCGCCCGAGGCCCCAACAGCGTCACGGAACGGGCCGTAAAACGCGCTGGCATATTTGGCGGCGTAGCTGAGGATCATGACGTTGTGATACCCTGCCGCCTCAAGCGCACTACGCATTGCGCCAATTCGTCCATCCATCATGTCTGAAGGGCCGATAATATCAGCACCGGCTTCGGCTTGCGCCAGAGTCATTTTAACCAGCGCTTCGACCGTCTGATCATTCACAATTTCGCCATCCACAACATAGCCGTCATGGCCGTTGATGTTGTAGGGATCCAGCGCTACATCGGACATTACAGCGATATCTGGTGCCGCTTCTTTGACCGCCCGAATAGCGCGATTGGACAAGTTGTCGGGGTTCCACGCTTCGGCACAATCTTCGGATTTCAGCGCCTGATCGGTGTATGGGAAGATACAGATAGCCGGTATTCCAAGCGCCTGTGCCTCGATAGCTGCTTTTGCGATCAAATCAACCGAACGCCGCATGACCCCGGGCATGGAGGGCACGGGCTCTTCGATACCTTCACCATCGCGCACAAAAATCGGCCAGATAAAGTCATCGACGGTCAGGGTGTTCTCGCGCACCAACCCCCGGATCGCCTCGGATTGACGGGCCCGGCGGAACCGCGTCAGTGGATAGGGGGCGATGGTCGGTTTCATGGCGCACTCTCCTTGAACAATCGCGCATTGGGTGGCATGAATTCCCGGTGGTCTCAAGGGTAACAATGGACGCATCCATTCGATGACGGTCCCTGCGGACGTTGAATAAAGGGCAGACGCTTGGACATTTACACTTCGATATTTGAAATCATCGATATGCGAAGCTTTTCGAATCTGTGGTATTGGATCGGATTGGCTGTTCTTTGGTCTTCGGCCAGCCATTGGTCGATTGGCGTGCCCCACGATCTGGTGGCACGAGCGCGCCGTTCCGGTGGCCAGTCAGAACAGGATTTGTTGGACATTGCCAGGATCAACACGAATCGCGTGTTGTATATTGTCGAGACTTCTGGTCTTGCGATATTTGCGATCTGTTGTTTCGTGCTGACCGGGTTGGCAACAATGGGTTTCTTTTACGGGCTTGAATTCGCGCAAGCTGTGTTCTTGCTGATGTGCCCGATGTGCTTTGTCATGCTCATCAATATATCGACCGCAAAAAAAATGAGACAACAAGAGCTGACGTTGGAAAACGTTGCCAAGAATCTGGGCCGGTGCCGGGTCTATACTCAGATCATCGGAATGATCTCTATATTGGTCACTTCGTTTTGGGGCATGTATCAGAACTTTACGGCTGGCGTTCTGGGCTGGTGATATCAAAGAGGCAGCATGATGAAGGCTCCGAACCACGTTACAGTCGGCGGTGCTCCTGAGGGGTTTGACGCACAGCTGGTGCTGAATGAGATCGTCCGCTCGGGTGGTCCGGTCTGTCATGTCGCGCGCGATGACAAACGGATGGAGGCGATGCGGGCGGCGCTGGCCTTTTTTGCCCCTCACATGCCGGTGTTCGTTTTCCCGGGCTGGGATTGCCTGCCTTATGATCGTGTGTCGCCCAATGCGGATATCTCAGCTGCGCGCGTGGCGACATTGGCCGCACTAGTACATCAGATGCCAGAGCAGTTTGTGCTGTTGACCACGCTTAATGCAGCAACACAGCGGGTTCCGGCCCGCGCTATTCTACGCGAGGCCGCGTTTACCGCCCGCGTAGATCAGCGCATAGATGAAGAAGCGCTGAGGAACTTTCTGGTGCGCATGGGCTTCACCCAAAGTCCGACTGTTATGGAGCCCGGAGATTATGCGATCCGCGGGGGTATCATTGATATCTTTCCACCGGGCGAAAGTGGCCCGGTTCGGCTGGACCTGTTCGGAGATGTTCTGGATGGCGCGCGCCGGTTCGATCCTGTCTCGCAGCGCACGACAGAAAAGCTTGATGTGGTCGAGCTTGCCCCAGTGTCCGAAGTTATTCTGGACGAAGCCGCCATCACCCGATTTCGCCAGAACTACCGCATCGAATTTGGCGCAGCGGGCACGGATGACCCGCTGTATGAGGCCGTCAGCGCTGGCCGTAAACATCAGGGTATCGAACACTGGTTGCCGTTCTTTCATGAAAAGCTCGAGACGCTGTTCGATTACCTGCCGGGCGCGACAGTCTCACTTGATGATCAGGTCACACCAGCGCGGTTGGCGCGGTGGGATTCGATTGCTGATCAGTATGAGACGCGAAAGCTGGCGCTGGAAAACCGCTCGCGCATGGATACTGTGTATAAGCCGACGCCTCCTGGGCTACTTTATCTGGACGATGCTGCATGGGAAAAGGCGGTTGGCGACCGGCGAGTGTTGCAGTTCAGCCCGCTGCCGCAGGCCAGCGGACCGGGTGTGATTGATGCAGGTGGTCGGATCGGGCGAAACTTTGCCCCGGAACGCCAGCAGGAAAGCATCAGCCTATTTGGTGCTCTCGCCAGCCACATCACCGATAAGATGGACAAAGGTCCTGTCCTCATTGCCTCTTATTCAGAAGGCGCGTGTGAGCGTCTAACCGGTTTGATCGAGGACGAAGGTCTCGCCGAGGCGATCCCAGTGACCGATGGCACGCGAGTTGGGAAGCGCGGGTTGCATCTGGCCGTTTGGGCATTGGAGCATGGGTTTGAAACGCCTGATTTGACGGTGATCGCTGAGCAGGACGTGCTGGGTGACCGTCTGATCCGCCAACCCAAGAAACGCCGCAAGGCCGAGAACTTTCTGACCGAGGCCCAATCCCTCAGCCCCGGCGATCTGGTGGTGCATGTAGACCACGGCATTGGTCGCTACATGGGGATGGAGGTCGTCACCGCCGCCGGTGCTGCGCATGAATGCCTGCTGCTGGAGTATGCGGAACAGTCAAAGCTCTATCTGCCGGTTGAAAACATTGAGTTGCTGTCGAAATACGGCCATGACGAGGGGCTGCTAGATCGTTTGGGCGGTGGCGCGTGGCAAGCCAAGAAGGCCAAGCTGAAAGAGCGCATTCGCGAGATGGCGGACAAGCTGATCCGCATCGCGGCCGAGCGTGCTTTGCGCAAGGCCCCGGTGATGGACCCGCCACCCCACGCGTGGGAGGAGTTCAGCGCGCGTTTCCCGTATCAAGAGACCGACGATCAGTTGCGTGCCATTTCCGAGGTGATGGAGGACATGCACTCCGGCGCGCCGATGGATCGCCTGATTTGCGGCGATGTTGGTTTCGGCAAGACCGAAGTCGCCATGCGCACAGCCTTTGTCGCAGCCATGTCAGGCGTGCAGGTCGCCATAGTCGCGCCGACCACGTTGCTCGCACGCCAACACGCAGCTTCCTTTAAGGAACGCTTCCGGGGCTTCCCGCTGGAGGTTCGGCAATTATCGCGCTTTGTGTTGGCAAAGGAGGCGCAACAAACCCGCGACGGGCTGGCACGGGGCACTGTGGATATCGTGATCGGAACACATGCGCTGTTGGCCAAAGGGATACGGTTCAACAATCTGGGTCTGTTGATCATCGACGAGGAACAGCATTTCGGCGTGGGTCACAAAGAACGGTTGAAACAGTTGCGCTCGGACGTACACGTCCTGACCCTGACCGCAACGCCGATCCCGCGGACGCTGCAGCTGTCTCTGACCGGAGTGCGCGATCTGTCGATCATTGGTACCCCACCCATCGATCGCCTAGCCATCCGTACCTATGTCAGCGAGTTCGATGCCGTCACCATTCGCGAGGCGCTGCTGCGTGAACATTATCGAGGTGGGCAGAGCTTCTATGTGGTCCCGCGTATTTCGGACCTGCCCGAGATCGAGGAATTCCTCAAAGAACAACTGCCGGAGCTGACCTATGTGGTCGCCCATGGGCAGATGGCAGCGGGTGAGCTGGATGACAGGATGAACGCCTTCTACGACGGCAGGTACGACGTGTTACTGGCGACCACGATTGTCGAAAGCGGGTTGGATATTCCGACCGCCAACACGATGGTGGTGCATCGGGCGGACATGTTCGGCCTCGCACAACTCTATCAGATCCGGGGTCGGGTGGGGCGTTCGAAAACCCGCGCTTATGCCTATCTGACCACCAAACCGCGCGCACGCCTGACGGCAACGGCCGAGAAACGACTGCGGGTTTTGGGCTCATTGGATACGCTGGGGGCTGGATTTACGCTGGCGTCACAGGATTTGGATATTCGTGGGGCCGGTAATCTTCTGGGTGAAGAGCAGTCTGGCCAGATGCGCGACGTAGGCTATGAACTCTATCAGTCGATGCTGGAAGAGGCGATTGCCAAGATTAAAGCCGGTGAGATGGAAGGGCTGTCGGATGCCGACGACCAATGGGCCCCGCAGATTAACCTAGGTGTCCCGGTTCTGATCCCCGAGGATTACGTGCCCGATCTTGATGTGCGCCTTGGTCTCTATCGCCGCCTGTCGTCATTGTCGACGAAGGTCGAGCTGGAAGGCTTCGCTGCTGAATTGATCGACCGTTTTGGCACTTTGCCGAAAGAGGTGAATACACTGATGCTGGTCGTACGTATCAAGGCGATGTGTAAACGGGCAGGGATTGCCAAGCTGGACGGTGGACCTAAAGGCGCGACGATCCAGTTCCATAATGACAAGTTCGCTTCCCCTCAGGGGTTGGTCGAGTTCATCCAGAACCAGCGTGGATTGGCCAAGGTCAAGGACAACAAGATCGTTGTCCGGCGCGATTGGAAAAAGGACAGCGACAAGATCAAGGGCGCGTTTGCGATCGCGCGCGATCTGGCCGAAAAGGTGATGGCTGAGAAGAAAAAGGCAAAAGCCTAGTCCCCGGTCACAAAGGTGCAAAGCTGCCAATCGCCCGCTTCGGATTTCACCAAAGCAGCGCGATACCCAACCATTGATGTCAGAAAGTCGCCGTGCATGTAGCCTGTGGTTCCATCCGTCAGTCGAATTTTTTGATAGGTTTCATCGGTTTGATAGTCAGGAACAATAACCACCTCGTGGCTGATCAAACCAACTATCGGGCCACCGCGCGAGGGGGATTGGCGCAGCGTTACCTGTTCAGCGGCCACGAAATATGCTGTGAACGGATCCAGGGAAGCGGGCAGGGCGATTTGCCAATGTGTTGGCATCCAGAACTCACCCTGTTCGTCAAAGTAACCTGGCTGCGACAGCGTTTCGTATAAATCTGTCCAATAGGATTCGCGCAGTTCGTCAGCTTCGTCTCTGAACTCTTCGCTCAGCTGATCGGGCGGCACAGTTAGGTTTATTCGGAATTCGTCCGGTCCGCCATTGCTGCCATGGCTTAGATAAATATCGGGACATGAGGCAGCCACCACGGCCTCGGTATCGCGCGCCTCGATTTTTGCAAGCAGATCGGACCTGAACTTTAGCAGGGTGGGGTCTTGTTCTGCTTGATCCACTGGAGGAAATGTCTGCCGTTGTGCGAATGCGGGACCACACAATACCAAAGCCAGAGCCAATGACAGTGCATTCATTCGGCGGCTCGCATCGCAGCTTGCGCACAAAAACAGGATGCACCAACAGCCCTGTCCGCACGCGCGAGCGCAAGATCAAGACGTTGTTGAATCTGTTTGATTTCTATGGCCTCTCCACGCTCTTTCAGGCAATCGCGTAACCCTCTAAGGCTCCAGACATTGTCAGGGTGGATCGAGGCACGGCCGAGCGCTCCTGCCAGGCCCAGATCCTCTCGATAGACGGCCTCGGCCTCGGCGACGTGGCCCTGTTCAAATAACAAAGCCCCAAGCGCGTGGCGTGTGGGCTGCATCCAGCCCCATGGTTCGTCATAAGGCAATGTGTCGTCCAACTCGACCGACCGACGCAGATGGGCATATGCGATATCGTAGTTGCCCTTACGATATTCGATTTCTCCGCGCAGCATTTCGGCTGCAATTTCAAGAAGATCGATGACGCGGTTATTGTGCAGCCTGCGTGTTTCGGGCACGCAGGTTTTAGCGGCAAGGAACAGTTGCTCTTCAGCTTCGGCCTGCGCGACCTCATCCGTGGCCGCATGGGCGATGGCGCGGGCATAGTGCGTTGTTGCCGTGAGCGTACGATAGAGATCCGGATCGTCGGGTAGGTCCAGCGCCTTCGCCTCTTCCCAACGCCCAAAGCGGATCAGGATATGCGGACCCATGGACATATAACTTTCGAAATAATCCGCCATGGGCGGGCTTTCGATCCGCAGCATCTCCTCGGGTGTGGTGTCCCACAGGCCTTTATTGGCGCGCAGGGCGGGCTCCATCTGACCCAGAAATAATGCACCGTAGATTGCAAAATGGTAATTGTGTTGACGATAGCCGGTGTAGATATTGAACGCGCCTTCGCGCTCATAATACTTCAAATCAGCGACCGAGGCCTGTTCATTCCAATAGACGACGTTGTGATAATGGCCGCACTGCACGTCGATATGCGTCGGCATATGTACCAGATGCCCCGCATCCGGAACCAGCGTGCGCAGAATATCCCCCGCTTGCAGAGCCTTTTCCGGGGTCGGCGACATCTCCATCAGATGGACATAGAGATGCAACAGGCCGGGATGAGACATCGCATCAGGGTCATCGGCCATCGCTGTTTCCAATGCCTCTTGCGACTCAAGCGTGGCCGCGCCCTCGGCAGGTTGTCCGGTTTTCAGGTTCCACATCTGCCAGGGCGTAAGGTTCATCAATGCCCCGACATAGATGGTGCGCAGATCCAGATTGCCGGGCTGTTCGGAAAATGCAGCGCGCATTGCGTCGGCATAGTCGTAGTCCCAGGTGTGCATATCCTCAATCGGATCACGCTGTGGGTAACGGGCTGGCAGCGCACGGATCAGGGCCTGTTCAACCGGTGTGCACATCTCCAGAAGGGCCATAGCTTTTTGTGTAGCGTCATAGGCAATCGCCAGTGATTTGGTCTGTCCCTGATCGTCACGCAGATCCCATGGCAGGTTGTAGTTCGGCCCCGCCGCATAGGCGACGCCCCAATGGGCCATGGCGCAGTCGGGGTCTGCGTCTGCGGCCTTCTGAAAACAGGCAACCGCCTCGTCATGGTTATAGCCATATGTCCAGACCAGTCCGCGATCGAACCACAGCTGCGCCTCAGCCGACGCAGTGGTGACGGCACAGGAATAGGTGCCAAGATCATAATAGTCGCGCATAAGACCCCTCCCAAACTATTGGCAGGAGCTTAACGCGTTTCAGAAGGTCTGCACAGATCAGGCAGGCAGTCGATTTTCGATCCGACCCATATGCAGCATCAGGCCGAAGCCCAGAATGCACATGATCAACACCCCTGTCGTCAAAGGCGTAATCGATCCATCAAACAGCAAGCCCACGGGTGCGGCGATTGCCGCAGCCAGAACCGTTGCGATCGACCCAATGACAGAGGCGGCCATTCCCGCGATATGACCCATCGGTTCCATCGCGATGGCGTTCAGGTTGCCCATGGTAACGCCCGCCATGAAGAATACGGTAGTTTGCCACGTCACGAACAGCGCGAATGAGGCGTCCTCGGACAATGGCATCGCGTTCAGGACAATTACGCATGCGGTGATAATGATCTGCGCACCAAGGGCCCAGGTCACGATCCGGCGCATGCCGAGGCGAACAACGAGCGCGGCATTCAACAGACTGGCCGAGCCCGAGATCAGCGCCACAAAACCGAACCAGAACGGAAAGCTCTCAGCTCGGTCATGTATGACGTCAAAAACCGGTTGCACCATTGTCAGCATGGTAAACAGCAATCCCATACACAACGTCTGCACAAGGATTGAAAGTCGCACGGTGGGATGGGTCATCATCTCCTTCACAGCTGCGATCATTAATGGCAGTCGAAAGGGGCGGCGATTTTCAGGAGCCAGCGACTCGGGCAACCGCGTTGCCATCCAAACTACGATGATTGAAGCAAAAAGCATGAAGGATACGAAGATCCCGCGCCATCCAACCAAGGCGATAACACCTGCACCAAGCAGCGGTGCTGCGGCCGGAACCAGCGTGAAGATCATCATGGCAATCGAGATGATGCGCGCCATCTCGCGTCCCGCATAGAGGTCCCGAATGATCGCCATCGCCACAACACGCGGGCCAGCAGCGCCGAGGCCTTGGACAACCCGCGCAGCCAATACCAGCTCGAGCGAAGAACTGGCCCAAGCAACTGCCGACGCCAGGATATAGAGGGCGACGCCTCCATAGATAACCGGTTTGCGTCCAACGGCATCCGAAATCGGGCCCGTGAAAAACGTCCCGATGCCCATGCCCAGCACAAAAGATGTCAAAATCAGTTGCGCTTTGTTCATGTCATTGGGGCTAAGCTCTTTACCGATTTCGGGCAGAGCAGGCAGCATTGAGTCGATCGAAAAGGCAATCGTGGCGAACATCATCGCGACCAGCGCAATGAATTCGCCCCGGGACATGCGATTGGTCATGGGGAGCTCCTTCCCAGCAGCGCTATCACGGTGCCGAAGAACGGACTAGATCAGAAATGCACAGGGGTCTGTGCTATTCTGCAGAGGAAGCCTCAAACTGAGACATAATCTCGGATATTACTTTGCCCCATAATTCAGGGGGTTGCGCACCGGGAACCGCGTGTTGGTTCGCTACGATGAAAGTGGGAACCGAATTCACGCCCATCTCGCGAGAATGGCTGTCGCGGGTTCTTATGTCTTCGCGATCGGATTCCGATTGCAGCAATTTCATCACGACTGCCGCGTCCATGCCAACGCTGTCTGCGATATCGGCCAGAACTTCTCGATCTCCGATGTCGCGTGCTTCGACGAAATATGCGTTGAACAGGGCATCGACCACGGCGTTCTGCTTGCCCTCTATGCCAGCCCAATGGATCAGGCGGTGTGCGTCCAGCGTATTTGGTGTACGTTTCATGCCCTCGAAATCGATCTTCAGACCAGCGTTCTCGGCGTGCTCGACCACCGGTGCATAGGCGCGAACTGCGCCGTCTTTTCCGCCAAACTTACGCTCCAGATACTCACGCCGGTCCATCCCTGCATCGGGCATATCCGGGTTCAACTGAAACGGATGCCATTCGATCACAAACGGATGGTTCGGGATTTCGGCCAGCGCCTTGTCCAGATGGGTCTTGCCGATATAGCACCAGGGGCAGATCGGGTCGGACATGATATCGAGCTTAACGGTCTGTGTCATTCGGACGTTGCCTTGAAATAGGCCGGCAGGGCGCGGCGCAGGAGTTTGCCGTTGCCCCCAGTGGGCAGTTCGGACAGATGGACAAAGGCCCGCGGTTGTTTGTAGCGCGCCAGCTTGTCAGACACATAGGCGCGCAAAGCCCCCGCGTCCAGTTCGTGGGGTCCGGTGTAGAATGCAACAATGATCGAGCTGTCTTGTTTAACCTCAACCGACGCAGCGCCAACCTGCGTGATACCTGGGTGGTTCGACAAGGCAGCCTCAACTTCGACCGGGGAAACCCGGTACCCGCCTGCGTTCATCATGTCATCATCGCGGCCCATATAAGTTATCTGCCCGTCTGCGGCCATCGCACCCTGATCACCTGTCAGGAACCAGTTCCCAGCGATACGTGCGTCGGCCTCTTCGGGTGCGTTCAGGTAAGTCAACATAAGGCCCGGATCGTCACGGTGAATTGCAATCGTGCCTTCTTGTCCCTGCGGGACCGGGCCATCGGGACCAACAATGGCGACACGGCGCCCGGGTTGCGGCTGACCCAACGCCTCACCGCGCGCCGGGTGGCTGGGGCTGGATGAGATAAAGGTCGAACATTCCGACATGCCATACGCTTCGTATAGTTCTGTTCCGGTGGACCGCACCCACTTGTCGTGCAGGTGACGTGAGAGCTTTTCTCCGGCGCACAGGCCATGGCGCAGATCAGGTAAGTCTAGTCGCTGATTGCCTTGCATGATCTTCCGAAAGATCCCGGGGGCAGCTGCAAAAATCGTGGCGCGTTGTTGGGTCAGCAGGGTGGGCAGATCTCGGATGTTCGTTCCCGGCTCTGGAATCAGTGCCGTTGCGCCGATGGTCCACGGGTCCATCAACCCGGTACCCAGAGTATAGGTCCAGTTGAATGCTCCGGCGTGGCACAATCGATCCGAAGATTGCAGACCGTACCAGCCATCGACCATCATTTGCCGCGCCCAGATGGCGCGATGCGCGTGGGCGACCGCGCGCGGCTTGCCTGACGTTCCCGAGGTATAGACAACATAGGCCAGTCGCTCGGGGTCACCCATCGCAAACTCCGCCGGCGGCAGCGTTCGCATTCCGACAAGCTCATCCAGCCGCATTTGGTTGGGGTGCTCGGCGCAGGTGACCTGCGGATCGCGCAAAACGGCGGCAGGATTCAGATCGTCGATGATCTTGACGGTTTCCGCATCTGTCAGTTGTGATGAGGTTGGGACTGGAACCAGCCCCACGGCGATTGCTCCAAGATATGCGATTGGGAAATCGACTGTATTGCCAAGTCGCATCAAAATGATGTCGCCGGGCTTGAGGCCGCTCTGAAGCAAGCCGGTTCCTGTACCCAGGATCGCCGCTTTCAGCTCGCTGAAGGTCCAGTCGACTGCGCTGTTCTGCCCAAGCACAGATAGGGCGGTTTTTTCCGAATAGCTTTGGGCATGACGCAGGACATGCGCGGCAAGATTGAATGGGCGCGGGCAGGGCGGCGGTGGTCCCTGATCAAAGATCGACAACATGGGAACTGGCTACAGCTGCGCACGGCGCGTTGCAAGCAGAGCATGCTGCCCCTATAGAAAGACGCATGAGCAAGAATGATCATAAGTCCATCGTCAGAATTGCCCGCGACAATGGTATTAATACCGAGCTTGAGCCCGTCGATCTGGGCGCGCGTGTGCGTGAGCTGCGAAAAGCCCGAAACTGGACGCTGGAACAGGCGGCCAACCAGGCCGGGTTGGCAAGGTCGACACTTAGCAAGATCGAAAACGGTCAGATGTCGCCGACTTATGATGCGTTGAAGAAGCTGGCGATAGGGCTGGAAATTTCGGTGCCTCAGCTGTTCACTCCGCCCCAGCGTGATCAGGTCATAGGCCGAATGGCGGTGACCAAAATGGGCGCGGGGGCTGCGCACGCGACCACAACCTATGAGCATGAACTGCTGGCAGAAACGCTTACCAAAAAGCAGATGCTACCCTATCGTGCCCGAGTGCGCGCACGATCTATGGAAGAGTTTGATGGATGGGTACGTCACGATGGTGAGGAGTTCTTGTATGTCCTGACCGGCGTGGTGCGCCTGTTCACCGAATTTTATGAACCAGTCGAGATGCGCCGGGGCGATAGCGCCTATTATGACGGTAGCATGGGGCACAATGTAATTTCGGTTAGTGACGAGGACGCCACGATCCTTTGGGTGACGTCACTTACTTAAGGTTTGCGCAACTTCGCGGTTCAACGCTTCGGTATACAGGAAATCCTCAAGCTCTTCCCGGGCTTCATTAACAGTCAGATGGTGACGTTCGGCCAGATATGCTTCGAACTGCTTACGATCTTCACCAACGCGCGCCATGTCCCTGTCCCGCAGGTTTGGAAATCTGCGTTTTGCACGCGCATACGACGCGCCCCAGTCTTGCGTCAGATCAGCCCAGTTCAACATCTACGAGCCTTCCCTTTATTCGGTTCCAGGATTGCTCTCCCCGGTATTAGCGTACGGAGTGTGGGGGGATAATGCGGACATGACAAAATGTCGCAGGTTGCCGTGACGGCAACCAAAGGCAAAAACCCGCTGCGGCTAAACCGCAACGGGCCGACGGACCTGCTGTTTTAGTGAGTGGCGGCCGGTCCGTTGTTCTTCTGACTTAAACAGCCAGTACAGTATCACGTACCCGAAAAATGCTGCAATTATCTGCACTAAGATATTCATCGGGATATGTACAACGTATAGTCCGTGCCACGAGTCCGTAAAGCCCCTTGCGATGATTTTGACCGGATAAGCAATACTTGTGCAATTTGTGTACCAGTAGGTGCGAATGGTTCCGCGACCCACAAGCTCTGGTATTGGTCACAGTTTGTGACGGGTTCAGCCGAAAATCGCTTATGGCTGACAATCTGCCCTGTCGCCGTGCCATTGCCGGATCAACCAATTTTAGGCCCGGATATGCGCTGAACTAAAAGCCGCGCGGTCTTGTCAGTCCTCGTACCACCAGACCTGCGGCATGTATTCGGGGCCATCTCCATAAATCGGAAGCGAGGCAGGCTGCTTCAACTCCTTCACGTGGGCGATGCGGCCGACATCGAAGCTCCAGATCGGAATGACGTAACGGCCAGTGGTTAGTACGCGGTCCAACGCGCGGGTAGCGGCCACAAAATCCTCGTGGCTTTCCGAGGCCAGCATTGCATCGATCAATCCGTCAACGGCAGGAGAGGTCAGCCCCATGACATTCCTAGTCCCCGGAGTGTCGGCGTTTTCGCTGCCCCAATACAGGCGTTGTTCGTTGCCTGGCGACAGCGAAAGGGCACGGCGGAAGGGCGTCATGTCGAAGTCTTGCGCGTCGATACGCGAGGTGTACTGCGCGTCGTCAACTTTTTCGACGGTCAGTTGAATGCCCAGGCGCTCCAACGCGCGTGCATAGATTTCCGCGATCACACCGACATCCTGCACCACATTCAGGCTGCCCTGGCTGATGACAAGGTCGATTTCAAACGGTTTGCCATCGGCATTGCGAAGCTGACCGTCCTGAATTGTCCAGCCTGCCTCTTCCAGCAGTTTTAGCGCCTTGCGGATATTGCTCCGATTGCGTTCGGTTCCATCACCCGCGGGCAATTCATACCCCTCAATGGTACCCGGCGCCAGTTCGGCGGCGTAAGGTTGCAGAAGGTCTGCGACGCGACCGGTGGCCGCACCGGGTTGCATGCCCAACTCGGAGCCTGAGAAATAGGACGTAATTCTGGGTTGCGCGCCGCCTGTGATGGTGTCGTTGATGAATTCAAAGTTAAACGCCAGAGTCAGCGCTTCGCGAACGCGCCAGTCGTCAAAGGGGGCCTTACGCGTGTTCATGACAAAACCGGTCATGCCCGAAGGTTTTTGATGCGGAATTTCGGTCTTTACAACATCACCGCGTTGCGCCGCCGGGAAATTATACTGAGTGTTCCATTTGTCCGCGTTAAACTCGCGCACGGCTGAAAGTTCACCTGCCTTGAATGCTTCGAATGCAACGGTGCCGTCACCATAGAATTCGATCCGCATGTCATCCAGATTCATTGTGCCCTTGCGGTAGGGGATATCGGCACCCCAGTAGTCAGGATTGCGGCGTAGGTTTACATAGCGGCCAGCTTCGTAATCATCGATCACGTAGGGTCCTGATCCGATGGGTATATCTTGCAACTGAGCGTCTGCGAACGATTTCCCCTCCCATTGCGCCTTTTGCAGGATAGGGCGCATGCCGGCGATCAGGGCCAGCTCGCGATCGGGTTCATTAAAGCTGATCCGGACACTGCGTGGGCCGGTCTGTTCAATGCTATCGATCTTGCCCCACAGCCCGCGATACCGCAGGTGGCCTTCGGTACCCAGCGTCTCATAGGACCAGATAACATCTTCGACAGTGACTGGTGCGCCATCCGAGAATCGTGCGTTTTCACGCAAAGTGAATTCGACCCAAGTGCGGTCCGAATCTGTCTCAACTGATTCGGCTAACAACCCGTAAAGAGTGAAAGGTTCGTCCCAGGACCGCCCCATCAGGCTTTCATGGGTCCAAAATCGCAGCTGCCAGGGTGACGTGCCTTTTTGCACAAACGGGTTCAAACTGTTATAGCCGCCGGTATTTCCAAATACGACCTTTCCGCCCTTGGGCGCGTCGGGATTTGCGTAGGGTAGCGACACAAAATCCGGTGGTAGTGCCGGGTCGCCATACATAGCTATGCCATGGGCTGATTCTGCCGAAGCGAATGAAGCCGCAAAAATGCAGGCGATTCCCGCAATTGCTGGTCGGAGGGGGTGGAGATAATCGGGGCTCATTTTGGAAACAATCCTGCTCTGGCCTTATTTTGTTTGGGATTCACCGTAGCCATGATTTTTCTTATTATCAAACTTTTAGCTTGGACGGATGCAAAGAATTGCTTATAAAGGGTGCACTGCTCGATAGGTTTCTTGCCTGTATGAAACCTGCCTCAATAACTTAACGCCCGCTTCGTGCGGGCGTTTTTTTTGGCAAAATCTGCCGGGATGCACCCGCTGTATCATTCCCCGTTTCCTTTGCAGGTGCAGCATGGCACTGTGTGGCTGAATTGAAATCAGGACGGAGAGCAGGCATGAGCTTGGCGGGAAAAACAGCCATCATAACAGGGTCGAATTCAGGGATTGGACTGGGCGTTGCGCGTGAGCTGGCCAAGGCGGGTGCGGATGTGGTTCTGAACTCGTTTACCGACCGGGATGAAGATCATACGCTGGCTGCCGAGATTGGGAAAGAGACCGGGACCAACGCGCGCTACATCAAGGCGGACATGTCGAAAGGCGATGAATGTCGCGCACTTATCGAACAGGCAGGTGCCTGCGACATATTGGTGAATAATGCGGGCATCCAACATGTTTCACCGATCGATCAATTTCCGACTGATAAATGGGATGCGATCATCGCGATCAACATGAATTCAGCCTTTCACACAACGGCTGCAGCCTTGCCGATGATGCGCGCGGCAGGTTGGGGCCGTATCGTGAATATCGCTTCGGCACATGGGTTAACGGCCTCTCCTTTTAAGGCAGCTTATGTAGCGGCAAAACATGGTGTGGTTGGGATGACCAAAACCGTTGCGCTTGAGACGGCTCAGGAACCGATCACGTGCAACGCTATCTGCCCGGGTTATGTGCTGACCCCACTGGTTGAGGCGCAAATCCCCAATACGATGAAGGAATATAACATGAGCCGCGAGGATGTTGTGAAGAACGTCCTGCTGGAACGGCAACCTTCAAAAGAGTTCGCGACGGTTGAACAGCTTGGTGGCACGACCATCTTCTTGTGTTCGGATGCGGCTGCGCAGATCACCGGGACGACGATTTCGGTCGATGGGGGGTGGACCGCGCTTTGAGGATGCATGGGGGCTCTGCCCCCAACCCCCCGGGATATTTTTGGCCAGATGAAGAGGCGGAAGTATGAAGCGGATCAATCTGGCTTTGCAGGGCGGTGGTGCCCATGGTGCGTTTACCTGGGGTGTGCTGGACCGTCTACTGGATGAGGAGGATGTCGAGGTTGCGGCGATCACTGGAACCTCGGCTGGCGCCCTGAACGGAGCCGCGTTCAAATCCGGAATGGTCCATGCGGGGCGCGAAGGCGCTCGGGCCTGTCTCGACGATTTATGGACGCGCATGGGCGCTGTTGGTGATATGCGGATCGTTCATTGGATGCGCGGAATAGAGCCTGCGCATATATCGCAGGCGCTTGAGTATTCACTGCCGTATTCGATGGCCGAAACATGGTCGCGGCTGGTGTCTCCCTATGCTTACGGGCCGTTCTATCGCAATCCGCTTGAGCCGGTAGTGGATCGGTTCAATTTTGATGAGATTTGTGCAGATGAAGGACCAGAGCTTTTTGTCTGTGCGACATGTGTGCGCAGCGGCAAAATTCGGGTCTTTGCTGAAGATGAGATATCGACCGACGCAATTTTGGCGTCGGCCTGTCTGCCCAACCTATTTCAGGCAATAGAGATCTATGATCCAAAATCTGGTCGTACCGAAGCGTATTGGGATGGGGGATATACTGGCAACCCGGCGTTGTACCCCTTGTTTGGTGGTGATCTTCCCGACGATGTGGTGATTGTAAATATCAACCCCTTAGAAAGGGACGAGGTGCCGAAGACGCCGCAGCAGATTCAGAACCGAATTAATGAGATCAGCTTTAACTCATCGCTATTTCGTGAATTGCGCGCGATTAGCTTTGTGCAGCGGCTACTGGCCGAGGGAAAATTGAAAGCAGGCGAGATGAGCCGGGTGCTGGTTCATATGATCGCGGATGATGCTCTGATGAACGATCTGTCGGCTGCGACAAAAACTGTTCCAAATCCGGTTGTTTTGAACAGGTTGAAGCAGGCCGGGCGCGGTGCGGCAGATCAATTCTTGCGCGCCCACAAGGATGATCTGGGCGAACGCAGTACTGTCGACCTGCCTGCCATGTTTGGCTGACTACTCCGGCGGCTGGGTCGGGTCTTTTTCGTTTGGGTATACCAGCCCCGCTGAAATCACCAATTTGGCTGCGTCCTCGATCGACATATCCAGCAGGATCACGTCTTCGGCTGGGAAAAACAGCAGGAAACCGGATGTGGGGTTTGGGGTCGTCGGGACAAAGACGCTGAGCAACTCACCACCCGTTTCGGCACGTTGGCTGACTTCGCCCCGCGCTGTGGTCGAAACAAATCCAATCGCCCAAATTCCGCGGCGCGGATACTGGATCAGACAGGCTTTTTCGAAAGAGCGTTCTGTCTGCGCAAAGACTGTTTCCGAAATTTGCTTGATGCCGGAATAGACGGACCGGACGACGGGCATCCGATCAACGAGGCTTTCGGCGAAGTGGATCAGTGAACGGCCCAAAATACCTTTGGCAATCCAGCCGACGATGACCGTGAAGATCAGGAAGATGATGACGCCGACGCCGCGCAGGTTGATCCCAACATACTCGGCTGGTTGGAATTGCTGAGGGATCAATGGCAGCACGGCGCTGTCGATCCAGCCCACGACCGACCAGATCAGCCAGATCGTCAACCAAACCGGAGCAATGACGACAATGCCCGTCAAAAATGACGCGCGCAGTCCGGACAGAAGGCCCGAGCGGCGATGTGGTTCTTCGTCAAACGGCGTGTTCATTGCGGTCCTGAGTGGTTTGCGGAATTAGTTAAGCAGTCCGAGGTCTTGGTACAATAGGCTTATGTCACACAGCCGTCTTTACCAGCGCTATTGCTATGCCCGCCGCCAGCCGTGCATTGTTGCGTACCAGAGCGATATTGGCGATCAACGAGCGACCATTGGTCTGTTCGTAGATGCGTTGCAGTAGGTAAGGCGTAACGCCTTTGCCGGTGATCCTGTGCGTTTCGGCATCGGCCTGTGCGGAAGCAATGATCGGGGCAAGTTCCTCGGCAGCGATCTGATCGGTCTGCGGGATCGGATTGGCTACGAGTTGCCCACCGGGTAATCCCAGCGCCCGCCGCGCGGCATGGGCTTTGGCGATGTCCTCTGCGCTGTCCATCCTCAATGGAGCAGCCAGCGGAGACTTGGCTGACCAGAACGCCGGAAATTCGTCCTGTCCGTGTGCGATGACCGGCACACCGAGCGTTTCCAGAACCTCAAGCGTTTTGGCCAGGTCGAGAATAGCTTTGGCTCCGGCCGCAACAACCGTCACTGGTGTTTGCGCAAGCTCATGCAGGTCAGCAGAGATATCAAAAGAGGTTTCAGCTCCCTGATGAACGCCGCCGATGCCGCCTGTGGCAAATACTTCGATACCTGCATAATGCGCTGCGATCATGGTAGCTGCGACGGTGGTGGCCCCTGTACCGCCAGTTGCAAGACAAGCAGCCATGTCAGCGCGCGACAGCTTGGCAACGCCTTGCGCCTGACCAAGGGCCTGAAGCTGATCGGACTCAAGCCCAATGTTAAGCACGCCATCGATCACGGCGATAGTTGCGGGAACTGCGCCCGCATCGCGAATGTCCTGTTCGACCTGTGCGGCAACCTCGATGTTCTGGGGGTAGGGCATCCCGTGGGTGATGATAGTGCTTTCCAGCGCAACAATGGGTTGGCCTGCGTCTTTTGCGGCGCGAACCTCGGCGGAATATTGGATGTCGATCACAGTGGAGTTTCTCCGGAAACATATGTTGCAGCGGAATGCAAGGCACGTTTGAGCGCGGCGTCGTTGTCAGCGCCACTTGCTTCGGCAGCGATATGGGCTGCCATGAAAGTATCACCTGCGCCGGTCACGCGGGTGACCAGAACGGAAGGTGGTTTTTGAGTCAGAACACTCTCAGCGCTGCCGACAGTGGCCGAGTTGCCGCCATCGGTCACCAGAACACGCAATGCGCCACGGTCAAGCAAGCCCTGAGCAGCACTTTCGGAATCGGTGAATTCGCGTTGGCACAAAAGCCCAGCTTCTTCGAGGTTTACATAGAGCGTTGCGCGCGCGTGTTTCAGAAAAGGTAACAAACGCTCGGCCTTGCCGGGGGACGCGGGGGCCACGCGAAGATCGGCGCTGGCAAAGGCGGGGCTTTGCGCGATCTCTTCCAGCAGGTTCAGGGTTAGGTTGCCGTCCAGCGCGATGGGGCCTTCAAAAGGTGTATTTTCATAGCCCAAAGGTCCATGCATCAAGGGACGTAAGATTTTTGCTCCCGCCGCCTCAAGTGAATGGGCGTCTGCAATGGCTGCGATTAATCCATTGGCACCTTCGACGGCCATATAGCGGTCGGTCGGCAAGTCTTGCGAACGGTAGATGTGGTCGGTCACCATGCCCAGCCGTGCGCAGGAGTGGACCAGTTCATCGCCTTCGGGATCGCGGCCGATTGCAGTGAGCAGCGTAGGGGTCATCCCAAAGCGCACCAACGTCATAGCGATGTTCATGGCGACACCGCCGGGCAAGCGGGTAATCCGCCCTGGTACGTCCGATCCCTGCCGCATGACGCTGGCAGATCGCCCGATCACGTCCCACAGGACCGATCCGATACACAGGATTTCGCTGTTCTGAGTCATGCTTCGTGTCATGCCGCAGCCCCGACGCGGGTGCAAGGGTTAACGCTCACAGTCGTCAGCGCATTGCGGCGATCAGAGTGTTCAATGCATCCAGCGGGTTGTCATGTGACCAGATCTCATCACCGATGCCAAAGAAATCTGTGCAGGGGGTCAGGTCTCGGATCAGGTCTTCGGTAAGCCCGCCTTCGGCCACCACCGGAACCTCGATCATCTCAGACCACCATTGGAACAGGTCTTGCTCAGCGCGGGTTCCATCGCCCAGCGCGACGTTGCCGACCGGGCCAAAGGCAACATAGTCTGCACCACCTTCTCCAGCGGTCATGCCATCATGGCTGGAGGCTCCGCAAAAGCTGCCGACGATGGCATCTGGCCCCAGTTCCTTACGCGCAGCCCTGACCGAGCGTGCCGCATCGTCCAGATGCACCCCGTCCAGACCCAGCCGTTGCGCCAGCAGTACATGGTTCGAAATCACCAGCGCCACGTCATGCGCATGAGCAACCTCACGGCAGGCATCAGCGGCGCGAGCGATGGTATCTTCGTCACTTCCTGCCAGAGCCAGGCGGATACAGGCGATCTCGGCCCCGTCCAGAACGCGGGACAACTGGTCGGGGAAAGTGCTCAGTGTGATCGCTGGTGGGGTGATCAGATAAATCTGCGGCTGCTCGGGGGTGTCCATTGGCGCGTCCTTCGCTTTCAGTCTTTCGCGCGGTTTAGCGGATTGCGGGCGGGAAGCAAACTTTTATGCCGTCTCGTGCTGGATTAGACGCGCCGGGTGCCTTGCCCTGCGGGGGAGACGCGATTAGAGCAGGCAGACCTTTTCGGAGACAGCCATGCCCAGCGATACATCCCAGCCTTCTTTCGTGCTTGTGCGCCCTCAGATGGGCGAAAATATCGGTGCTGCAGCACGGGCGATGTGGAATTTCGGACTGGACCGGATGCGGATTGTTGCACCGCGCGATGGATGGCCGAACCCCAAGGCCGTTGCGATGTCCAGCGGCGCAGGGCGATTGCTGGATGAGGCACAATTGTTCGACGATCTGGCTGGAGCATTGGGGGATCGCACATATGTCTTTGCGACCACGGCACGGCAACGGGGCTTGACCAAGCCAGTGTTCAGCCCCGAGCGGGCAATGCAAATCGCCGCGGAAAAGGTGGCCGCTGGTGAAAAGGTGGCTGTGCTGTTCGGTCCAGAACGCGCCGGGCTTGAAAACGAGGATATCGCCAAGGCAAACGCGATTATCTCGGTACCAGTGAATCCCGAATACGCGTCGCTGAACCTTGGGCAATGCGTTTTGCTGACGGCTTACGAGTGGATGCGCCAAACTGGGGATGTGATGCATGAAGCCACTGATCTGGGCAAAGGCGACTGGGCTACGGGGATCGAGGTCGAGAAGCTGGTCGAGCATTACGAGGATCGGTTGGAAGAGGCGGGATTTTTCTACCCGCCCGAAAAGGCCGAAGGGATGAAGACCAACCTGCGCAATCTATGGTCCAGGATGCGGATGACGCGGGCGGACGTTCAAATGCTGCACGGGGTGATGCGTCAGATGGTCCGCTGGAAGGATCGGGGCTGAGGCTGGACCTCGCCCCCAAGTCAACCTAGCTTGCGACGAAATCCAAGGCACAAGAGGACAGCATGAGCGGTAAGCGCAGCATCTTCGAAGACGTCTCAGACACTGAAAAACCACAAGCGGTTCAGCCGGGTGTGATCGATCGCGGGCGCGGTGGTGCACGCCAGGCCATTCGCGTCTGGCTTATGATCCTGTTTGCGCTTGTGGTCATCATGATCGCGGTCGGCGGACTGACCCGACTGACAGATAGCGGCCTGTCGATCACCGAATGGCGTCCGATCACCGGGGCCATCCCGCCGACCTCCGAGGCTGACTGGCAGGCCGAGTTCGACAAATACAAGCAAATCGATCAATGGCGCATCCAGAACCAGTGGATGGAGCTGGATGATTTCAAGTCAATTTACTGGTGGGAATGGGGCCACCGCCAACTGGGCCGCGTGATCGGACTGGTCTGGGCTCTCGGCTTTTCCGGTTTTCTTGTTGCCCGCAAGATACCGGCTGGTTGGACCGGTCGATTGCTGATCCCCGGAGCGCTCGGTGGCGTTCAAGGTGCTGTTGGTTGGTGGATGGTTGCGTCGGGTGTGACGCAAGGCGAGGGGATGACCGCAGTTGCAAGCTATCGACTAGCGGTGCATCTGGGGCTTGCGTTTGTCATCCTCGGATTTCTGGCTTGGTACATCTTCATGTTGGCGCGCGAGGAGCGCGATCTGATGCAAGCACGCCGCGCAAAGGAAACCCGGTTGTTCTCGCTTTGCACAGGTCTGATGCATTTCGCCTTTTTGCAAATACTCATTGGGGCGCTGGTCGCGGGTATCGACGCGGGTCGTTCCTATACGGATTGGCCTTTGATCGGAGGTCAGCTTCTGCCACCGGACGCCACGATGCTTGAACCGATGTGGCGAAATTTCTTCGAAAGCCCGGGCCTTGTGCAATTCATCCACCGCTGCGCTGGTTATCTGCTGTTCGCTTTTGGTGTCGTTGTTTGGCGGCGCGGCGCGGCAAGTGCGCATCCGCAGACGCGGTTCGCTTTCAACGCCGCATTCGCTGCGCTTTCGCTACAGGTGGTGGTCGGTATCATGACAGTGATCTACGCGGCACCCTGGCAAATCGCGATATTCCACCAATTCATGGCCGTCGTGGTTTGGACGCTGATCCTGCGTGCACGTTTTCTCACGGCCTATCCTATTGCAACTTCTCTGCGCGGAGCATAACTCAGATGACAGCTTTCAACGACCTGATGGCCTATCAGCGCCAAACTTCGGCCCTTGGCCAGATCGCCGGACGTCTGGGATGGGATCAGGAAACGGTAATGCCGCGCGGCGCAGCTCCGCAACGGGCCGAAGAGATGGCTGCGATCGAAGCCGTGCTTCACGCGCGCCGCTCAGACCCACGTGTGGCAGAATGGCTGGAGAGCGCATATGCAACTAGCGAAGCGGACAAGGCTCAGCTGCGGGAAATTCGACGCGAATATGATCGGGCGGTGAAGGTTCCATCGGATCTGGCTACTGCAATTGCACGCGTGACGTCCGAGGCGCAGGGAAAATGGGCGCAGGCCCGCGCGAATGAGGATGTCGCTGCTTTTCTACCCGTTCTGGAAGAGGTTGTTGCACTTAAGCGCGAGGAAGGTGCCGCGCTCGCTCAAGGCGGTGATATCTACGACGCAATGGTCGAAGATTACGAGCCCTACACGACGGGTGCGCAGATTGCCGAGATATTCGACCAGATGCGCCCACGTCTGGTTACTTTGCGCGCAGCTGTCCTAGATCGGCCCGAGCCTGCGGCTCTGACCGGTAGATTTGACGAGTTGATCCAAATGCGCCTGTCGCAAAAGCTGGCCGTCGCCTTTGGCTATGACCTAAATAATGGCCGCGTGGACAAAGCTGTACACCCGTTCAGTTCTGGCAGCGGGCTGGATGTACGCATCACCACCAGAACCAGCGAAACGGACCCGTTCAATTGCTTCTATTCCACGATCCACGAAGTGGGACATGCGGCTTATGAACAGGGGATCGACCCGGATTATTTGCTGACGCCTTTAGGGCGCGGTGTATCCATGGGAGTTCATGAAAGCCAAAGCCGGATTTATGAAAACCAACTGGGCCGGTCCCGCGCCTTCACCGGCTGGCTTTTCGATCAAATGAAAGAAGCCTTTGGCGATTTTGGCATCGCCGACGCCGATGCCTTCTATGGCACCGTTAACCGAGTACACAGTGGATACATCCGGACCGAAGCGGACGAAGTGCAGTACAACCTGCATATCATGCTGCGGTTCGATCTAGAGCGTGCGCTGATGGCAGGTGATCTGCAAGTCAGCGACCTTGAAGCCGCGTGGAATGATCGTTTCGCCGCAGATTTTGGATATGCGGTCGACAAGCCTTCGAATGGGTGCCTGCAGGATGTGCACTGGTCTGTTGGGCTGTTTGGCTACTTCCCGACCTACTCGTTGGGGAATGTCTACGCAGGATGTCTGAATCAGGCTTTGCGCAAGGCCGTACCCGATTTGGATTCGCAATTGGCTGCGGGCGATTCCTCGGGCGCCACCGGATGGCTGCGCGAGAACGTCCAGCAATTTGGCGGCCTTCATGCGCCGCGCGAAAACATCCAGAGGGCAAGTGGTGTCGAGCCCGGGCCGGAGGCGTTGTTGACCTATCTTGAGAACAAGTTTGGGGCATTGTATGGGCTTTGAGCGATGGCCGATTATTAACTTCCTGAAGGTGTACGCAAGTTTTTGAGTTCAGGATCTTGCTCAAAAGAAACGCCCGCCTCAGGCCCATCCTGTGAATTCGATTTTTTCGCTGCAAACGCACACAGCGCAGATTTTGCTGGGTGTGCATTATCTTGAGTACGGCGATGTGGCGTAAGGAGCCACCATTCGGGCCCGGCGCAGCGAGAATTCCCCAGGCAATTAACGAGACGCGGACACTACCGCCATTGGCAATCTGACAATGAACGACTGCTTTGGTCGCAACTCGACCGCAGCAAAAAACAGCAAGGGTGGGAAAGCGAAATTCGTAGCGGGTTGGGTGGACTAAAAGAAGACATTATCTGAAGACACTAATTTGTTCATTGCGTGAAGCTGAATTGATGAAAGAATGCTTCAACCGAAACGACTTGCGCAATCTAGTGGTATGTTCGACATTTTGAAAATGGATCCGGAAACACTCTGTCTCGTGGGCAGTCAAATGGCGCGCATGCGTAAAGGGGGAAATTTGGCTAAAGTTCTGTTGGTGGAAGACAACGAAATGAACAGCGATATGTTGTCGCGTCGGTTGGCGCGTAAAGGCTTCCAAGTTATCGTTGCGAAGGACGGGTTGGAAGGCGTGTCCATGGCTGGTGAAGCAAATCCCGACATTGTTTTGATGGATATGAGCCTGCCTGAAATTGATGGATGGGAGGCGACACGGCGCATCAAGGCAGCACCCGAGACGGCCTCAATCCCGGTGGTTGCGCTGACGGCACACGCAATGGCCAGCGACCGGGAAAAGGCGCTGGAGGCAGGTTGCGATGACTTTGATACCAAACCTGTCGAACTTAACCGTTTGCTTGAGATAATGGAAAAACTGCTGTCAGCCTCTGGAGGTAGATCCGACTACTAAGATTTCCGTCCAGTGATGAAATATGTTTTTGCCTGGCCTTTGCCCTTAATTCTCACATCCATCGGATCAGTTAGGTCAAAGCAATGCGTAACCCGCCTTGCAGTCTCCTCTGAGACTTGAATGCGGCCTGGCGCACCCGTTGTTTCAAGACGGCTGGCGAAATTCACTGTATCCCCCCAAACATCGTAGAGAAAACGGTGTGACCCGATTATTCCGGCGACTACGGGCCCACTGTGGACGCCGATTCTAAGATGCATAGGGTAGTCCAGCTCGTGGTTCAGCGCTTCGACCTGAGATAACATCCGACAAGCCAGTTCAACCATCACTTCAGCGTGGTCATTCCGGTGGTCGGGTACTCCGGCCGCGGCCATGTAGGCATCTCCGATTGTCTTGATCTTTTCCACACCAAGTTCCGAAGCCGCCTTGTCGAAGCCCGAAAAAACCCGATTAAGGTAGTCAACCACTTGCGCGGGTGACAATTTCGCCGACATCTCCGTAAAGCCAACCATGTCCGAAAACAGGACAGTCACATCGTCATGACGGTCGGCAATCGTGGCCTCTCCGTCGTTCAACCGTGTCACGATTTTTTGCGGCAGAATACTATGCAACAGGTCTTTGTACTTTTGCTTCTCTGCCTCCATCTGAAAGAGATAGAGGCGCTCTCGCTCCCGCCACTGTCCTTTCTCAAGCGCGGCGTTGATCCGAGCTTGCAACAAGATTGGGTTGAACGGTTTAGGGAGGTAATCTTCTGCTCCGATCTCAACGCAACGCGCGACGCTTTCGATCTCATCGAACGCGGAAATCATGATGACCGGGATGTCGCGCCAGTCATCGTTTTCTTTCAATCGCTTCAAAACATCATAACCGTTGAGATCCGGCATCATAAGATCAAGCAGGACCAGATCGAACGCGTGTTGAGATAGCTTTTCCAGAGCCGAATATCCTCCGTCGGCGGTCCAGACTTGATGGCCATCCCGTTCGAGCCGCCGGGCAAGCAGCGTACGGTTAGCTTCGACATCATCTACGACTAGGATGGTTCCGGTTAGCGAAGCAGTCTCCGCAACCGGATCAATCGAGCGCATGCTTTGAGCCAGATTCGCGAACATTTCAGCTGCGTCCTGCGATGCCTCGGGTATTTTGAAGCCATCGCCGGACTGGTTGTCGGACAACGATGCGAGCACATCAATTTCTTGCAATAGAGAATCCGTATGCTTCAGCAATCCGCGCAGGTCCAACTCCAGATGTCCTGCGTTTAGATCCTCCAGATCCTCAAGCAGCATTTCGCTGTAGCCCTTGATCGCATTCATCGGCGTTCGCAAATCGTGACGAAGCCTTTTCACTCCTTCGTCACCGCTTACCGTAAGCTTCAAGGCCATTCGGGGATGCAGAAGCTGGTCCACAAACACGCTTAGTTCGGTTGCAGCCTGAGATATTCGGTTCAGGTCTGATGCGGCTTCCTTCAGAGTAAGGCGTTCAGCCTCACTTTCGAGAAACTCACATAGCCCGACTACCGCACTGACCGGGGAAATCAGGTTCTGGCGTAAATTTGCCAGCCACATTGCCTGTGCCTGCTCGGGTTGGGTATTCGGGGCGCTACTCACAGCCTATACGTCTTCAGATCGAGAAGCCGAAAGGATTTCGTTCAACTGGTTCAGAATGATTTCAATCTCATCCCCATCTTTGCGGACCAGCGTCTGGAACGAGCCATTCAGTTGCGCGCGGTCCTCGCTGGACAGGGATTTGGCGGTCACGATGATGACGGGAATATTCTTCCACTCCGGGTTCTTTCTTATCCCCGCCAAGAACTCAAAACCGTCCATCTCGGGCATCATGAGATCAAGTAAAATCACGTCCGGCACGAACTGAGAGAGGCGTTGAAGGGCATCCAGTCCATTGATCGCCTCGTCAATCTGCCAGCCTTCTTTTTCGAGAACGCGACAGATTAGCTCACGCGTTGCAGCCTCGTCCTCGACGACCAGAACGCGTGGCGTTGGCAGAGTTGGGCAGTGCTCTTTGAGGACACTCAGAAGCTCGGTAGTGTCAATTGGCTTGCCCAAATATTCACTGGCTCCCAGCGACAAACCTCTTTTGCGATCCTCTGCGAAAGTCAACATGATGACAGGAATATCCGCAAGTTCGGGATCGTCCTTGAGCTTGGACAAAACAGCCCAGCCATCGATTTCGGGCATGAAGACATCGAGCGTGATAGCATCAGGACGGGTTGTTCGAGCCAGTTCTAATGCCTCATCGCCGTTGGCCGATGCGAGGACGCGATATCCCTCACGAAGTAGTCGTCGACCAAGAAGATCATGCACGGTCGGATCGTCATCCACCAACAGAACCAGCGGCGCATTCGGGTCATTGTTCAAATCATTTCCCGACTGATCAGCCAGACTAATCACGCCCGTTGACGGGTCGCGACAGATGCGCGGTAGGCGAATTGTGAAGGTCGAACCTTCGCCAAGCGCACTTTCGCAGTGAATGTTGCCGCCCAACTGTTCGCAGAAGGCCTTTGTGATAGACAGCCCCAATCCGGTACCACCGTAGTTACGCGTTGTTGAGGAATCTGCCTGCGTAAACGCATCGAATATCCTCTCGACCTGCTCTAGCGACATGCCGATGCCGTGATCGGTGACCGCAAATTCCAGTTGATCTGTGTCGTTCGATTTTACAACCGATAACGTGATCATTTCCTGTTCTGTGAACTTACAAGCATTGGACAACAAGTTCAGCAGGGCCTGCCGCACCTTGGTCAAGTCACAGACCATCTCGCCGATATCATCAGGGCACTCAATTTCCAGCGTGTTGTTGTTCTGCTCAGCCAACGGCTGCACTGTCGCGCTTACATCTTTGATCATCTGGAAAACGTCGAAAGTTTCCAGTTCGAACTCCATCTTTCCGGCTTCGATTTTGGAGAGGTCCAATACATCATTGATCAACGCAAGCAGGTGTTTCCCGGCAGATTGGATCTTCTTCAAGTCGCTCAGGTTTGCGTCATCCTTCTGGTCGATGGCTTCTTCCAGCATCAGTTCACTATATCCAATGATCGCATTCAGCGGCGTGCGCAGTTCATGGCTCATATTGGCAAGGAAAGTGCTTTTGGTCTTATTGGCGGTCTCAGCGATATCGCGGGCCACCCGCAACTCGCTCTCCACACGTTTTTGCCGCGTAATATCCCGACCGTAGATATTCGCGTATCCTCCTTCCGGAACCGGCCACAGCAAAAGAGAATAGGTCTGACCACCAGCCTTATACTGGAAATCTGCCCGTTGACCATCCTGCAAACCCTTGGCAACACGTTTACGCCAACCCGTTCCCACTCGGTCACCAACTTTTAGCTGCAGCGCTTCGATTAATGGAGCGCTTGCCTTATTGGCGTAAGTCAGTTCGCCCTGATCGGTGATACGCAACACCGGGTTCGGGTTCTCTTCCGGAATGCGGGCCAGTTCACGTATCTGGTTTTCGGCTTTAAGTTGATCGTTCAAGGCCCTTGCGTTGGCCAGGCTCAACTTGATGCTATCGATAGCAGTTGATCGTGTCAGAAACGTAAGCTTTACGATTGCCAAAAACACGCCAAGAACGATGAAGGTGTTGATATACCACGCTAATGGACCCCACAGCAGCATGGCAATCCAAGTAAAAAACAGAATTTGGCTTGAGAAACCAAAGGACACTCTCATCGAAAATGTCGTCGACCCGCCCAGTGCGCCGACAAATGCAAACAAATACAGCATCATCTGCTCGTAGGGAACCAAGTATGGCATCATGAACAAGTTGAAACTACCCCAACCAGCCCCCAGAACCATCGAGGTGACCAGGATGACTTTCAGCCGCCGATGGGATATCGATCTAGGCCTGGGTTTAGTACGCAGTTTATAGTAACTCTGCATGCCCAACAGGTTCACAATCGCCAGTACCGCAAGCGATCCGATCGCAGGGATCGTCAGATGGGAAGGCCCAATCTGCACGATCTGAACAGCAAACGCCGTCAAAAACGAAAGCGCAAAAACGGGTGTCGTAGACACCACATTCAGTGCTTCGTAAATGCGTAGTTCGCCTTCGTAATCCTGTTCTTGCATGCCCGGCACACGCTTCTCCCCCAAAAGCCGCCCAATTTTCGGTCACTAAATCAGGTACGGCCCTAATCTTGCAAGATTTATCGACGGTTGCATTTTTGAATGTGCTCGTTGCGTACGGTTAGGTTCTCATGGTTCGGGCAGCGAGTTCTCATTTCAATACTGTTCCTGAGCCATCCTATATTTCTGCTATGACGCTCAAGAGGCCATAGTTTTGTGCGAGAACGTCCAGCAATTTGGCGGCCTTTATGCGCCACGCGAAATCATCCAGAGGGCAAGTGGTGTCGAGCCCGGGCCGAAGGCGTTGTTGACCTATCTTGAGAACAAGTTTGGGGCATTGTATGGGCTTTGAGCGAGGGCCGAATATTAACCTCTATAAGGCGTATGAAAGTTAACGAATTCAGGATTTTGCTTAATAGCAACATCCGCTTCGAGCCCAAAGCGGACACTCGCTCAATCTTGATTGGGTGTCGATTATTATCCCACAACCGTTTTATTGACTGATCGGTTGCCAGAATCGCAGTCTTAGGTGATCCTTCAAGAAATCGAAGGATCGCAATATGTTTAGGTTTCTATTAATTGCATTCGGTATTTGCGTATCTACTTCAGCGTTAACGCAAGAGTCGTCTGAAGATGTAGCGGCAAAAGATGATACCTCGGCGACCTCGTCCAGTCTGCTAACTGACGCTGAGTTGCAGACATTGGTCGCCCCGGTTGCTCTTTATCCCGACACGTTACTCATACAGATATTTGTCGCGGCAACCCAGCCATTGGAAATTGTTAAGGCTGAACGGTATTTGCTCGATAACGCCGACCGCGACCCTGTTGAACTGGAACCGGAAATCGATGCAATGGGATGGGATCCTTCTGTCAGTGTGTTGGCAACGGCGTTCCCCCAAGTTGTTGGTCAGATGGCCACCCATATCGACTGGACCGAGACAGTTGGCACTGCCATGTTGGCCCAGTCCGACGATGTGATGGATGCGGTGCAGGTCATGCGGGATCAGGCAATTGACAGTGGCGCTCTTGTTACAGGGCCCGAGCAAACTGTCGAAGTGTCTGAGGACGACACCATAGTAATTACGCCGACAGAACCCGAGACGGTATACGTCCCACAATACAATCCCGAGACGATTTATACTGGCCCGTCAACCGGGGATGTTGTGGGCGCAGCACTACTGACTTTTGGCGCTGTTGCCCTGATCGACGAAATTTTCGACGACGACGATGATTGGAACGACTACTGGGGGTGCCGAAATTGCGGTGGCTGGGGCGGCGGTCCGATTTATAGAAATCCAGACATCGACATAGACGTGGATGGCAACGTCAATATCGGCAATGATATAGATTTAGGTGACCGAACGGATATCGGATGGAACCCCGATCCTGACCGGCAACAGGAGGCCCGGAACAAAATAGCGGACCACAAAAGACCCGAAGGTGGCCGTAGCGACTTGCCGGTTAACCGTCCTGACGGTCGCACGGATGAGCTGCGTGCAAAGTTGAGCCGAGAATCTGGTGCTGCAGATATTAGCCGGGACCGCGGGGCGGCTGCAGCCGCGGTCGGTGCGGGTGCAGGGGCTGTAGCAGGCGGTGCCTTGGCGAACCGGAACAACGCTGATCGGGACAAGGCTGCCGCAAAGCAACAAGCCATTGATCGCACCAAACGTCCAGATTCAGCGAAAAAGCCAGTCGCACAAAGACCGCAGACCGCCAAGAAGCCGCAAGCGAAGAAAGCCGCATCGACGCAGCGCAAGCCCGCGGCATCCAAAGGGCAAGCGATGAAGAAAAAGGCGTCCGGCAGCAGAACTCAAAGCGCGTCCAAGCGTGGACACGCCGCTAAAGGCAAGCGGAGACGGTAAAATGCGTAGATCAGTATTTTCAATTTTGTTGCTTGCCGCGACCACAAGCCCGGCCCTCTCTGAAGGAGCCAGATTTGATACGCCGCAAACCGCACTGGATGCTTTTGTTGATGCGTTGAAGGCTAATGATCAGAGCAAGCTGATCGAAATTTTCGGGCCTGAAGCCGAGGATCTGGTTGGAACGGGTGATCCGACGGAAGATCAAGAAAGAAGGCAGGAAGTGCTTGGCATGTATGCCGAGGGGTATCGTTTCCGGCCTGAGGACGATGGCGTTGTACTTCTTCTAGGTGAAGACGGTTGGCCTTTTCCTATCCCAATTCTGCGTAGAGATGACGGTTGGCGCTTTGACCTGGAGGCTGGGATCGAGGAACTTTCAGCTCGTGAAATAGGCTTGAATGAGTTGGAAGTGATCGAATTGCTTGAGGCCTATGTTGACCTGCAGGCAGCTTTCCGGCTTGTGGACCATAACGGGAATGGCGTTATGGAATTCGCTCAGACGATCATTTCCGATCCGGAAGAGCAGAACGGTCTCTTCTGGCCTGGAAAAGACAGCTTTGTCGGTGCAGCGCTTGCCCGCGCCGCAGCTTCGGGGTGGAGTGACGGTCAGGTTGACTATGAGGCCGAACCGTTTCTTGGCTATTATTACACAATCCTGCAAGAGCAGGGCCCTAACGCTCCAGGGGGTGCCTACCCCTATTTCGTCGGGGATCACTTTGTTGCAGGACATGCCTTGCTGGCAATACCGGCAGACTACGGAGAAACTGGTATTCATTCCTTTCTGGTAGGCGAAAACGGCATAGTCTACGAGGCAGATTTTGGCCCGGAGACACTCAGTATTGCATCTGAAATTTCTGCTTATGATCCAGACACGAATTGGTCACCGGTCGAGTAATATTTGGATTGAAAGTGGCGCTAAAACTCTGCGCTTTGCTGAGGCCACTATTTGCGGTTCGTGTGACAAACTTCAGTTCGATGGTTACGTGTACCCGAACAGGTTCAGCCCGGATCGCTCTTGCAACACCCATTGTGACTGCGAGCAAATTGCCCATCTTACGACTTGATCCATTCTTCTGCCTTCACACGTTTCGACTGAATGACTGAAAAGTTCGCAGAGCTGTAATTGGAAGGTTTAGACCAAAGAAACCGAGCTTAACTCACCCGATTTCGTTCTCGATCCTTCATTCTTCGGCTTCTTCATCACCCTGGTCTGCAATCCAGGCAACACTGACGACTTCTTCGCCCTTGCCCGTATTGAAGACTTTCACACCGCCCGCGCTGCGGGAGCGGAAAGAGATCCCATCAACCGGCACCCGGATCGACTGACCCTTTGAGGTGGCCAGCATGATCTGGTCGTCAATATCAACGGGGAAGGATGCCACCAATTTACCGCCGCGCATGGCCTTGTCCATCGCTGCCACGCCCATACCGCCGCGTCCGCGAACCGGGTAATCGTGGCTTGAGCTCAGCTTGCCCGCGCCCCCTGCCGTAATGGTCAGGATCAGGTTCTCGGCAGCCGACATCTCGGCATAACGTTCCTGTGGCAGCACACTGTCGGCGTTACCTTCATCTTCTTCCGTCTCGGATTCATCGGTGACACCGGCCATAAGGCGGCGCATTTTAAGGTAAGCGGCCCGTTCATCCGAGGTGGCGTTGAAGTGGCGGATGACCGACATCGAAACCACCTCATCATCGCCGGTCAGACGTACACCGCGTACACCAACAGACGACCGGCTGTTGAACACCCGTACATCTGTTGTTGAGAAGCGGATTGCGCGGCCAGATTTAGTGACCAGCATGACGTCATCATCTTCGGAACAGATACGCGCGTTGATCAACTTGGTGTCGGCGTGATCCTCTTCGAACTTCATAGCGATCTTGCCGTTGCGCTTGACGTTGGTGAAATCTGACAAACGGTTGCGCCGCACGGTGCCTGCACTGGTGGCGAAGATGATCTGCAGGTTTTCCCATTCTTCATCCGGCACATCCACCGGCATAATTGCAGCAATAGAAACCCCGGTTGGAATCGGCAGGATGTTGACGATGGCTTTGCCTTTGCCAGTCCGCCCCGATTGCGGCAGGCGCCAGGTCTTAAGCTTGTAGACCATGCCATCCGTTGTGAAGAACAATAGCTGCGTGTGGGTATTTGCCACGAAGAGCGTGGTGACCACGTCTTCTTCTTTGGTCTGCATACCAGACAGACCTTTGCCGCCGCGCTTCTGGGCGCGGAAATCAGCCAGCGGAGTGCGCTTGATGTATCCGCCCGAGGTGACGGTCACGACCATATCCTCACGCTCGATCAGGTCTTCGTCTTCCATGTCGCCGGACCAGTCGACGATCTCGGTGCGACGTGGAACGGCAAACTGGTCTCGTACGCTGCGAAGCTCATCGCCGATGATCGACATGATGCGTTCGCGCGAAGATAGTATATCCAAGTATTCCTTGATCTTGGCGGCGAGTTCTTCCAGCTCGTCTGTGACCTCTTTGACACCCAGTTGGGTCAGACGTTGCAGACGCAGTTCGAGGATGGCGCGGGCCTGAACTTCGGTCAGGTTATAGGTGCCGTCGTCGTTCATCTTGGACAGAGGATCGTCGATAAGACGCAGATAGCCTTCGATATCAGCCGCCGGCCAACGGCGGGTCATCAGCTTTTCACGTGCTTGCGCTGCGTCTGCAGACGAGCGGATCGTGGCGACGACTTCGTCCACATTGGAAACAGCGACCGCCAGACCACAGAGAATATGGCTGCGTTCGCGTGCTTTGCGCAGATCGTACGCAGTACGACGGGCAACCACATCCTCGCGAAAATCGATGAAGGATGTTAGGAAGCGGCGCAAGGTCAGCTGTTCGGGGCGACCGCCATTCAGGGCCAGCATGTTGCAGCCGAACGAAGTTTGCATAGGTGAGAAACGATAGAGCTGGTTCAGCACCACTTCGGGCGTTGCATCGCGCTTCAATTCGACGACGACGCGCACACCATTGCGGTCGGATTCGTCCTGCACATGGGACACACCTTCGATCCGCTTCTCACGCACGGCCTCGGCAATCTTTTCGATCATAGCGGCTTTGTTCACCTGATAGGGAATCTCATCGACGACGATGGCGTAGCGGTCCTTACGAAGCTCCTCGACACGGGTCTTGGAACGGATGATGACGCTGCCACGGCCCTCCAGATAAGCTTTGCGCGCGCCGGACCGGCCCAGCATTACGCCGCCGGTCGGGAAATCTGGGCCGGGGACGTATTCGATCAACTGTTCCGAGGTCAAGTCCGGGTCATCGATCAGCGCCAGAGTTGCATCAACCACTTCACCCAGATTGTGCGGAGGGATGTTCGTTGCCATACCCACAGCGATACCGCCGGCACCGTTGACGAGCATATTTGGGAAACGGGCGGGCAGGACGGTCGGCTCTTTGTCTTTGCCGTCATAGTTGTCCTGAAAATCGACCGTATCTTTTTCAATATCGGCCAGCAGGGACGCGGCAGGCTTGTCCATCCGAACTTCGGTATAACGCATGGCAGCCGGGTTATCGCCGTCCATCGAGCCAAAGTTGCCCTGACCATCCAGTAGCGGCAGGGACATCGAGAAATCCTGTGCCATCCGCACCAGCGCGTCATAGATCGCACTATCACCATGCGGGTGGTATTTACCCATCACGTCGCCGACCGGGCGGGCCGATTTGCGGTAGGCCTTTTCGTGCGTGTTCCCGGTTTCGTGCATTGCATACAGGATGCGGCGGTGCACCGGTTTCAAACCATCGCGCAGATCGGGAATGGCGCGGGACACGATGACCGACATGGCATAGTCCAGATAGGACGTGCGCATCTCGGATTCGATGGATACCGTCGGGCCGTCATAAACGGGGCGCTCGGGCGGTGTTTCATCCATGTTTTCAGGTATTTCTGGCGTATCGCTCACGTAGGCTGCCCGTGTCTTGTTTTTGATCTATATCTTGTGGATGCACCTTATCAGACCCGGCATATAAGGTGCAAGCAAGCAACCGTCTTGTGGCCAAATTAGCCCGGTAACAGTAGAGTAACATATTGTTATCTAAGTATTAGGTGATTTTCGTGTTACCCTGAGAAGACCTTGCAATAAAAATGGAGGTCTGGATGGCGCAAAACGAAACCGAACTCATGTTGAAAGGGTACGGGCTGACAACCGCAGAATTTTTCTATCACATGCCCGATTACATACACGTTCTGAATACGTTTATCTGGCAGGATTATGATCTTGCCCCGGATCACCCCAAACTTTTTGAATTCGTGGAATTCTGGCAAAAAGAAATTGAAGGACCACTGCATTCTGTTCGGTTCACACATCGAAAGATGATCGCTCCGGGCGAATGGCGGAATATGGTTGGAGAGTTTCGCGTGAACTAATCGGGCGTCGGATATACTTTCAGGAATCGAAAGTCCGGTTCTCAAATGTCGCGATTGAGATAATGTAATGACCAAACTGATGGTCTTATACGGAATCACTCTATGCCTAGATATCTTATCCTCGCCGCTGCGGTTTTCCTGAGCGGTCCTGCCATCGCCGAAGGGGTTCTGGATAAGATCAAAAAGGGCGCTGAGAATACTGCAAACGCGATAGGTCGCGGTGCAGAGGGTGTTGGTAACACAATCGAGAAAGGTGCGAACGTCGTCGACGAAACCATTGATTCGACTTCGGAACTGCTAAGGAATGAAGCCACGCCTGAAGAGACACGTGCCAAGTTGGATTTGATGGCGGGCGAAATTCTGGATCAACTACTAGCCGAGAATCCACAGGCACAAGAACTATACGAAGTCTGCGCTGGATACGCGGTTTTTGACTCGCGCAAGGTGACGGTTTTTCCGGTATCTGCAGGTTACGGGCGCGGTGTGGCGGTTTCAAAAGACACAGGACAACACACCTATATGAACATGGGGACCGGGGGCGTTGGCGGAGCGATTGGGATCGGGGGCTTTGAAACCAAGTTCGTGATCCTCTTCGAAACCCCTGCAGATCTAGAGTATTTTATTGATCACGGCTACGACGCGACCGCGGAGACGGGCGCAATGTATGGTGAGGATCGCTCCGGAGACACGCTGCGCTTTACCGATGGCCGATCCTTCTTTGTTCTGAGCAAGAAGGGGTGGCGGGTGTCAGCGGGAGCCTCAGGTACAAAATTCTGGAAATCACCCGAGCTTAACTGATCAACCGGAGCAACTGGCCCCACCAAGAACGCAGAACTTGGCGCAGTGCGGGTGGTTTAGATGCACGTCGGCTTCGGCCTCGGCCAAGGTTTCGCCCATTTCGAATTCAGGTGAGTATGGCAGCAACGTACATGCCAAAACCGCCGGACGTTCTGCGCCTTTGCGCTTAATCACCATGCGCGAGCTGGCACACATCATGGCATCTGGAGATTTATCAAGAATTCCCCAGCAAGCGGTGGTGATTTCAGGCACTTCTATGGATTCATCCATTTCGGGAAACAGCACGGTTTGACCCGGGTCTTGAGGATCGATGTCAAAGCCATGTTCTGCATAGAATGCGCCATAGCCTGCACGGCTGTCGGCGTCGGAATCTCCCCACACGGTACGCCCGGCGATCGCCATCTTAAAGCCGTTATCCCGCAGCCATTCCATGCCGATCAGCGTCTTGGCAAAGCTGCCTTTTCCACGCTCTTCATCATGTAATTCCGGGCGGTAGTGATCGACCGAAATGCGCAGTGTCAGCTTGCCGCCATAGTCACGTTGCAGCTCCAGCAACCCTTCGCGCATCGTGCGTCGCATCATTGGCTGCATGGCGTTAGTCAGAATCAGAACCTCGTAGCCGCGTTCAAGCGCTGCGCGGGTCATTTCGATCATTTCAGGGTTCATGAAGGGCTCACCACCGGTAAAACCAATCTCGCGGATTGGCCACTGGCGTTCTTCGATCTGATCCAGATAAGCGCGAACCTCGTCTGCTGCGATGTAAACCAGCGCGTCATTGGTGGGACTGCTGGCGATATAACAGTTGACGCATTCGATATTGCACAGCGTGCCGGTATTGAACCACAACGTTTCCGGGTTGGATAACGCAACAGACGCGCGTGTTTGCCCGTCCGCTGTCACCAAACTGTTTTGAAACTTCCCGATATTTGCAGCCTGAGTGGCGTTGTCTTTCATTCCGGCATCCGGTTTTGTGCATTTACCAAACCGACTTAATCGTTTGTGCCGGTTTAGTTAAGTACGTTGACGCCCTGCTGACAGAGTTTTGATGTTCGAAGATTTCGACATTTTGATTGCGCTAACATTGGACATGCCACGACTGGCAAGGTAAGGAAAAGCCATGGTTTCTCGCGTCATACCCGTTGACCCATTTGATCTGGTCATATTCGGCGGAACCGGCGATCTGGCGCAGCGCAAGATCGTTCCGGCTCTGTTTCGGCGTTACTGCGCCGGACAATGGCCCGAGGCCACCCGGATCATAGGCGCGGCACGGGGTGCGCTGACCGTTGAATCCTTTCGGGATATAGTTGCCGAATCTTTGCGTCAGTATGCGCCAAAACGGTCTAAAGACCCGGAGGCGGTAAATGGTTTTCTGCAGCGCATAAATTATGTTCCGCTGGATGCCTTGTCCGAAGACGGGTGGGCTCCATTGTCCGAATTGCTGAGCACGGATCGAATCCGAGCGTTCTATTTCTCGGTGGGTCCCAGACTGTTTGGTCCGCTGGCCGAGCGGATCAGAGCGCATAATCTCGCCACCCCTCAGACCCGGATCGTTGTTGAAAAGCCGTTTGGGCACGATCTGGAAAGTGCGCGCGCTTTGAATGCAACTTTGGCGTCGCATTTTGATGAGGGGCAAATCTATCGAATTGATCACTATCTGGGTAAAGAAACGGTACAAAACCTGATGGCGGTCCGGTTCGGCAACATGTTGTTCGAGCCATTGTGGAACAGCCAGTACGTGGATCACATTCAGATCACCGTTGCGGAAACAGTCGGCATCGATGGGCGGGAAGAGTATTACGAGCGTGCAGGTGCCATGCGCGATATGATGCAGAACCACCTAATGCAGCTTTTGTGTCTGATCGCGATGGAACCGCCCGCAAAGTTTGACCCGGATGCGGTACGCGACGAAAAGCTCAAGGTGATCCGTGCGCTGGACCCGGTTGAACCGCACCACATTGTTCGGGGACAGTTTGCCGGTGGAAAACAGGGTCGGGGGTATCGCGAGGTTGTGGGTAACAACCGGTCCACGACCGAGAGTTATGTGGCTTTGCGCGCGCATATCAGCAACTGGAGATGGGCAGGCACCCCATTTTATCTGCGCACTGGTAAGGAATTGGTAGCGCGGTCGTCGGTCATCAATGTGATGTTCAAGGATGCGCCGCATTCGATTTTCGGCGAAGAGGCGGGGCGTCACGCAAATGCGCTTTCGATTCGGTTGCAGCCGAACGAAGGCATTACTCTGAAAGTGACGATCAAAGAGCCGGGGCAGGGTGGGATGCGGCTGGTCGACGTTCCGCTGGACATGAGCTTTGCCGAGGCGCTTGGACCCGAAAATCAGGACCCGCCAGACGCCTATGAGCGGCTGGTGATGGATGTCATTCGCGGCAACCAGACCCTGTTTATGCGCGGTGATGAGGTCGAGGCCGCGTGGGCCTGGACCGACCCGATCATTGCGGGCTGGCAGGCACGCGGAGACGTGCCCAAACCTTATGAAAATGGCAGCACTGGCCCAGGCGACGCCGAACTGCTGATGAAGAGAGATCACCGCCGCTGGCAAGGAATAAACCCATGAATATTAAAGAATATGCAGACCGTGACATGCTGGCCATTGATGTCGCGAATGCACTGGCCGGAGACATTGAGTCCGCGTTGTTGCACCACGATGTTGTTTCGCTTGCCGTTCCCGGAGGGACCACCCCGGGGCCGGTGTTTGATGGGTTATGTGCGGCTGATCTTGAGTGGGATCGCGTGCGCGTGTTGCCGACAGATGAGCGGTGCGTACCGGGTGACCATAAACGTTCGAACGAGCGGCTGATCCGCGAGCGTCTATTGACCAATCGCGCCTCTGTCGCGCAGTACCTGCCATTGTTTGTCGCAGGTCATGAGCCCGAAGCGGTTCTGCCTGAGATCGAAAGCCTGATCAATCCCGTCTTGCCTCTGTCGGTCCTGGTTCTTGGCATGGGTGAGGATATGCACACGGCCTCTCTTTTTCCTGGGATGCAGGGCCTGACTGCCGCGCTGGACAGCCACGCGCCTACACTTGCGGTGGCAAGGACAGACGTGCAGCCCGAGGCGAGAATAACACTGACCGCACCCGTGCTCGAAGGTGCGTTGTCAAAACATCTCATTATCTTCGGAGAATCCAAGCGCGATGCGCTGGATCGCGCCATGTCACTGCCGCCAGAAGAGGCGCCTATCGCGGCCGTGCTAACCGGCATGACTGTCCACTGGGCGGAGTAGTCACCATGCAATTGGATCAACTGAAATCTCTGGCTAAATCGATCGGTGATCGCAGAATACTTGATCTGTTCGATGCAGATTCAAACCGTGCCGAGAGTTTTTCCACGTCCAGCGGCGACCTGTTGTTTGACTACTCTAAAACTCAGATCAACGACGACATTCGCTCTGCACTTATTCAACTCTGTGACCATGCCAAATTGGCGGATCGCCGGACGGCGATGTTTGCGGGCCAAAAGATCAACGAGACCGAAGGGCGTGCGGTACTGCATACGGCGTTGCGCAACCTCGATGGCGGTCCGGTCGAGGTGGATGGTCAGGACGTGATGCCAGACGTTCTGGAAACATTGCAGCGGATGCGCGTGTTTGCCGAAGAGGTGCGCGGCGGGGCGATCAAGGGGGCAGGGGGCAGCTTTACGGATGTTGTGAATATCGGCATCGGCGGCTCGGATCTTGGTCCGGTCATGGCGACACATGCCCTGGCACCGTATCACGATGGTCCAAAGTTGCATTACGTCTCGAACGTGGACGGGGCGCATATCGCCGACACCTTGCGCATGCTAGACCCGACGCGCACGCTGATTGTTGTGGCTTCGAAAACCTTCACCACCATCGAAACCATGACCAACGCGCGGACGGCGCGTGCTTGGATGGTGGATGGAGGCGGAGACCCGTCGCAGCAATTCGCTGCCGTTTCGAGCGCGGTGGATAAGACAGCTGCGTTTGGCATCCCCGAAGAGCGCGTGTTCGGTTTCGCCGACTGGGTGGGCGGACGCTATTCGGTCTGGGGCCCGGTCGGATTGCCGGTGATGATCGCTGTAGGCTCAAATGCATTCGATGCTTTTCTGCGAGGTGGGCAGGCGATGGACCTGCATTTCCGCTCGGCGAAGTGGGTTGAAAACATGCCGGTTATGTTGGCGCTTGTCGGTGTCTGGCACCGGCAGGTTTTGGGTTACGCCAGCCGTGCGGTTTTGCCTTATGATCAGCGCCTTCTGCGGCTTCCAGCGTATTTCCAGCAGCTTGAAATGGAATCGAACGGCAAATCTGTCGCAATGGATGGCAGTACGTTGGCCATGCCATCAGGTCCGGTGGTTTGGGGTGAGCCTGGCACCAATGGACAGCACGCATTCTATCAACTGATTCACCAGGGCACTGACGTGATCCCGTGCGAGTTCATGGTGGCAGCCAATGGGCATGAGCCTGAATTGGCCCATCATCATCGTCTGCTTCTGGCCAATTGCCTGGCTCAGTCCGAGGCTCTGATGCAAGGCCGATCATTGGATGAAGCCCGCGTGCGGATGGTGGATAAGGGTTTGACCGGCGAAGAGCTGGAGCGTCAGGCACGCCACCGTGTGTTCTCGGGGGATCGTCCATCAACAACCCTGATATATCCGCAGCTTACGCCATATGTGCTGGGCCAGATTATTGCGCTGTACGAGCATCGGGTTTTTGTCGAAGGCGTGTTGCTCGGCATTAATTCATTCGATCAATGGGGCGTTGAGTTGGGCAAAGAATTGGCGACGTCTCTGGGGCCCATTGTCGATGGCGAAGTCGGCACCGAAGGCAAGGATGGTTCGACAGCCGGTCTGGTCGAGTACGCGCTACGCCATCGAGGTTGACAAGGGACTCAGCCAAACTCTCTTATTGTCAGACAATTAAAATCTTGGCAGGGTTTCTGCCAATGTAGAAGGGCGCGGCCAAGCGCTGACGATGGGAGGATTGTCCATGCTGGGACAGATGATGACGCAGCCTTTGCTGATTTCGTCGCTGATTGATCACGCCGAACGCTATCACGGACAGACCGAGATAATCTCGGTCGAGACGGACGGAACCGTGACCCAGACCAACTGGGCGGGGATCGCGCAGAACGCCCGCCGTATGGCTTCGGCGCTTATGAAGCTTGGGCTACAGCCGCAGGATCGAGTGGGCACACTGGCCTGGAATAACCGCCGCCATCTTGAGATCTACTATGCCGTATCCGGCGCGGGCTTCGTCTGTCACACGATCAATCCGCGTCTTTTCCCAGAGCAACTGACCTATATCATCAACCACGCGCAGGATCGGGTTCTGTTCTTTGATGCAACTTTCCTGCCGTTGGTCGCCGCGCTTCAGGAGCAACTGACCGAGGTGCAGCATTTCGTGCTGATGGGTGCACGAGATGAGGCCGCGTTGTCTCAGGTCCCTGGTCTGATCTTCTATGACGAGTTGATTGAAACCGGCGATGCGGATTACGCGTGGCCCAGTTTTGATGAGAATACCGCCTCTAGCCTTTGCTACACATCGGGCACAACAGGAAACCCCAAAGGTGTTCTGTATTCGCATCGTTCGACTTTGCTGCATAGTTTCGCGTCAAACACACGTGATGTTATCGGCTATTCCGCGATGGATGTGGTATTGCCGGTGGTGCCAATGTTTCACGTTAATGCTTGGGGTTCACCCTATGCCAGCGCCATGTCCGGCTCACGCATGGTATTGCCGGGGCCGGGTTTGCATGGGGAAGCATTGGTCAATCTGATCGACACTTATGGCGTGACATTGGCGATGGGTGTGCCAACCATCTGGCAGGGCCTTCTGGCGCACGCGGCGACATGTGGAACCAAACTGGAAAGCCTGAATCGTACAGTTATAGGCGGTGCAGCGTGCCCGCCTTCGATGATCGAAACCTTTCGCGAGACCTATGGTGTCGATACCGTCCATGCCTGGGGTATGAGTGAAATGAGCCCGCTGGGCACTACCAACTATCCTATGGCCAAGCATCTGGAAATGCCCATTGAAGCACAACACAAACTACGCGAGAGCCAAGGCCGCCCGCCCTTTGGTGTTGAACTGAAAATAGTCGATGACGATGGCAGCGACCTTCCCCATGACGGTGAAACGCAGGGTGATCTGATGGTGCGCGGCCATTGGGTGCTAGACAGCTATTTCCACATGCAAGATGAGGCCTTGTTGCAGGATGGCTGGTTCGCAACCGGCGACGTGGCAACATTGGACCCAGATGGGTTTATGACCATCCGCGACCGATCGAAGGATATTATCAAATCAGGTGGCGAATGGATCAGCTCGGTCGAGCTGGAAAATATCGCTGTCGCGCACCCTCAACTGGCGACAGCGGCGGTTGTGGGTGTGCCTCATCCGAAGTGGGATGAACGCCCGCTTTTGGTTGCTGTGAAGGCGGAAGGCCAAGAGCCAACCGAGCAGGATTTACTTTCATTCTTTGACGGTAAGATCGCCAAATGGCAGGTGCCAGACAAAGTTGTATTCGTCGACGCTCTGCCATTGAACGCAACCGGCAAAGTCCTGAAACGGAACTTGCGTGCGGATTTTAGCGACGTGCTGATGGGGTGAATGCCAAACGGGGGAAGAATGGCTCCGGCGGTAGGGATCGAACCTACGACCAATTGATTAACAGTCAACTGCTCTACCGCTGAGCTACGCCGGAACGGTCCGCGCCGTATAGCAATCAGCTTTGGCATCGTCCAGAGGATTAGATTATTTTTTGAAGATAATTAGTAAAGGCCCAGAAAACTCTATGTTTTTGCTTGTGAGTTTTCTCTTGGCACCGATGTAAGCATTGTCGCTTCGAAAGGCTACCTGCAGGTTTATTTTACAGGTGGAGTTGCTTCCTGAGTTGCCTTTTGTGCCTCACGCTCTTGCCGCGTAAAAATAGGTGCCGCAGCGGTGTTAATGTTGTGCTTAGTCAACAACTGTTCCATGTAACTGCCCGGTTCAGGAACGCCTCCTATAGTGGCCAAAAACTGCCGGACTCTACGCCCATAGAAATGAACTGAATAAGTATCTTCAGTTACAGCACGGCGCACTTTACGGGCCCATTTTGACCGCATTAAAAAGCGGCGGTTTTTAAAACTTATTGGATAAAGCCAATTTTCTGGAAAAGCGTATTTCGATTCTCCGGTTTTTTGCAGATAATGAGTCACTGCATGCGGACCCCAGACGCCCCAACGTAAATCACCAACATGCACCGGAGTTCCAGCCTCTCTTAGGTTTTCAAGGCGCTTCTTCTCTTCATCAGGATACCATTCAGGAATTCCATATTCATCTTCAGTCATCTCAAGAAGTTGCCCAAGCGCTTCGCTGTCTGAAGGTAGGCCTAAAACACCACCAGCAATTTGATAGTCGGATTCCCAAGCGTAGAAATGACCAGTCTCCGACTCGAAAGTCTTGACGCAATAAGCATCAAGATCCGCCCAGATCATCCGGTCATTTTGTTGAAGAAGATGATACCTGAATACATCAGAGAACAACGCGAAGCTACCTGTTCTACCGTGTTTGATAAAGCGATCACTGCCGAGTACGGTATCGCCGTGAACAAGCTCTACACCTTCCGGCACATTTTGCACGTGTCCATAATGGTAGAGTTTTACATGATGACCTGCATCTAAGAAAGATTGAGCGCAAAGAACTTCTACATAGCTGAGGGGGCCTTCGACCCACAGCATCCCTATTTCGTACTCGTGGCGCATATTTGTTCTTGTTCCTGTACACGTGATTGCAGCTAAACAATCCGCCAATATCGTTTATAGGGTTAAGTCCTAATCACCAATATGAACCGCGACAAGGCAATCAGAAAACAAGAGGCCTCAGCCGTTTCAGAACTGCACCAAAATAGACTTCTGGAAGGTTAGTACGATCTGGCAGCGCAATGAGAGTGCATATGGATATTGGCTCCGGCGGTAGGGATCGAACCTACGACCAATTGATTAACAGTCAACTGCTCTACCGCTGAGCTACGCCGGAACTGAAGGGCGTATAACAACACGGAATTTCGTCGTCCAGAGGGGAAGCGCATTGCTGATGAAAAAAGTTTGCCGCTAACTGAGCCTGATAAATTCGGACTGTGCTGAAAGCGTCTCAACGGGTGCGACCTGGGCCTTTCCGGTCAGATCGACCAGATGCGCGAATACATTTCTTTCCGCCGCTGGGAGCAATGCACCAGGCGTGTCTATATAAATACGCAGTGCAAGCTGACGTGCAGTGGCCGGGCCTTTGATCAGTTCGTCAAGAATCTGAGATTCGCGCGAAAGACGGTGCTGAATCAGCCACTCCAGGCGATTGTTTGGTTCCGTTACAGGAGCGCCGTGGCCGGGATGAAAGACTGACCATTCTCTCGCGCGAAGGCGATGGCAGGCGGCCATGAAGTCGGTCAGATCCCCGTCGGGCGGTGAGACCAGCGAACTGGCCCATCCCATGACGTGATCCGCTGTAAAGCAAACATCGCCCCAGGCGAGCGCAATATGGTTGCCGAGATGGCCGGGTGTGTGGATGACTTCAAGCGTCCAGTCGTCCGCAGAAATACATGCAGTGTCTTCCAGCTCAATATCAGGGCGAAAATCCATATCAATTCCCTCACCGCCGCCCGCAAACCCATTCTGCGCCAATTCCGTCATAACCGCACTGCGGCCTGCTTGAGGCCCTCCAAAAGCGAGAATCGGTGCGCCTGTATGGATCGCAAGAGGGGCAGCAAGGGGTGAGTGATCGAGATGGGTGTGAGTGACGAAGATATGGCTGATCCGCTGATTGGGCTGTAATGCATCGAGAATCGCCGACAAATGTGCGTCGCTCAGCGGTCCCGGATCGATGACGGCGATGTCTGTTTCACCCAGAAGGTAAGTGTTCGTACCGCGATATGTCATCGGTGAGGGGTTTGGGGCAAGCACCCGGCTTAGGCCTTGAGCAAGTATCACAGCTTGTCCAGGCACTGGGTTGAAATCATCGGAGGCTTGCATTCTGACCTCTTCCTCTTGTCCAGGCAGCCCGCTAGGTTTAGCGCATGTCGACCCAATGGCTCAAACCCTATATACCGCGCAGCCTGTACGCGCGTGCCGCACTTATCCTGGTGCTACCGGTCATCGTTGTACTCTTGGTTGTGGCGATCGCTTTTTTGCAAAAGCATCTCGAGGAAGTGACCGCACAGATGACGCGAACGGCAGCCCGTGAGGTCACGCTTATATTGAACGTGATGGAGGGTGCAGAGACGCAGCAGCAGGCGCTGGCTGCTGCACGGCCTGATCTATCGGCATTGAATATGACTTCTCGTTTTCTGCCGCAGTACCAAGAACCGGTGGTTGGAAAGCGTCGTTGGTATGATTTCATCGCTCCACAAGTCGATGCTGAAATGCAGGCGCTGGTGCCCCAAATGCAAGACGTCGCACTGCCGAATGGACAGGAGGTGCGGCTTTATCTGAGCACGCATCTTGGCACTTTGGAATTGAAATTTGATCGACGGCGCCTGTCACCCACGGCACCGCACCAACTTATCGTTACGATGGTGTTCTTTGCGGCATTGATCACCACGATCTCATTTTTATACATGCGCAACCAACTGCGGCCGATTACCCGGCTCGCGGATGCGGCGCAGGCGTTCGGTCGGGGCCGCGTGGTGCCTTACTCTCCTAGCGGGGCAATCGAAGTGCGTGCGGCGGGCAACGCTTTTGTTGATATGCGCTCCCGAATCGAAAGGCAGATCGAGCAGCGCACTTTGATGTTGTCTGGCGTCAGCCACGATCTGCGCACGCCTTTGACGCGTCTGAAGCTGGGGTTGTCATTGTTACCCGAAGATGAGGCAGCCCCGCTGTTGCAGGATGTGGATGAAATGCAATCGCTTCTAGATGCATTTCTGGACTTCTCAAGAGGGACTGCAGAAAGCACACCTGAGGCGGTCGAACCCGAGATTTGGCTGAGTCAGATTGTCGATGACGCGCAACGCGCAGGCCAGCAGGTTGAACTGGTATCGGTCGAGGGGCAGGGGACTGTTATGTTGCGCCCGTCGGCAATGCGCCGCGCGGTGGAAAATTTGATTGGAAACGCTATCCGCTATGGTTCAAGGGCTGAGGTTAGTCTGTCGATGACACCGAAGTCGATCCGCGTCCGGGTCGAGGATGACGGCCCCGGTATACCCATTGAACAGCGTACTGAGGCGGTCAAACCTTTCACGCGCCTGGACCCGGCTCGGAACCAGAATCAGGGCAGCGGTGTTGGGTTGGGTCTTGCCATCGTCGCCGACATCGCCCGTGTACACGGCGGCATCCTTCGTCTGGGCAGCAGCGAAAAATTAGGCGGTTTATGCGCAGATATCGTGATAGGGCGGTGATGTGGTAGGCCCGGAGGGACTCGAACCCCCAACCAAAGCGTTATGAGCGCTCTGCTCTAACCAATTGAGCTACAGGCCCGCCGATGCGCCTTGCGTATCACGATGGCAGCCCGCGTCAAGCCTGACCGTTGCAACATCGCCCACAATCGAATAACCCGCGCGCAAAGCACTCATGAGGGATTGGCCATGACAGCGGGCAAGAACGGAATCACCTACGCCGATGCAGGTGTGGATATCGATGCGGGCAACGCTCTGGTCGATCGGATCAAGCCTGCGGCCAAGCGCACCAACCGCTCGGGCGTGGTGAGTGGGCTAGGCGGGTTTGGCGCTCTGTTTGATCTAAAGGCGGCTGGGTATGAAGACCCGATTCTGGTGGGCGCCACCGATGGCGTGGGCACCAAGTTGCGGATCGCGATTGATACAGGTGTTGTTGATGGCGTCGGCATTGATCTGGTGGCGATGTGTGTCAACGATCTGATCTGTCAGGGCGCTGAGCCATTGTTCTTCCTCGACTATTTCGCCACCGGCAAGCTGGATACCGATACCGCCGCGCGGATTATCGAGGGCATCGCCGAAGGCTGCGTGCAGTCCGGTTGTGCCCTGATCGGAGGCGAAACCGCCGAGATGCCGGGTATGTATCCCGATGGCGATTTCGATCTGGCCGGGTTCTCGGTCGGTGCAATGGAGCGCGGCGCGACCCTGCCCGAGGGTGTGCAAGACGGGGATGTGCTGCTTGGGCTGGCCTCAAACGGTGTGCATTCCAACGGCTATTCTCTGGTGCGCAAACTGGTCGAGATGTCGGGGCTGGGCTGGGATGCAGAGTCGCCTTTCGGTGGCGGAACATTGGGTGAGGCTCTGCTGACCCCCACGCGGCTGTATGTGAAACCGGCGCTGCAGGCGATCCGGGCAGGGGGCATCCATGCGCTTGCTCATATTACTGGCGGCGGCCTCACCGAAAACCTGCCGCGCGTATTGCCCGACGGGCTGGGGGCCGAGATCGATCTGAGCGCTTGGGACTTGCCGCCTGTGTTCAAATGGATGGCCGAAACTGGCGGCATCGCCGAATCCGAGATGCTGAAAACCTTCAATTGCGGTATCGGGATGATCGTGGTCTGCACGGCTGAGGATGCAGACAAACTGGAAGCACTGCTATCCGAAGCTGGTGAAACCGTTGCCCGGATCGGATCTGTCACCGAAACACCCGGCGTCGCGTACTCAGGCAAGCTGCTGTGAGTCACAAGCGCGTCGCGATTCTGATTTCTGGTGGCGGATCAAACATGCTGTCGCTGGTCGATAGCATGATCGGGGACCATGCTGGCCGGCCTTGCTTGGTGCTGTCGAACGACCCTGAAGCCGGAGGGCTGACAAAGGCCGCAGAGCGTGGAGTAAAGACTGCCTCCGTCGATCACCGACCTTTCGGTAAAGATCGCGCCGCGTTCGAAGCGGAACTGCTCAAGCCGCTGCTGGCTTCGCAGCCAGATTTAGTGTGTTTGGCCGGTTTCATGCGCGTTCTGACCGGCGATTTTGTTTCTCGCTTCCAAGGACGAATGCTGAACATCCACCCTTCGCTGTTGCCCAAGTACAAAGGCCTGAACACACATGCCCGCGCCATCGAGGCTGGCGATTCAGAACATGGTTGCACCGTTCACGAAGTCACAGCCGCGCTGGATGACGGCCCGGTTCTGGGACAGGCGCGCGTGGAGGTAAAGGCAGGGGATACGCCAGAGGAACTTGCCGCCCGCGTGTTGGTGCAGGAACACAAACTCTATCCTGAGGTCCTGCGCCGGTATTGTATGGGCAACAAAGACCCAGTTCTGTTGCCTTGAATTTGCGCGGCGATTTACACGCGTAGGGTAATCGTCTTATGGTCGCATATCGCTCGGGACAAGCACGACACGGGCAGTCACAAGAATCAAAAGCAAGAACAGCACCGCGCATGAAAACCCTGACTACGACGCAAGAGCTGGCCGCCTTCTGCACGGCTGCTGCACAATATCCTTATGTCACTGTTGATACCGAATTTCTGCGCGAACGGACTTATTATTCCAAGCTCTGCCTGGTTCAGCTCGCGGTGCCGTCCGAGGATGAGGGCAGTGCTGTTCTAGTCGATCCCTTGGCTGAGGATTTGTCGCTTGAACCTTTGTATGACCTGTTCCGGAACGAAAGCGTTGTCAAAGTATTCCACGCGGCTCGGCAGGATCTGGAAATTTTCTGGGTCGACGCTGGCGTCTTTCCGACACCGCTGTTCGACACTCAGGTTGCCGCGATGGTTTGCGGCTTTGGTGAGCAAGTCGGTTATGAGACACTTGTCCGGAAAATATGTAGAGAAGGCGTTGATAAGACATCGCGTTTCACCGACTGGTCGCGGCGTCCATTGACGGACGCGCAAAAAACCTATGCGCTGGCAGACGTAACCCATCTTCGGAAAATCTATGAACATCTGTCTACGGAGTTGAAAAATAGCAAGCGGGATCACTGGGTCGTTGAAGAGCTTCGTATTCTAACACGGCCCGAGACCTATGACATTCGTCCTGAAGAAGCGTGGCGCAGGGTCAAAACACGCACAAATTCCGCTAAATTTCTGGCTGTAGTGAAAGAGTTGGCTCAGTTCCGCGAAGCCCATGCGCAAGAGAACAATGTGCCTCGTAGCCGTGTTTTCAAGGACGATGCACTAATCGAAATGGCGTCGACAAAGCCTAAAACGCCCTCTGATCTTGGTGGATCACGTTTGCTGTTGCGAGAGGCCCGCAAGGGGGCGATCGCTGACGGTATCCTGGCGGCAGTAAAAAGGGGTGTGAACTGCCCACAAGATCAATTGCCAAAGGTAGACAACAGCCGTGACAAGCTGAAAGTGAATCCAGCCCTCGCCGATCTTCTGCGCGTTCTGCTGAAATCAAAGACCGAAAGCGCAGGCGTCGCCGCAAAACTGATCGCGTCCAGCGCTGATCTGGACCAGATCGCCGCTGGTGAGCGCGATGTTCCAGCCATGTCCGGCTGGCGTTTTGAGGTCTTTGGCGAGGATGCACTTAAGCTTTGCGAGGGCAAGATTGCACTAGCAGCCAAGGGGCAAGCTGTGGATGTGGTTGCGCTTTAACGGCGACGTGATTCTAGCGCGTTCTGCTGGCCTTTGACACGGACCATGCGGATGCCTTCCAGTTCTTGAGCGCTGACATTGACAGCTTCAGAAACCATTCTAGAGCGTTCGTTTCCCTGAACGGTTGCATAGTCCGGATAATCCACGCGGAAGGTATATTCCAAAATGCCATTCTTGGTAAGTTCTTCGGACCTTACTCGGGCAAGCTGCGCATTATATGCGCCCTGTCGAATGGCGGTACCAGCTGCATATATGATCGCGCCTGAAGGTGTGGGGTCGACACGCAATTCGTTGATGACCGCTATTGGAACGCTATTGTCTTCAATTTCAGGCCGCGCCAACAGGCCTTTACCGTTGTTTTGACGTGGAACCAACGCATCTGCGTCGCTGGCTGAAACCTCTGATGGGGCAGGTGTGCTGCTGCCAAACCAGTTCGATGGGTTCGCCCGAGAGTTGCTCCAACTGTTACAGGCGGAAAGAACCGTGGCGGAGAGCAGAAGAACAGTCAGAGATTTGTGCATGGACCCAACACTTTGCGCAACTTTACCCGCACTGGGTTACCGCAATTTCAGCATCTTGAAAAGCCACACTGGGGGCTGGACAGAAGGGGAAGCTGAGCATAGTTCACAAATGTGATCGCGTAACGCAAGGACAGACCAGCCATGGCAACGCCAGCCTTTGAAGAGATAGTCGAAGATTTCGAGTTTCTGGAAGACTGGGAAGACCGCTATCGTCATGTCATCGAGCAGGGTAAGGCGATGGAACCGCTGGATGATGCGTTCAAGGTTCCCGCGACCAAAGTGAACGGCTGTGCCAGCCAAGTCTGGCTGCATCCCAGCATCGAGAATGGACAATTCAAATTTGACGGGGACAGCGATGCGCTGATCGTGCGGGGCCTGATTGCGGTATTACGCACGCTTTACAACGGCTTGCCGGTAGCCGATGTGCCAAAGGTCGACGCCGGAGGAGAACTTGCCAGACTGGGGTTGCAGGAGCACTTGTCTGCGCAACGTTCGAATGGGCTACGTGCTATGATTGAACGCATTCGCGAGGTCGCGTTGGCCAGCGCTTGATCTTCATGTAGCGTTGCGTGTTGCCCAATCCGTAAGCGTCGTTTCCAAGTCACCGTATCCGGTCTGCCGACGCTCGAATTCCAGTCCCATCCGTTCGGCACATTCTTGTGCGCGACGTGTGAGATTCGGGTTGTCGGTCTGTGCTTGATAAACGAGTTTGGTGTAATTTCCGAAATACATCTCGCGCAGTTCCGGGTGTCTATCCAGACCAAGCGGTTTCCAGACAAATGCGTCAAACTGCCGGGCGAGGAAATCGGTTAGGTAAAACGCAGTGGTTTCATCGGCGCCATGTGCGGCAAATGCCAGATTTCCTTCGAAAAAGGAATAGCAGTGGGGCCCTTGAATCATCTCGACGCCCAGACGTTCACATGCAGTCTGCAGCAGGCCTCCGGTTCCGCAATCGGCATATACAACATAGATTCGGTCGTATGAATCGCGGTGCTTGGCAATCGCATCCTCGACCGCTTGCGTGATTTTCTCGGGGTGTACATGCAGAATTGCGGGTAGGCAGGTCAGAGCCATATGATCCCAGCCATTCCGTTCCTTGAGATCCAGAATTTCACGGGCAAGCGCCCCACATGCGATCAGCAGAATCGACTCGGCAGCGCGCGGAGTGGCGTAACCCTGACGGGTCAGGCTTTCATCATCTGGTATCGGCGCGTCGGTCATGTGATCTCTCTGGTTGGCAACTATATATGTCAGGCTTTGGACAAAAAAGGCCGCCCCAGAAAGGACGGCCTGTCTCACGGTATGGTCGCGTGCCTTAGCCGGCCAGTTGGTTGTGCTTGCGCGACATGAAGTCCTTGGCCATTTCCACCGCCACGGCTGCGTCACGGCAATAGCCGTCAGCACCGATCGCCTTGCCAAACTCTTCGTTCAGCGGTGCGCCGCCAACCAGAACGGTGTATTCATCACGCAGCCCCTGTTCGACCAGTGTGTCGATTACCACCTTCATGTAAGGCATAGTCGTTGTCAGTAGGGCGGACATACCCAAAATGTCGGGCTGTTCGTTTTCTAGCGCTTCCAGATAGTTTTCGACCGGGTTGTTGATTCCGATATCGACAACCTCGAACCCGGCGCCTTCCATCATCATTGCAACAAGGTTCTTTCCGATGTCATGGATGTCGCCTTTGACCGTGCCAATAACCATCTTACCGACACGCGGAGCACCGGTTTCAGCTAGCAATGGCTTCAGGATTGCCATGCCGCCTTTCATTGCGTTGGCGGCCAACAAAACTTCAGGCACGAAAAGGATACCGTCGCGGAAGTCGTGGCCAACAATTGTCATGCCACCAACCAGTGCTTTGGTCAGAATATCGTATGGCATCCATCCGCGCTCGAGCAGGATGTTCACACCTTCTTCGATTTCTTCCTTCAGGCCGTCATAAAGGTCATCGAACATCTGTTCGACGAGTTCGTCGTCATTCAGTTCGGACAGGACGATGTCTTCTTCATCGGACATGGGTAATTCCCTGAGCTGAGTGGGCTTGCGGCCCGGGTGGCATTTTTTCCGTTTTGGCCATTTCGTCGCAGGACTACTGTGACGATTGCGACCTAGGTCGTTCCGAGACCGACCTATAGGCCGAATTTTGGCGTCGGGCGACCTCGAATTCTGCAAGATCATCCTGCATTTGTTTCATTTGTTCTGATTTCCTTCGCGCAGACCGATTTCAAAAACGCCTCAAGGTGATCGGATATGAAACAGGTGTAATCCTTGCCATTGGGCCCAGCTTTAATTAATACTGACACTCGGAACATATGGTGAACAAATGGCCGTAAGAATGAACCATCCGGGCCGGGGAGCGGCATCAAATTCAGCGGGTCGATTCGAGAAGTATTTGACCGAGCTGACCGAGGATGGGTGGGATTTGTTCGAAGATCTACCTCCGCTGCGGACCGAGGTTCAGGACGAAGTGGCCCGCAGTCTGATCACCTACAACAAATCACCGGATTTACCTTTTGATCGTTCGATCAATCCATATCGGGGTTGCGAGCATGGTTGCGTTTATTGTTTTGCCCGGCCAACCCATGCATATCTGGGCCTGTCGCCAGGGCTGGATTTTGAAACACGTCTGATCGCACGCCCCAATGCCGCAGAGATATTGCGACGGGAGCTTTCTGCGCGACGCTATAAGGTGGCTACGATTGCGTTGGGCACTAACACCGATCCATATCAACCGATTGAGAAAAGCCGCGAGATAACAAGAGGCTGTCTTCAGGTGTTGAGTGATTTTCAGCATCCAATCGGCATCGTGACAAAAGGCACATTGATCGAACGTGATCTTGATATCCTGGCGCCCATGGCCCGCTACGGTCTTGTGCGGGTCGGGATTTCGCTGACCACTCTGGACGCTAATCTTTCCCGCCAGATGGAGCCACGTGCACCTTCTCCACTGCGCAGGTTGCGCACGATTCGCGTCCTGACCGAAGCAGGGATACCGGTGCGCGTTATGACCTCTCCTGTCGTGCCGGGTTTAACCGACCATGAGCTTGAGAAGCTGTTGGAGGCCGGCAAGCAGGCGGGCGCGGACGCCGCAAGCTGGATCATGTTGCGGCTGCCGCGCGAAGTGTCCGAACTGTGGCGGGAATGGCTGACCGAGCATCAGCCGGGCAGGGCCGAGAAGGTTATGGCGCGGCTAAGGGAGATGCATGGAGGAAAAGAGTATGATCCGCGTTGGGGTCATCGAATGCGGGGCGAGGGGACTTATGCCGAAATGATTGCGCAACGGTTCAGCGCCGCCGTGAAACGGCTGGGACTCGCCGTAGACCTACCACCGCTGAATTGTGCGGATTTCGCGCCACCGCCCCAGTCTGGTGATCAGTTAAGTTTGTTCTGAATTCATGAGTCAGAAGCTGATACCGATTCCGGCCGAGAAACCGTTTACCGTATCGCTTCCATAATAGCGGACCATGAAACGGGTCGTTGATACCCAGGGCACCCAGGTATCGGATAGATCAACCTCAATCCCGCCACCGACGCGGGCAAGCCAATCCGTGCCCAGCACCAGTGCCTGATCCCCGATCAGATAGGATACCGACAGATCACCAACCCATCGAACCGGGCGCCCGAACATACGTTTACCCGTTGGAAAACGATATCGTGACCAAAGGACGGCATTCGCGGCAGTCGATTCAACCAAAAGGTCTTCGTTGTCGCCGATAGGCCAATACTCGATATGCGTATAGCGCAGGCTTGCTTCGAACTCCCGATCATTAGATAGCGATTTCTCGTACGCAACTGTCATCGAGCCACCCGCGCCACCTGCCCAGATACCACCGCTATCAAGGTAATCCCGGTCAAGGCCAAGGCGGTTGGCAATGGCTTGCGCCCCTATCGATGCATCGGATTGCGTGCGCCCGACCGAAATATGGGCCATCGGAGTCAGTTTCCAAAACTCCCCAATGTCAAACTGATAGCCGACTCCACCAGTGAGGGCGAGGCTGGTCCATTTCAGAGGTACACGATTAGTTTCTCCGGTGCCGCTGAAGGTCAGAACAGGATCATAGCGCGCGTATCCGATGTAGCCTTCGAGATAGATCGGTACGCCTTCGGCAAGACGAAATCCGCCACCCAGCTGTGCGGATTTGAAATCGTAGTCGCGATTATCCGTGTTCGATTGCAACGAAATTGCACTCGCAGAATCGTCCGGGATGCCTGCCAGCCCCAAAATCGCAAGCGAGCCAGCAGCATTTTCCTGCTGCTGCTGTTCAAAAGCTCTTTCAAGCAGGCTTTGTGCGGCGGCGGTCTGTGCAAACAGCAGCAAAAGGAACACAAGGGCGGAACGCATGATAACCGGAATCTTATTGCTGGACGCAGCAACACTAGGTTGGGTGGCGTGCCGCGAAAAGAACGAACAAGGCGCAAGTCCAAGATTGCCTCAGAACGGTTTCTTTTGGGTAACGGTAGGAACAAAAAAGACCCCGGCTAGGCGGGGCCTTCATTTCAACTTCTGTCACCGATCAGCGGTTTTCGATATCTACGTAGTCGCGGCTTGTCGCGCCCAGATACAACTGACGCGGACGACCGATTTTGTTTTGTGGATCGGCAATCATTTCCTTCCACTGGCTGACCCAGCCAACCGTACGCGACAATGCAAAGATCGGAGTAAACATCGAGGTTGGGAAACCCATAGCTTCCATCACAATGCCCGAATAGAAGTCGACATTCGGGAAGAGTTTCTTTTCGATGAAATATGGATCTTCCAGGGCCTGCTTTTCAAGCGCCTTGGCGACCTGAAGTTTAGGGTTATCTTCGATACCCAACAGATCAAGAACTTCATCTGCAGACTGTTTCATCACAGTCGCGCGCGGATCGAAGTTTTTGTAAACGCGGTGGCCAAAGCCCATCAGGCGGAACGGATCGTCTTTGTCCTTGGCGCGTTCAATGAACTCGGGGATGCGGTCTACGCTGCCGATCTCTTCCAGCATTTCAAGGCAGGCCTGGTTTGCGCCGCCATGGGCCGGACCCCAGAGGCAGGCGATGCCCGCCGCGATACAGGCGAACGGGTTCGCACCAGACGAAGACGCCAGACGTACCGTCGATGTCGACGCGTTCTGTTCGTGATCCGCCTGCAGCATGAAGATACGATCCATGGCGCGTGCCAAAATCGGGTTCACCTCGTAGTCTTCCGCAGGAACTGCGAAACACATTTGCAGGAAGTTCGACGCATAGTCCAGATCGTTGCGCGGATACACGAAGGGCTGGCCAATATGGTACTTATAAGCCCAAGCCGCGATCGTCGGCATCTTTGCAATCAGGCGATGAGACGCGATCTCGCGCTGACGCGGATCCGAAATGTCGGTCGAATCGTGATAGAAGGCAGACATGGCGCCGACCACGCCGACCATGATGGCCATCGGATGCGCATCGCGACGGAAACCGCGGTAGAAATACTGCATTTGCTCGTGCAGCATCGTGTGGCGCGTGATGGTAGTCTCGAATTTCTCCAAATCTTTTGCCGATGGCAGTTCGCCATAAAGCAGCAGGTAGCTAAGTTCGAGGAAGTGAGATTTCGATGCGATCTGCTCAATCGGGTAACCGCGGTGCAGGAGTTCGCCCTTGTCACCATCAATGAAGGTGATGGTGCTGTCACAGCTCGCCGTCGACGTGAAACCCGGATCATAAGTGAATACACCAGCTTGACCATAGAGCTTACGAATGTCGATCACGTCGGGCCCCGCAGTCGGAGAAAATACCGGCAGATCGTAGCTTTCGCCGTGGACAGTCAGTTTGGCTGTTTGTTGGCTCTCGGTCATGTTTATCCCTTCCTCATTCGTACAGTTGCCGGATCGCTGTCCGTCAAAGCAGGCAACGACTGCGTGGTGTCGCGCAGTTCGTTCTTAGTGGAGCAGCATTACCCGAATGTGAAATCAGTCAGGGTTAGCTGCATCATCAAGCCGCGCCAGGGTTTCATTCCGCCCAAGCACAAGCATCATGTCAAATACCGAAGGTGTAACTGCCCGGCCTGCCAGCGCGGCCCGCAGCGGGCCGGCCAATTTGCCGAACTTAACCCCGTTCGCCTCTGCGAACGAATTCAGGGTCTCCTCCAGTTCGTTCCGAGACCAGCTAGCATTTTGCAGCTGCGGCGTCAATTCATTCAGTATACCGTCGGATACTGACGTCAGGGCCTTAGCCGCCTTCTCGTCCGGTTGGATAGGTCTGGACGTCAGAACAAAATGGGCTTTATCAAGGAGTTCCGGGAAAGTGCGCGCTCGATCCTTGAGGCAATACATCGCACGCGCTAGATCACTCGATTGTGTTTCGGTCAGCTGTGATTTGTTTGCTGCAGACAGATAATCCTGGATTTCCTGCTGCAGCGCAGCATCCTCTCCGATGGCAATATGTTGTCCGCATAGGTTTTCCAGTTTCTTCAAATCAAACCGTGCGGGACTTTTGCCGATCCCTTCCAGATCAAACCACTCTTTGGCTTGAGCATCAGTAAAGAATTCATCGTCTCCATGGCTCCAACCAAGGCGTGCCAAATAATTGCGCATCCCCGCGGCAGGATAGCCCATGGTTTGATATTCCTGCGCACCCAATGCGCCGTGGCGTTTGCTGAGTTTTTTTCCATCCGGGCCGTGTATTAGTGGGATATGAGCCCAGACCGGGATGTCCCACCCCATCGCCTCATAGATCATCATCTGACGGGCAGCGTTGTTGAGGTGGTCGTCACCCCGGATCACATGAGTCACGCCCATGTCGTGATCGTCGACCACAACCGCCAGCATATAAACCGGCGTACCATCCGAGCGCAGCAGGATCATATCATCAAGCTGATCGTTGCGAATGGTCACGTCGCCCTGCACCTGATCACGGATCACGGTGGAACCTTCCTGCGGCGCTTTGATGCGGATCGCATAGGGAGCATCTGGATGCGTGGCTGGGTCGGCATCCCTCCATGGGCTGCGAAACAGCGTCGACTTACCTTCGGCGCGCGCCTGTTCGCGGAACGCAGCGATTTCCTCTTGGGTCGAATAGCACTTGTAGGCCTTGCCCTCAGCAAGCAACTGACGCGCTACCTCGGCATGACGGGCGGCACCTTCGAATTGGCTGATAACGTCCCCGTCGTGATCCAGCCCTAGCCACTTCATACCCTGTAGGATCGCAGCCGTGGCTTCCGGAGTCGAACGTTCCCGATCTGTATCTTCGATCCGTAACAGAAACTTGCCCCCGCGGCCCCGCGCATAAAGCCAGTTGAACAGAGCGGTGCGCGCGCCCCCGATATGCAGAAATCCGGTGGGAGAAGGAGCAAAGCGAGTGACGACCTGATCGGACATTGTGTGGATTAACCTTTTGGTAACCTTAGCGGGCATAGTTTGGCGACTATCTACCCAGCCCGAAGGACGGGGGCAACCATGCGTGTTCTGACACGGGTCGAGACCGCATTGCTGATCCAGCGGGGATATCTGTTCCCGTGGTCTCCGGTCTGTCTAGCGGTCGGGATCGGCTGGTACTTTAGCCTGAGGTTTGAACCCGGCGCAGGCGTGTACGCAATGGTCATTGCGTTTGTGTTGTTGGCGATTGGTTCCAGTCTTTGGTTGAGAGAGGCCTGGCGCCCGCTGCCCATCGGGATGTCGCTGATTGCGTTGGGTTTTCTGCTGGCCGGAACGCGGGCCCATATGGTTGCAGAGCCGGTCTTGCAATGGCGCTATTATGGCCCGGTCGAGGGGAGGGTCATAGCGCTGGACCGCTCTGCGTCGGATGCGCTGCGGGTTATGCTGGATCAGGTGCGGATTGTCGATATTCCCCCTGATCAAAGGCCCGGGCGCATCCGACTTTCGATACATGGCGATACTGTTGCGTTGTCCCCGGGTCAGCGGATCATGACCACCGCACACCTTTCTCCGCCGCAAGGTCCGGTCGAACCGGGTGGATTTGATTTTCGCCGCCACGCCTGGTTCCAAAGGCTTGGCGCAGTTGGATATACCCGTGTTCCAGTTTTGTCTTCGGCCCCGGCTCGCGATGGTCAAAGCGGTGTTCGTATTACGGCGTGGCGTATGGCGATCTCGGACAGAGTTCGTGCAATTTTGCCTGGCGAGATCGGTGGATTTGCTGCCGCCGTTACCACAGGGGATCGCAGCGGTATGAGCAAGGCCTCGCTTGAGTCCTTGCGTGCCTCAAATCTGGCGCATCTTCTGGCGATCTCTGGATTACATATGGGCTTGCTGACTGGTTTTGTATTCGTGGCATGCCGCATCGGATTGTCCATGGTGCCTATGCTGGCCCTGCGTTTGCCTGTACGAAAAATGGCGGCGATCTGCGCCTTAGCCGCTGCCACCATCTATCTATTTCTCTCTGGCGGAAACGTCGCGACCGAGCGCGCATTTGTCATGGTCTGCGTCATGCTAGGAGCCGTGATGCTGGACCGCCGCGCGATCTCGCTACGGGCGGTGGCCGTTGCCGCATTGATCGTATTGGTACTGCGCCCTGAATCACTGCTGAGCCCCGGGTTCCAGATGTCATTTGCTGCGACGACCGCTCTGGTCGCGGGTTTCGGAGCCTTGCGAGACTATGGTCCAATGCCCGGTCCACTCTGGATGCGGCGGGTGTTGGCCTTGTTGATTTCATCGGCGATCGCGGGGATCGCAACTGCCCCCATCGGAGCGGCTCATTTCAACACCGTGTCCCACTATGGATTAATCGCAAACCTCGTCTCGGTCCCGGTGATGGGCACTCTGGTCGTCCCGAGCGCCGTTGTCGCAGCACTTCTTGCGCCATTCAGGCTTGAGGCAATCGCACTGCACGTGATGGGTTTGGGGCTGAATTGGATCCTAGCGGTTGCGTCCTGGGTTTCGGGACTTGAAGGTGCGCGGGGATTTGTTGTTAGCCCAGGCCCATTTGTACTGCCCATTACGGCAGTGTCTTTCCTCTGGTTGATTCTGTGGCAAGGGCGCACGCGATGGATTGGATTGGTCCCGGCGGTAGTTGCTATTGCGGCGTGGGGGCAGGGGAGCCGTCCTGATGTTCTGATCGCAGATACCGGTGGGCTCGTCGGCGTGATGACCGATCAAGGCCGTGCGCTGAGTAAACCAAAAGGCAGCGGTTTTGTCGCATCGGTTTGGTTGGAGAATGACGGAGACGACGCGGATCAGCCAAAGGCGGCGAAGCGCTGGCCCGAGTCCTCAGGCGGTGTCCAACGTTATCTGCTGGGTAACAAAGAGCTAGTGCACCTAACAGGCAAACGCGCTGCGCTGGCCTTTGGAGAGTGCCGGCCAGATCAAATTATTATCGCGTCAGTTTCGTTGTCTCTGACAGGTGCATGTCAGATCTATGACCCGGATGCACTGCGAAGCACAGGCAGTCTCGCCATTTCCAAAGGGAGTTTGCTCACCAGTTCAGAGGCTTCAGGGCGCCGCCTGTGGTCACCTCAGCCCCGTCAGTAGCTACGGATCAAACCAACCAACCGACCCTGTACTTTCACCTTATCCTCGGGCAACACACGCGTCTCATAAGCCGGGTTTGCTGCTTCAAGTGCAATGGCCTGACCGCGACGGAAAAAACGCTTTAACGTGGCTTCTTGATCTTCAACCAGCGCCACTACGATATCCCCGTTATCTGCTGCCGTGGTTTCACGGATCACGACAACATCGCCATCATTGATACCGGCGTCGATCATCGAGTCGCCCCGCACTTCAAGCGCGTAATGTTCACCGCTGCCTGAAATCATCGAGCCCGGCACTGCCACGCGGTGTGAAACATGGCTTATCGCTTCGATCGGGACACCCGCCGCGATCCGCCCCATGACGGGCAGTTCCATCGCATCAACGGTGACGGGTTCGAAATTCGCTGGGCGGGTCCCTTCGGGCCGGTCACCTTCAATCACGCGGGGTTTGAAGCCTGCCGTCGGCTCTCCACCAAGGCTTTCGGGCAGCTTGACGATTTCAATGGCGCGTGCCCGGTGAGCAAGGCGGCGGATAAAGCCACGTTCTTCCAGCGCCGTGATCAATCGATGGATCCCGGATTTGGAACGCAGGTCCAACGCAGCCTTCATTTCATCAAAACTGGGCGGAACACCGTCCGCTTGCACGCGTTTGTGGATGAATTCCAGCAAATCCAATTGCTTCTTGGTCAGCATCGCTCGCACCTCATCGCTCATGCGTTTTCTTTTGTTCTACGCATGTTCACGTTTTGTGTCAACGGATTTGCTAGATAGGCAGGTAGGTGACCTTATCACCGGGAGGGCGCGCGGGATCATTGGGCTGTCGTACCAGCAATGCGTTTGCATGTGCTAAAACACTGAGAAGTGAGCTGTCCTGATCGTCACACGCCCGAATGCCATCGCTGTCCACAATCGCGCGCATATAGTGTTCGCGCCCACCGTTTTCAGTGAGTGGTGCCTTCAGCTGGGCCTGCTGCAGAGGTGGAAGTACATCTTCTATTCCCAGCATGCGCCGCACCATCGGAACCAAAAACAGATACCCACAGACCATTGCGCTAACCGGATTGCCGGGCAGGCCAACCATTGCTGCGTCGCCGAGGCGTCCAGCCATTAGTGGTTTACCCGGACGCATGCGGATTTTGTAGAACGACTGCTCCAGCCCAAGGCCTTCCGAGACATCTGCAACCAGATCGTATTCTCCGACCGATGCTCCGCCGATTGTCACCACGAGGTCCGCGCCTTGCGCCAGACCAAAAGCTGTTTCCAGAGAGCCAACCGTGTCTTGTGCGATCGGTAGCACGCGCACATGCGCACCGTTGTTTTCAAGGAGCGCTTTCAGGCCAAACGTGTTTGACGCGATGATTTGATCGGGTCCTGGCGTCTCGCCGGGCATCACCAGTTCATTGCCCGTCGATATCAATGCCACCACAGGTTTACAGGTCACAGGGACGGAGGCGATATTCATCGCAGCTAAAAGCGCAATATCCTCGGGCCGGAGCTGGCGTGGGGCCTTGATTTTGGTGCCGACGGCGAAATCAATGCCAGCAGGGCGGACATTGGTCTTTTCTCCGGGAGGGTGAGTGATGGTGATCAGGCTGTCTCGGCGCTCGACATCTTCTTGAATAACGACGAAATCCGCGCCGTCAGGCATCGGCGCACCCGTAAATATTCGCACTGCTTGACCGGGCCCGACCTTGCCTTCAAAGCGCTTTCCGGCTGCGGATTCGCCGATCACTTTGAACATCGCGTGCAATTCAACTTCGGTCGCTTTCACCGCGTATCCGTCCATCGAAGACGCTTCAAAAGGGGGTTGATCACGTGTTGCGGCGACGTTCTGCGCCAAGATGCGACCACCTGCCGCTGCAAGATGAACCGTTTCAGCAGACAGAGGCGTGACAAGATCGAACAATAGGGCTCGGGCGTCTTCGACGGAGATCATGACGCCTCGTAACGACCTGATTTACCGCCGTCTTTCAAAAGAACTCGGATGCCGCCAATCTCCATTGCCTTATCCACTGCCTTAGTCATGTCATAGACAGTCAAAGCGGCGGTTGAGACCGCCGTCAGCGCCTCCATCTCGACACCAGTTTGTCCCGCAGTTTTGACGGTGGCTTCGATCTGCACGCCGGGAAGATCCGGATCCAGGGTCAGCTCAACCGCAACTTTGGTAACGGGCAGAGGGTGGCACAGCGGAATTAAGTCCGGAGTTTTCTTTGCGCCCATGATGCCAGCGAGACGCGCAATACCAAGAACGTCGCCTTTCTTGGCGCGACCTTCTGAAATAACATCATAGGTTTCCCGTGCCATCCTGATGTGACCTGCGGCGACTGCAACCCGGTCCGTGACGGCCTTATCGGACACATCCACCATGTGTGCCTCGCCCTTGGCATCGAAATGCGTCAGTGGCATCACATCACTCCGGGGATGAGTGGATTGGCCAGTAGCGAACGGGTTGCGCTGGCCACATCGTCTTGCCGCATCAGGCTTTCGCCAATCAGGAAACAGCGCGCGCCATAGCGGGCGATATCAGCAAGGTCAGCAGGCGTGCTCAGACCGCTTTCGCACACGATCGTGCGATCTGCTGGAACCAACTTCGACAGGTGGCGTGTCGTATCAAGTGTGGTTTCGAAGGTTTTGAGATTGCGGTTGTTTATCCCGATCAGAGGGCTTTTTAGCTGTGTCGCCCGCTCTAGCTCCTCGGCGTCGTGTACTTCGATCAGAACATCCATACCCCAGTCGAACGCTGTCTGCTCAAGCTCTGCAGCTTGCGCATCTTCAACCGAGGCCATGATGATCAGAATACAGTCCGCACCCAGCGCACGGGCTTCGACCACCTGATAGGGGTCATACATGAAATCTTTACGCAAAGCGGGCAGAGAACATGCTGCACGGGCTTCAGTCAGGAATTCCTTTGCCCCTTGAAAGCTAGGTGTATCGGTCAGCACCGACAAGCACGCAGCTCCTCCCGCTTCATATGCTTCGGCCAGCGCGGGTGGGTTAAAGTCTTCGCGGATCAATCCCTTGGAAGGGCTGGCTTTTTTAACCTCGGCGATCAGCCCATAGCCAGATCGCGTGGCTTTGTGCAGAGCTTCTGCAAACCCCCGGACCTCTGGTGCGTTGCGCGCCTCTGATTCTAGTGTTTCCAGCGATTTGGCTGCCTTGTCTGAGGCGACTTCTTCAAGCTTGTAGGCTTTGATCATGTCCAGAACGGTCTCGGTCATGCGGTTTCCTGTGTAATGCGTGCCAGAGCGTTGATCTTTTCACGGGCTTTGCCGCTGTCGATGCTTTCAGCGGCCATAGCCACCCCTTCACGCAGATCACTGGCGGCATCTGCGACAACAAGTGCGGCGGCAGAATTCAGCAGTACAGCGTCACGGTAGGCCGATGGCTGGCCGTCCAGCAAGGCACGGAATGCGATGGCGTTTTCTTCCGGTGTCCCGCCGACAATATCCTCGAATGGGTGGACTGGCAGACCTGCGTCTTCAGGGTGAAGCTCGACCTCTTTGACAACGCCGTCCTCAACGGAGGCGATCCAGCTGACGCCTGTAATCGTCAACTCGTCGGTCCCGTCCGAACCATGCACCAACCAGGCATGCTCGGCGCCCAGCAGGCCCAGAGTTTCGGCCATTGGGCGGATCAGATCACGGCTAAACGCTCCGGTCAGTTGGCGTTTCACACCAGCCGGGTTGGTGAGAGGACCCAGAATGTTGAATATCGTGCGCGTACCAAGTTCTTGCCTCGAAGGCATGACATGGGCAATCGCAGGGTGATGCATCGGCGCCATCATGAATCCGATACCGACCTCTTGTAACGCCTTTTCAACCACTTCCGGACCAACCATCACATTAATTCCAAGCTGACCAAGCGCATCCGCCGCACCGGATTTAGAACTTAGGTTCCGGTTGCCATGTTTTGCAACGGTGACACCGGCACCCGCCGTTACAAAGGCCGTGGCCGTCGAGATGTTGAGCGTTCCCTTGCCGTCACCACCGGTGCCCACGATATCCATTGCTCCCGCCGGGGCCTTCACAGCGTTGCATTTAGCGCGCATTACAGCAGCGGCAGCGGCGTATTCATCCACCGTTTCACCGCGTGTGCGCATCGCCATTAGCAATCCGCCGATCTGGCTCGGAGTCGCGGCACCGTCAAACAGGATTCCAAAGGCCTGTTCAGCCTCGGCACGGGTCAAAGGTCGATCGGCCGCAGCACCAATCAGCGGTTTCAGAGCATCGCTCATGCGGGGACTTTCATTTCATTCAGGAAATTCTTGAGCAGGGCATGACCGTGCTCGGATGCGATGGATTCCGGATGGAACTGGACGCCGTGAATGGGAAGCTCTTTGTGCTGCAAGCCCATGATGGTGCCATCCTCAAGTTCGGCGGTGATCTCAAGGCACTCGGGCAAGCTTTCGCGTTCAACGACCAATGAGTGGTAGCGGGTCGCCTCGAATGGTGACGGCAAACCAGCGAATACGCCTTTACCAGTGTGATTCATCGTGCCCATCTTGCCATGCACGATCTCATGGCATCGCACGACCTTTCCGCCAAAGACCTGACCAATGGTTTGATGGCCGAGGCAGACTCCCATCAGCGGTGTCTGCGTTTCGGCTGCCGCTTCGGTCAGCGCAAGGCAGATACCTGCCTGATCGGGATCACAAGGGCCGGGGCTCAGCAGGATGCCAGCCGGGTTCATCGCCATCGCTTCCTGTACGTCCAGCGCATCATTCCGGCGCACGACCATCTCGGCCCCAAGTTCGCCCAGATAGTGAACGAGGTTGTAGGTAAACGAGTCATAGTTGTCGATCAGCAGCAGCATTTGGGCACTTATCTTCCTATCGGCATTTCAGACTGGCGATGCAGCCCTTGAGCGCGGTATAATGTCGGGACATACATGCTCAGGCTTGTGCGGCAGCGTCAAGAGGACATACCCAACTTGGCGCAGTGCAAGTGAGCGCCGCAGAAGATGGCGTATGGGTGGTTGAGGCACGAAACAACGCGAGAGGCGAGATTTCGATGAGCGGATTTTATGGTGGATTGATCGCTGGTGCGGTCTCTGTACTGGCATTGGGCGCGGTCCTGTCGCTGTCCACCCCCTTGTCGCGCAAGCCAGAAGTCGCGGCAACCGCACCCGAAGTGGCTGATGCGCCTGATGCGCCTGAAACAGCGAATGTCGATAGCACTGGTGTCGATGCAGATTTGGTTGAGTTGCCACCATCGGGTCCCGAAAGCCCGGAACTCTCGTCAGATACTCTGGATGGGTTGGCAGACGTCGAGCTTGAGCCCGGGCCGCCTCCGCAGTCAAGTGAATCGCCTGTTGCCACCGCAGCACCTGCTGGAATTTCGACACCCGCGGTGACCGTTCAGACAGATGCGCCGACAGCACCGCCGCCACCGCTTGCTGAACCGGAGACGCCCAGACCAGAGGCTGAACCGGCCAGGGTTGCAGACGCGCCTCCGGCGCCAGAGCCTGAAGCGGTATCTGAACCCCGGATCGTGGACGAAACGCCTGAAGAACAAGCACCTCAAGTGGCGGCATTGGAACCCGAGACCGAAGAATTGCCGGACGTAACTTTTGAGGTTCCGGTAACCGAGGGCATGCCTAACGATAACCCGATTGCCGTTGAGGGCGAAGAAGATACACGCCCGGTCAGCAAGCCGCGCGTGCTGACGCTGCCTCAAATTGGCGGGGAAGGGACCGCGAGCTCTAATTCACTGATCGGCAAACGTGTCGTACCCCTGACCGAAAGGGATGACGCACCCGTTGAGCAATCCGAGGTAGTGCCTGAGGTGGCGGCAAAACCTATCGAAGCGCATGCCGCGATCTTTGAGAACCCCGAAGCCAAGCCACTGATGTCTATCATTTTGATCGACGATGAAGGAGCATTTGGAGTCGAGGCGCTTCAGGATTTTCCATACCCGCTAAGCTTTGCCATCAGCCCGTCAGACCCGGATGCAGCCGAAAAAATGGCGCGCCATCGCGAAGCGGGTTTTGAGGTGCTGGCGATGATTGACATGCACGAAGCTGCCAGCGCTCAGGATGCAGAAGTATCCTTGTCGGTGTGGTTGGATGAGTTACCCCACACAGTAGGCATTTTAGAGGGCGTCGAAAGCGGTATTCAGGGCAACCGAAAACTGGCAGACCAGGTCGCAGCGATTGTAGGTGATACCGGCCGGGGGCTGGTTACGCAGGACAATGGTCTGAACACCGCGCAGAAACTCGCCGCCCGCAATGGCGTACCGTCTAGCGTCGTGTTCCGCGATTTCGATGGGGCCAAGCAGGATCCCAAGATAATGCGGCGCTTTCTAGATCAAGCCGCATTCCGCGCCGGGCAGGAGGGTGCGGTCGTAATGCTTGGCCGATTGCGCCCCGAAACGATCTCGGCCTTGTTGCTGTGGGGGCTTGAGGATCGCGGCAGCCGGGTGGCGATGGCACCGATCTCAGCCGTGATGATGAAAGAGGTCGAACAAGGTGCTTCCGAAGCCTTGACGGACGGGTAATAGCGGCACCTTGTTGCCGCTTGCTCAGCTGTTTCCGCCGCCGGTAAAACGCGCCGCATCTGCCGCCGCGCGTCGGATCGCGTTCGATTTGTGCACGGTCTCCATATATTCCGCCTCGGGGTCGCTATCATAGACAACGCCGCCGCCAGCTTGGATATACAGCTTGTGGTCTTTCACGATGGCCGTACGCAAAGCGATGCACATGTCCATGTCGCCACCAGCGCTGAAATACCCAACACCGCCACCGTAGATGCCGCGTTTTTCGGGCTCCAACTCGTCGATAATCTCCATCGCGCGCACTTTTGGCGCGCCCGAGACTGTACCCGCAGGCATCCCGGCAAAGAAGGCATCCAGCGCGTCTTTGTCTTCGGCAAGTTCTCCGACCACGTTCGACACGATGTGCATCACGTGGCTGTAGCGTTCGATAATGAACTCTTCGGTGGGGCGGACGGTTCCGATCTTGGACACACGGCCCGTATCGTTGCGTCCAAGGTCCAACAGCATGAGGTGCTCGGCCAGTTCCTTTTTGTCGGCAAGCAGATCGATTTCGTTGGCCTTGTCTTCCTCGGGCGTTGCGCCTCGCGGTCGAGTGCCTGCGATTGGGCGGATCGTGACTTCATCCCCAAAGACGCGGACCAGGATTTCAGGGCTCGCGCCTACGACCTGAAAGCCACCGAAGTTGAAATAGAACATGAAGGGCGACGGATTCGTACGCCGCAAAGACCGGTAGAGGGCAAACGGAGGTTGCGGAAAGTCCTGCGTCCAGCGTTGGGCTGGGACAACCTGGAAGATATCGCCTGCGCGGATATATTCCTTGGCCTTTTCAACGGCCTCCATGTAGCCCGATTTGGTGAAGTTGGATACTGGAGGACCAACTTCAATCGCGTCGCCCAGATCGCGTGTCTCGGCGGGCATTGCGCGCTCCAGATCACGCACAGCGTCCATGACACGCTCTGCAGCTTGTGCATATGCGGCTTTAGCGGATTGTCCGTCGCTGACCCAGGCCGGAGACACCACAGTGACCTCACCTTTAACACCGTCCAATACGGCGATCACCGAAGGCCGCAGCATGATCGCATCCGGCAGGCCCAGCGGGTCGGGGTTCACATCCGGCAAGTATTCCACAAGCCGCACCATGTCATAGCCCAGATAGCCAAACAGCCCGGCAGCTGCCTGTGGTAGATCGTCAGGCAGCGCGATGCGGCTTTCGGCCAGCAAATCGCGCAGGTTATCCATCGGATTGCCATCCTGTGGCTGAAACGCGTCGGCATCAAACCGGGCCGACCGGTTCAGGGCCGATGTTTCGCCATGACACCGCCAGACGAGATCGGGTTTCATGCCAATGATCGAGTAACGACCGCGCACCTCGCCACCGGTCACCGATTCGAGCATGAAGGCGTCTTTTTGTGCGCCCGTCAGCTTGAGCATTAAGGACACAGGCGTATCCAGATCGGCGGCAAGCCGGGTATAGACGACCTGATTTTCACCCGCGTCATAGGCGCGCGCGAAAGTTTCGAATTCTGGGGTCAGGGCCATGTGCTGTCTCTTTAATAGCTTGACCGTACCGCGTTCAGCGCTTGCTGATCCAGTACTGGGCGCGCGCGGGTCTGGGCGTTGCGCACATAGATATCAAAGATGTTCTGCGCCAGTGCCTGGTCAAACTGTGCTGCAAGAGCATCCTGCATCTGACGCTGTTCGTCGGTCTCGGCTGGTGGCAGCTCTTCATCCAAGCGCACGATCAGGGCAGTGCCGTTTCCGGGAATGACGCGTAATTCACCCGGTTCCAGCTCGAAGACCTGTGTCATGAAATCTACCGGAGTATCCTCAAGGAACGCAGTGCGCGTCAGGGCGTTTTCGACCCGGAAGGGCAGGCCAGTCGCCGTGAAATCTCCATCCGTCGCCAATTGGGTCAGCACCGAGTTTGCCTGATTTTGTAGCGCCTTCGCGGTCTCTGCTTGTGTCCAGGCCTCAGCAACCCGCCCTCGGGCATTTTCAAGCGGTTCGGGGCGGGGCTCAAGCACTTCATTCAGGCGCAAAGCAAAGATTGAACCGTCTTCGAGGAACGCGACTTCGGGAAAATCACCCTCTTGCACGGCCTCAGCGGCGGCGCGGAAGCCGTCATAGGCGGCAACGCCATCATCGCTTTGCTGGGTCCAGTCGATCTGGCCCAGTTCCAATTCAGTCTCATCGACCAATTCTTCCAGCGTTGCGCCGCCAGCAAGCAAGTCGTTGATGTCCTCGGCCTGCGCCTCGATCTGACGGCGCGCGCGATCTGAGGCAAGTTCATCACGCAACTCGGGCTCAGCATCTTCAAAGCTTACATTGTTTTCTGCCAGTGATCCGTTGATCCGGAACAAGGCTGGACCAAAAACAGATGGGAGCGGGCCGACGACATCGTCGATCTCGGCAGCGAATACAGCATCAGCGGCATCGCCAAGGTCCTCGCGGGTGACGTCACCCAGATCTACATCGCCCAGCTCAAGTTGCCGATCGCGGACCAGTTGTTCAAAATCTGCTCCACCAACCTCCAGCTGAGCCAGGGCCTCGGTTGCGGCTTCTTCGCTGGGATAGGTCAGGCGTTCGACCAAACGGCGCTCGGGCTGGAAATACTGTTCTGCGCGCTGGTCGTAGAGGCGGCGCAACGAGTCTTCGTCGATCTCAATCGTATCAAGCAGCATCTCTGGTGACAAAATGGCATACGTCAGTTGCTTGGTGCGGGGCAGTGTAAACAGATCAGTGTTCTCGTCATAGAATGTCTGAATCTGATCTTCTGTCGGTTCTGCCACGGGCGTCTCCAACGCGTCTGCGGACAGCGTCGCCACGGTAAAGCTGCGGCGGGCCAGTACATAGTTCGCCATTGCTTCGGTCAGAGCACGCGGCATCTCAACCCCGCCCATGACTGCACCCTGCACGATTGTGCGGGCAGATTCCTTGCGCAAATCCGATTCGAACTCGGAATCAGTCATCCCGACCTGTTCGAGCTGAAAGCGATAGGCTTCGCGGTCGAATGTACCGTTCACCCCCTGGAATGCGGGTATCTGGACGATCTCGTTCTGCAGGTTCTCGTCGCCGATCGAAATGCCAAGCTGCCCGACTTCATTGTCCAGCGCGGCCAGTGCAATCAGACGCGCCAAGGCCAATTGGTCCAATCCAAGATCGTGCGCTTGCGAAATCTGCATTGGCTGTCCGGTTTGCGCCTCGACCGCCCTGATTTCGCGCTGAAGTTCGCGGAAGTATTCGTCGACCGAAACACTCTCATCACCGACCTGCGCAACAGTACGCACGGTTCCGGTCAGGCTGGTGGCGCCAAAGCCAGCAAGGCCCAGCATCAAAAGACCCATGAGAATCCAGACAAAGGTTTTGGATAGGTTTTTCATGCCTGCGGCCATGGTGCCCTCTTGGTTTGGTCGGCGAGTGTCTGCCCTGCTAGTTGCGGCCCTGAATACGATGCGTGCAGTCGAGGGGCAAGCTTAGAAGGACAGGGCCGGCAAACGGTCGAACAATTGCGCGATTCCGGCGCGATCGAGATTGGCAAACGCGATGCGGACCTGTTGTTTCCCAGTCGGGTCATGCGCGGGCATGAACATGGTTCCGGGCAACAGCAGAATGCCCGCCTCAGGCACCAACTGCCGGGCCAAATCGTCCGATGCGATTTGATAGGGGTGTTCGAGATAGGCGAAGTAAGCACCCAGCCCCAGAAGACGCCAGCCTTTTGCCTCTAGCCGAGGCATTCCTTCGGCAATTGCAGCCCTTCGGTCTAGAATCTCATCACGCTCAGCGGCAACCCAATGAGACAGGTTCTGCATTCCCCAAAGCGCAGCGAATTGACCGATCTGGCCGGGGCAGATCGCAACGGTGTCTAAAAACTTCTCAATCTCCGACAAAAGCGGTGTACCGGCAGCGATTGCGCCGACTCGGTGCCCAGTCAGGCGATAGGCTTTCGAGAACGAGTAGAGATGCACAAAGGTATCGTCCCAATCTGGCTGCTGGAACAATTCATGTGGCGCACCAGATCGGCTGTCGAAATCGCGATAGGTTTCATCAACCAACAGACGAATCCCTGTTTCCTGCGCGAGTTCATAGAAGCGGCGTACCAGGTCTGATGGGTATTCGACACCACCGGGATTGTTCGGCGTGACCAATGCAATGGCCCGCGTTTTCTTGGTGATCAGTGCGCGCGCCATCTCGGGGTCGGGCAACAGATCGTTACTGGTGGGCAAGTCGATGGCTTTGACACCGGCCATATCCAGCCACATTTTGTGATTGAAATACCACGGGGTTGGCAGAATGACCTCATCACCCTGATCCGTAATCGCCGAGATCACGGCCGAGAAAGCCTGATTGCAGCCCGAGGTAATCGCGACCTGATTAGCCTTAATTCTTGCTTCGTAGTGTTCGCTGATCTGTGCAGCCAGCTCGGTCCGTAATTCATCATTGCCCAGAACTGGGCCATAGAGATGTGCGCTGTCCTGTTCGACTGTGAATTCGGCCATAGCTTGCCGCAAGGCCAGTGGCGGTGGATCGACCGGAGCCGCTTGACTGACATTGATCAGCGGACGGTCTTCAGGAAACTCGACCCCGTCCAGCCAACGCCGCGCCTCCATCACCGGAGGGGCAAAGGTGGCGGCGGTACGGGTCATATTCATGGAAAGTCCGTGTTTTTGGTGTTCAAGCAAAACGCTTGATCAATCGGTACCCCGGTAAGGCTCGACATATTGCAAGGCCATATCCCATGGGAAGAAGATCCAGGTGTCTTGGCTGACCTCGGTAATAAAGGTATCAACCATGGGTCGGCCCTTGGGTTTGGCATATACGGTCGCGAAATGCGCCTTGGGATACATTTCGCGCACGAGTTCAAGCGTTTTTCCACTGTCGACCAGATCATCTATGATCAGGATACCCGTCCCATCGCCCATCAAATCAGCATTGGGGGCTTTTAGAATCTCAGCCTCACCCTGTGACTGGTGGTGATACGACCGCACGCTGACGGTATCGACCGTGCGGATATCCAGTTCACGGCTGACGATCATCGCAGGAGCCATTCCGCCTCGAGTGATCGCTACGACGGCACGCCAAGCGCCATCATCTGGGCCTTGCCCATCCAGACGCCAAGCCAGGGCGCGCGAGTCGCGATGAATCTGATCCCAGCTGATGTGGAAGCCTTTTTCGTGGGGCAGGCGGTCCTTGGCGCTCATGGTCTTTTATCCTTTTTCAACATCCGGCGCGTCGACGGCCTTCATTCCGACGATGTGATATCCCGAATCCACGTGCAGATTCTCTCCGGTCACACCGCTGCTGAGGTCTGACAGCAGGTACAGCGCTGATTTGCCGACATCATCGATGGTCACGTTGCGACGCAGCGGAGAATTATACTCGTTCCACTTCATGATATAGCGGAAATCGCCGATGCCGCTGGCTGCGAGTGTCTTGATTGGACCCGCCGAGATCGAGTTGACGCGAATACCGTCTTTTCCCAGATCCTCAGCCAGATACTTGACCGATGCCTCAAGCGCAGCCTTGGCGACACCCATAACATTATAATGGGGCATGACCTGTTCAGCGCCGTAATAGGTGAGGGTGACTGCGCTACCGCCTTCGCCCATCATCTTCTCTGCGCGCTGCATAACGGCTGTAAAAGAGTAGACCGATACGTCCATCGTCAGATTGAAGTTAGCGCGCGATGTGTCGACGTAGCGCCCACGAAGCTCGTTCTTGTCAGAAAAGCCAATGGCGTGAACAACAAAGTCAAGCCTTCCCCATTTCTCTTCAAGCGAGTTGAAAAGGTTATCAATCGATTCCTCGTCGCTGACATCGCAGGGCAGAACGATTTCGCTGCCCAATTGCGCAGCCAGCGGGTCGACACGTTTTTTCAGCGCGTCTCCCTGATAGGAAAAGGCCAGTTCGGCCCCGGCGTCGGACAAGGCGCGGGCTATCCCCCATGCGATTGATTTGTCATTGGCCAGTCCCATGATGAGGCCGCGTTTTCCGGCCATCAACTGATTTGACATCTTCGGTTCTCCGCCTGTCGTCGCATTGTGTTGAGTTGGTTTATGCCATTGATTGTCCTGCGGCAAGGCCATGCGCTCTTGCCCGCAGCGGGTTCTCGCCTTAGGGTCGGGTTAATTATTTCCAGGGGATGGAAATGAACGAGCACAATGGCATCTTTGCCGGGACTGATCCGTTTGAAATCGCGGGTCGGTGGCTGGCTGAGGCGGAAAAGACCGAACCAAACGATCCGAACGCGATTGCATTGGCAACCGTGGATTCGGAAGGTTTGCCTAATGCAAGAATGGTTCTGCTGAAAGAAATCGAAAAAGACGCATTTGTCTTCTATACGAACTATAACAGCGCCAAGGCACAGGAACTGGACAGTGCCCATAAAGCGGCATTTGTGATGCACTGGAAATCTTTGCGGCGTCAAATTCGAGTTCGTGGTATAGTCAGCAAAGAAGACGGGCCTGGGGCAGACGCGTATTATGCCTCGCGCTCGCTTAAGAGCCGTCTGGGTGCCTGGGCCTCTCGCCAGTCGCAACCTCTGGAGAGCCGGGCATCTTTGATGGCCGAGGTGGCAAAGGTGACGGCAAAGTTGGGACCCAATCCGCCGCGCCCGGAATTCTGGGGAGGGTATCGGGTTTCACCTGTCGAAGTGGAATTCTGGGCTGATGGAGCCTTCAGGTTGCATGACAGGTTTCAATGGAAGAGGCGTAACGCCGATTCCGATTGGCAAGTGCAGAGGTTGAATCCGTGATGTTCGCGTACCGTGAAATGCAACTGATTGCTATTAATAGTTTTTTTCAGCTTGAATTTGCGAGTGAATATCATAAACAACAAACCCTTAACGGCTTGCCTATTATCGTAACGGGAAAACAGTGCCAGAAGATTTGAACAGCATGTATCGCGTCCATGGACACGTTAAATGGTTCGATCCCGCAAAGGGATACGGATTTGTTGTGTCCGACGATGGCGGTCCGGACATACTGTTGCATGTCAATGTGTTGCGCAATTTTGGTCAGAGCTCGGTCGCCGACGGTGCTGGTATCGAGATTATGACGCACAAAACTGATCGCGGTGTTCAGGCGGTCGAAGTGATCAGCGTTGATCCACCCGTGCGGGCAGAAACAATGATGCTGGCCGACTTTGCGGAGCTTGATCCGACCGTGATCGGCAATGCTCCATTAGAGGCAGCGCGTGTCAAATGGTTCGACAAAGGCAAGGGATTCGGCTTCGCCAATGTCTTCGGAAGCAGCGAAGATGTGTTCTTGCACATTGAGGTTCTTCGCCGTTCAGGTCTTGCGGATCTGCAACCGGGAGAAGCCTTGGCCATGCGTGTGATTGACGGAAAGCGCGGACGGATGGCGGCACAGGTTCTTGCCTGGGAAGCGGCGCTGAACGCCTAGGTCTTAAAGAATGAGAACAGCATTATTCGTAGCGGCCCTGACATTTCTGATCAGTGGTGGCGCGCAAGCCGAATGCCGTTCTGACCGTGTCGAGTTGCGAAATGAACTTGCGCAGGTTCGATTTGATATCGAGTTGGCCGTTACCCCTCAGGAACGATCACGCGGGCTGATGTTTCGTGAGAGTATGCCCAACCGCTCTGGCATGCTGTTCATCTTTGATCCACCGCAGCGGGTGGCGTTTTGGATGAAGAACACGCTGATCCCTTTGGACATGATCTTTACCGACAAAGCAGGAACCGTCACCCGCGTGCATGAGGGCGCGATCCCTGGCGATCTGACCCCGATCGAAGGCGGCGATTCGGTTTATGCCGTGCTTGAAATCAATGCGGGACTTGCCGCGCGCTATGGTATTCGACCAGGAACACAGATGCGCCACCAAGTTTTTTCGCAAGGTCCTGCAATTTGGCCCTGTTAGGGCTTTTCAAATCAGATCGGCGCGTTTAGGAAGGCGCACGGTCCGGGGCGTGGCGCAGTCTGGTAGCGCACCTGTTTTGGGTACAGGGGGTCGTAGGTTCGAATCCTGCCGCCCCGACCATTTCCACTCTTACACCGGCGTTCCGCCATAGTCGGTGTAGAGTCTGGAAAAATCCCTGTCCAATTCATCGCTTTCGATTGGAATCTTAAGTGTGCTTCCGCTTTTTTGGGGAATGATAAAAAACAATTCGGCATCCACACGGTAGCCTGCTTGATTCTTTGCTGAACTTAGCCGCGTCACGATCTTTGGCAGATTTTGAGAATATCCATCAAAATTGAGAATCAGATAGGCTGTCGCCTCGGGCGAGAGTATTTCGCGACATTCAAAACTGCTTGTCCCGGATTTGACGAATTTATCGCCAGGGCCAGCGCAGTCTGTCTTGAAGGAATTGAACAGGTTCTGCGGGTACCCATCGAATTGAGCGCTACGAGACGCAGGCGGAACGTCCTGTGCTGTGCAGGACACGATTAAGCCCATAATAGTTAACAACGAAGTCAAACGCATGTTGAATAGATTTCCCATCCAGAAATGTCGTGATTTACAAACTATGGCACGCGCCACGTTGCGGTGACGATGATTCTCTGAATATGTCCTTAATGTCGGACAGGTTGATCAATTTCCTCTAACTGTGGCGGAAAAAAAGAGAAATCACTCTGACGCATCGAGCGCAGATTGATTGGTATCCGGGGACAGGCCTGTGGAGGAATCGCGATCCGGCAAGAAACCGCCGGTTCGTCAGATCAGGTCAAGCTAAAAGATTCCAAAAATGACTGAAAAAGCCCGTTGACCATCTATGGGAATATACGTCAGATTGTATGGGCCGAAAGACGAGCCACTAAATCTGGTAGCAATAACCAGAAAAGGCATCGGACGAGGGACGGAATGCAAACCAGTTTGACGTGAAACCGTATTTACGGTTCTGCGCTGTTATCGGCAGCGCTTGGTCCCTTGCGTCTCAATATTACGGCAGGGCGGGCGGCACACCGCGACATCAAGATTTTGTGCCGGGTACTAAAATTTGGACAGATCGTAGCTGGGGCAGCGGACATGAAAATTGAAAGAAAATTCACCAAACCTGGACAGGATGCATATGCCGATCTGGATTTTGTGTCTGCAACATCCGAGATTCGCAATCCCGACGGTACTATCGTTTTTCGTCTGGACGAAATCGAGGTTCCCGCAAAGTGGAGCCAGGTCGCCAGCGACGTTATCGCGCAAAAGTACTTCCGCAAAGCAGGTGTTCCGTCCAAGCTGAAGAAGGTTAAGGAAAAGGACGTTCCTGAATTCCTGTGGCGTTCGGTCCCCGCAGACGGCGCTGAATTTGATGGTGAGACGTCTTCAAAACAGGTGTTCGATCGCCTTGCAGGTGCTTGGGCCTATTGGGGTTGGAAGGGCGGCTATTTTTCGACCGAGGAAGACGCGCGCGCCTATTTCGACGAGATGCGCTATATGCTGGCGACCCAGCGTGCTGCACCGAACTCGCCGCAATGGTTCAACACGGGTCTGCACTGGGCCTATGGTATCGATGGTCCGGCGCAGGGGCACCATTATGTTGATTACAAAACCGGCAAGCTGACTAAATCGAAATCCGCCTATGAGCATCCGCAACCGCACGCGTGCTTTATCCAGTCAGTGGACGATGATCTGGTGAACGAGGGTGGCATTATGGATCTGTGGGTGCGTGAGGCGCGCCTGTTCAAATACGGCTCTGGTACCGGGACCAACTTCAGCCATCTGCGCGCAGAAGGCGAGGCGTTGTCGGGTGGCGGTAAATCCTCGGGCCTGATGGGCTTTCTCAAGATCGGCGACCGCGCCGCTGGCGCGATCAAATCAGGCGGGACAACCCGTCGGGCAGCAAAGATGGTGATCGTCGATGCAGATCACCCGGACATCGAGCAATTCATCGAATGGAAGGTGATCGAAGAGCAGAAGGTGGCCTCGATCGTTGCCGGATCAAAGATGCACGAGAAGATGCTGAATGGCATTTTCGAGGCCATCCGCAGCTGGGACGGCGCGCAGGATGATGCGTATGATCCCAATAGGAATGACAGACTGAAGAAAGCGGTTCGCGAGGCGAAAAAGGTTGCAATCCCCGAGACTTATATCAAGCGCGTGCTGGATTACGCCAAGCAGGGCCACGACAGCATCGAATTCCCGACCTATGACACGGACTGGGATTCGGAAGCCTACAGCTCGGTTTCTGGCCAGAACTCGAACAACTCGATCCGAGTGACCAACGCGTTTCTGACTGCCGTTGAGAAAGACGCCGATTGGGAACTGATAAACCGTACCGACGGCAAGGTTGCCCGCACCGTCAAAGCGCGCGATCTGTGGGAGAAGGTCGGCCACGCCGCTTGGGCCTGCGCCGATCCGGGCATCCAGTTCCACGATACCGTCAACGAATGGCACACTTGCCCCGAAGATGGTGAAATTCGCGGCTCGAACCCGTGTTCGGAGTACATGTTCCTCGATGACACGGCTTGCAACCTGGCGTCGATGAACCTGCTGACTTTCCTCAAGGACGGTGAATTCCAGGCAGCCGACTATATGCACGCCTCGCGTCTGTGGACCCTGACGCTGGAAATCTCGGTGACGATGGCGCAATTCCCGTCGAAGGAAATCGCGCAGCTGTCCTATGACTTCCGCACTCTGGGTCTGGGTTATGCCAATATCGGCGGCCTGCTGATGAACATGGGCTACAGCTATGACTCGGATGAGGGTCGGGCGATCTGTGGCGTGCTGACTGCGATCATGACCGGTGTGGCTTATGCGACCTCGGCCGAGATCGCTGGTGAGCTGGGACCGTTCAAAGGGTATGAGCGTAACGCAGACCACATGCTGCGCGTCATTCGCAATCACCGCCGCGCGTCGCAGGGCGTGACCGAGGGGTATGAGAAGCTGGCGGTGAAGCCAGTGCCTCTGGACCATGGCAACTGCCCGGACAAGCGTCTGGTCGATCTGGCCATGTCGGCCTGGGATGAGGCGTTGAGCCTTGGTGAGAAGAACGGCTACCGCAACGCGCAGGCCACCGTGATCGCTCCCACCGGCACAATCGGTCTGGTGATGGATTGCGACACGACTGGAATCGAGCCCGATTTTGCGCTGGTCAAGTTCAAAAAGCTGGCCGGTGGTGGCTACTTCAAGATCATCAACCGCTCGGTGCCTTCGGCGCTGGAAAAGCTGGGTTATTCCTCGGCTCAGATCGAAGAAATCGTGGGTTACGCGGTTGGTCACGGCACCATCGGCAACGCGCCGGGGATCAACCACACCTCGCTGACCGGCCACGGCTTTGGCCCCAACGAACTGGCCAAGGTGGACGCCGCGCTGGAAAGTGCTTTTGATATCCGGTTCGTCTTCAACCAGTGGACACTGGGCGAGGATTTCTGCACCGGCGTTCTGGGCATCCCGGCGACCAAGCTGAATGACCCGACCTTCGACCTGCTGCGTCATCTGGGCTTTACCAAGGCAGATATCGACGCGGCCAACGACCATGTGTGCGGAACCATGACGCTGGAAGGCGCACCGCATCTGAAGGAAGAGCACTATTCGATCTTCGACTGCGCCAACCCGTGCGGCAAAAAAGGCAAGCGTTTCCTTGGCGTTGATAGCCACATTACAATGATGGCTGCAGCGCAAAGTTTCATCTCGGGCGCAATCAGCAAGACGATCAATATGCCGAATGACGCGACCATCGAGGATTGCCAAAAGGCTTATGAGCTTTCGTGGTCGCTGGGTGTGAAGGCCAACGCGCTTTATCGTGATGGCTCGAAACTGTCCCAACCTCTAGCCGCGGCACTGGTCGAGGATGACGATGAGGCGGCGGAAGTGCTGGAAAGCGGTTCGACACAGGAAAAAGCCGTCGTTCTGGCCGAGAAGGTAATCGAGAAGGTTGTGGTCAAGGAAATGATCCGCAGCCATCGCGAAAAACTGCCGCATCGCCGCAAAGGTTATACCCAAAAGGCGATCGTTGGCGGCCACAAGGTCTATCTGCGCACCGGTGAGTTCGAAGACGGCAAGCTGGGTGAGATTTTCATCGACATGCACAAGGAAGGTGCTGGCTTCCGAGCGATGATGAACAACTTTGCCATCGCCGTGTCAGTCGGTCTGCAATACGGCGTGCCGCTGGAGGAGTTTGTCGACGCCTTCACCTTCACCAAGTTCGAACCGGCGGGGATGGTTCAGGGCAACGACTCGATCAAGAACGCAACGTCGATCCTGGATTACATATTCCGCGAGTTGGCCGTGTCCTATCTGGACCGCACCGATCTGGCCCATGTGAAGCCAGAAGGCGCAACCTTCGATGATTTGGGTAGGGGCGAAGAAGACGGTCTTTCGAATGTTTCAGAAATCAGTGAAACTGCGGCGACCAAGTCATTGGAAGTGTTGAAACAAATCAGCTCGACCGGCTATCTGCGTAAGCGTCTGCCACAGGATCTGATGGTCTTCAACGGTGGTCAAGCCGACGTGACCGGTATGGCGGAGACCGCAGCGACATTCGAAGCTCCTGCTGAAACGGCGGTTGCGACAGGAATGGACGCCCGCACCAAAGCAAAGATGCAAGGATACGAGGGTGATCCCTGCGGGGAATGTGGAAACTACACGCTGGTGCGCAACGGCACCTGCATGAAATGCAACACTTGCGGCGCGACAAGCGGGTGTAGCTGAGTTTAGCGCCCCGGCAACCCGGGGTGCAGGGGTCGGATAGATGCCACAGGTACCGACCCCGACGAATACGGAGCAAGGCGCTGAGACTTACCATCGATGCCTTGGTCCACTCGGCCGACATGCCCGTGTTGGCCGGGAACAGGGTGGGGCGGAATATTTGCTCCCTCCCACTCTCTCACGGGGCGGGTGCGCTCGTCCCATGCGCAGTCCAGGCCGCAGGCAAAAAAACACCGGGCGGTCAACGAAATGAGCCTGGAAGGCGAAACTGACAGGGGGCTTCGGCCCCCTTTCTTTTTTCAAGTGCGAGTCGGTTTTTGAGCAGAGGATTGCCAGATTATCTCGCCCGGGTCGGGCAAGAGTTGCCGAAACCTGTGTGGGCCATTTTGCCCGGCAAACCTCCGCAGATGCGACTCGGGCAAACACGCAGAGATTGGCCCGAATGGAGCAAAATCAATCGGAGCGGGTGACTTGCCCTTTGGGTGGCTTTCTTTTGGCGCTTGTCCGGACACAAACACTTAAGAAGACACACTCAGGAGGCAAATATGAAACCGCAGAAATTGGCCGTAATATCGGCGCTGGCACTTGGACTGCCGACATTGGTGTTGGCCCAGAACGCAGCTGACACCAACGGCGATGGCGTGCTGACAATCGACGAGGTTCAGGCCGTTGTGCCAGAGGTTGACGCCGAGGGTTTCGCGCAGATGGACGCAAACGGCGACGGCGCGCTTGATCAGGATGAGATCACAATCGCCCAACAGGCAGGACTGTTGCCGCCCTCCAACGGTTGATCCACTTAGAAAAATGGCGGCCCGATTTATTCGGGCCGCCTATATTTCAGTAGGTTACGCAGGCAAGTGAATGTTAAACTTGTCGCGGAGTTCGGCATCCAGCAGAGGATCAAATCTGGCCGGGGATGGCACCGCCAGAATCTCATCTTTCCGCTTCACCGCTTTCTCGATCAGATCAGGTTTTCCAAGTTCAACCCATTCTTTTGGAGACGAACGGTCGCCAAAGGTTGGATAGACGTAGTCCGCCTGCATACGGCCCAAGGTCGCATCTGTCCCTAGATAGTGACCCGGGCCGCCCATGCAAACCTCGGCCATTTGATCCAGCGCCAGAGTTTCATCCGACACTTCGATTCCACGTACGCAGCGCTGCGCTTGTCCGATCAGATCGTCGCTTAGGATTAAGCTCTCATGGCAGAAGCCCAGCAATGAGGCGTGCATGCCTGCGGCCTCATAAACCATATTCAGGCCCGAAAGTCCGGCCATGACGTTCGAGCACATCTGTTCCCAACCGGCCTGCATATCAGGCAGTTTCGCGTCTGAGGCACCGGCGGCGGCTCCGCCAGGCAGGTCATAGAAATGGTGCATCTGGGCGCAACCAGCGGTCAGCAGGGCTTGTTCCCCAGAGCCAATAGACATTGCACCGGTGCGCAGATCCAACCCAAATGGCCAGGTGCCAAAAATCGCAGGCGCACCGGGCTTTACGGCGTTTACATAAACCAAACCGGCCAGACATTCAGCCGTGGCTTGCGCTATCGCCCCGGCAACTGTCGAGGGTGCTGTGGCTCCGGCCATGCCGGCGGACAGCAGCAGAACCGGCATGCCAGCCTTGATGCACTCCTCCATCACCTCGCAGCTTTCGGTGGCGAATTTCATCGGTGGAACAACAAAACAGTTGGAGTTGGACATGAAAGGCCGTTCGCGCCACTTGTCCTCTCCGCCTGCAATCATGTGCAGCATTTCAATCGCGGGTGCGACATGGCTGGGTTCAGTGAAAGATGTGCCGATGTGTTTGAACGTACCGGAAGTGGTGGCGTAGACCGTGTTCAGGTCCATCTCGAGGTTGTCCGCAATATCGCGGCACACCATAGGACGTTGAACAAAGTGAATGTTTTCAAGCTGTTCACAGATGCGGGATGCATCGTGGAGATCCTGAAGGGTCGAATCGCGATATTCCTGCCCGTGCACATCGACCATGCTGACCGCCGCCCCGGCCGTTCCATAGTGAACCCGGTTTCCCGACAGCTCCAGATCGGACTTTCCATCCCGGCTGTACAGCGTGACCGAACGATTTGCTTTGGCGATAGTGTCTTCGACCAATGCACGCGGGAAGCGGATGCGGCCATCGTCGCCCAGGGAACAACCGGCGGCCACCAGATAATCGATCCCGCTTTGTGGCGCATCGGCAAGTCCAATAGTTTCCAGCGCAGTCAATGCGGCCTCATGGATACGCTCAATCTGGTGCAGAGTCAGAACCTTCAGCGTTCCACCCTCCATGCCGGGTCGAATAGGGCGCAAATGCTCTGGCAGGGCCGAGGCGCGGGCTGCACGGCGTGCAGCGCGGCCACCGCTACGGGATGAGTTTCGGGTTTGTTCGTTCATTTTGGAATCCGGTCGAAGAAATGCGTATTGGGTTGAGTGAACTCAGACCGCTGCTGGTCGCCCTCGTGCCGCACGTCCACGATCCGCTCCGATGGTGCGGCTGACCAGACGTATTTTCCAAACTTCGTTGTGCATTGTGTTCCAATCTAACTGAGTTCATATTTTCAACGCTCAGCGTCACAATCTGTTCTGTTTGCGACCTGCAAATGAATTTCCGCGCAAAAATTTCACCGGCGATGGGAACAGGTTAAATTGATATACAGAAATGTTTTTTTTCCGTTACACTAAAAATCTGTTAACCTATCCCTAGTTAATTTTGAGACAACTGTTGGTTTGAATTGGAAGTCGGTGCGGATTGTCCTTCTGTCGGATATCTCCGCATTATTTTATGGACCGCTTCTGGTTTATTGGAGGGCTTGATGAAGTCAACGATTGCCGCACTCGTCATCGCGCTGTTCGCAGGTGTCGGGCCGGTATTGGCAGAAGACTGGACCGGAGCATATGCAGGTTTCAGTTTCGGCTATGCGGATGTTGACGGATCGGGCAATGCTGGCGGAAGCGATGTCGGTTTTGGCCCTGTGATCGGATACGACTACGATTTTGGAAATTTCGTGTTGGGTGGTGAACTGGAATACAACTGGCTCAACCTTGATCTTGGCCAGTCGGAGGGCAGTTTAGACAGCATGTCGCGTTTGAAATTACGCGGTGGCTACGATTTCGGCTCTGCACTGGGATACGTCGTCGTCGGCGCAGCGCGGGCTAGCACATCGGGTGATAGCGACACGGCAGCAGTATACGGCATCGGTGTAGCTTATCCTCTGGGTGATCGCTTCGTGATCAGCGGCGAGGCGCTAAGACAGGATTTTGAGAATGTTCCTCAGTCAGGTGGGAATCTTGACGCAAACGTCTTCAACCTGCGCACTACATTCCGCTTTTAACAAACGCTTTAGGTAGGTTGAATAAACCACTTCGCGCTCTTCAAAACCACCAATCAGAAACGATCGGTTAAAGTTGCTTGAACTTTCTTGGGGAGCGACGCGCGTATGATGTCGTAGGATGATACAAGGCGATGGCTCATTTCTTCAAAATCTGTGGACCAGGGCAGACAAACCCAACTGCGATGGAAGTATGGTGCCTTGATCCCAACTCCGGCATCGATCAGCATTTGGGCTGTCTCAATGTCAGGTGTCTTGACTGACACGCCATCCCCGACTGAGCCGACGCAGGCGAACATCTTGCCGCCCACTTTCCAGGCGTCGTGACCTCCTCCCCAGGGATCGGAAAGCTCGGCCCCTGGCAGTTCAGCGCAAATGGAATTGACGTATTCACGGCTCATGAGAGGCAGAGTGCCGATACCGCAGGCAAAACTCAAGGCTTGGCTCAGCGCAGTACTCGTGCTACCCACGGCGCATGAACCAGAAAACCTGCATCATTATTTGCTGCATTACCTGCTGATTTATCAAGCGGGCCGGTTTCTTTCGTTTTCATCCCTGAGACAAGTTGCTAAGCCCGCGCCAACGCGTGACGAACATGCTGTTTCAGGAGCACGACCCGATGACGACGATCAAACTGCACAACACGAGGACACGGACGAAAGAGGATTTCGTGCCGATCGATCCAGGCAATGTGCGGATGTATGTCTGTGGTCCGACGGTTTATGACCGCGCCCATCTTGGGAATGCGCGGCCCGTGGTGGTGTTCGACGTGCTCTATCGTCTGCTGCGGCACGTTTATGGTGCGGATCACGTGACCTATGTGCGCAATTTCACCGATGTGGACGACAAGATCAACGCTACCGCTTTGGCGCGAAAACAGGCCGGTGCCGAAGGCTCTCTGGAGCAATTGGTTCAGGAACGCTCGGACGAGACCATAGGTTGGTATCTGCATGATATGGGCGCGCTTGGGGCGATGGAGCCCACGGAAATGCCGCGCGCGACACAGTATATCGCGCAGATGATTACGATGATCGAGAACCTGATTTCCAAGGGGCATGCTTATGCTGCCGAGGGTCATGTCCTGTTTGCGGTCGACAGTTGGAAAGAAGACTATGGCAGGCTGTCTGGCCGTTCGGTCGATGACATGATTGCCGGTGCACGGGTTGAAGTCGCTCCATACAAGAAAAACCCGATGGACTTTGTTCTATGGAAGCCGTCGACCGATGAGTTGCCCGGTTGGGACAGCCCGTGGGGTCGGGGGCGTCCGGGTTGGCATATTGAATGCTCGGCTATGAGCTATGAGCTGTTGGGCGAGAGCTTTGATATTCATGGCGGCGGCAACGATCTGATGTTCCCGCATCATGAAAATGAGATTGCTCAGAGCAAATGCGCACATCCGCATGGAGAATTCGCGCGCGTCTGGATGCACAATGAGATGCTGCAGGTCGAGGGCAAGAAAATGTCCAAATCTCTGGGCAATTTCTTCACTGTGCATGATCTGTTGGAGCAAGGTGTGCCTGGTGAAGTGATCCGGTTTGTCTTCCTTCAGACCCATTATCGCAAGCCGATGGACTGGACCGAGAAGAAGGCGCGTGAGGCCGAGGTAACGTTGCGCAAGTGGCGGGCGCTGACAGCGGGCATCGAGCCCGCCGCCACCGCGGCACCTGCGGTAATCGATGCGCTTGCGGATGATTTGAATACGGCAGGTGCTATTACGGAACTCCACCGGCTGGCTGCGGACGGAGACGCTGCGAGGCTGCTCGCAAGTGCGCAAGTTGTTGGACTTTTGTCCAATGACATGGGTAGTTGGGCAGATGCAGGTGCTGTGGACAAATCCTATTTTGCCGAAGAAATTAAAAATTGGATGCTGCTGCGTTCTGAATTCAAAGCACAGGCAAGGATTTGGATGAAGAGCGGCGAGAAAGAAAAGGGTGGTCTATTTTTCAGTTGGGCAGACCAGATGAGGGACAAGGATCTCGCCAATTTTGGTTTCAGTGTAAAAGATACAAACGATGGTTACGAGTGGGAGCTTCTACCCATCCTATCTCGAGTAAATGTTGTCCGATCTAGTACCGGCAAAGTTTCGGAATCGGATTCTGAGAAGGCCAGAGAGAATCATTGGGCGCAAACACTACTGCGCATGGCAAAGCATCGCGAAGGGCTACAAAAGCACTACGACGAGTTGATTGCTGAAGCTTGAGTGAGTCATCTGATAAGCGTCTTCTTCTCTGATCAATTGCGCAATTGCCGGAAAAAAGCCAAAGAGCCAAACACATGACCAAAACCCGCCTCTACCTCTACGACACCACCTTGCGCGACGGGCAGCAGACGCAGGGCGTGCAGTTCTCGACCGCTGAGAAAGTGCAGATCGCGCAGGCGTTGGATGCATTGGGTCTCGATTATATCGAAGGCGGTTGGCCCGGGGCGAACCCGACCGACAGTGCGTTTTTTGAGAGCGCTCCCAAGACCTCGGCCTGTATGACCGCGTTTGGGATGACCAAACGCTCTGGTCGGTCGGCAGAGAATGATGACGTTTTGGCGGCCGTCATGAATGCCGGAACGCCAGCCGTTTGTCTGGTGGGAAAGTCACATGATTACCATGTGACTCATGCGCTTGGCATCTCGTTGGAGGAAAACACTGAGAACGTAAGGGCTTCGGTCGCGCATATCGTGGCGCAGGGGCGTGAGGCCTTGTTCGATGCCGAACATTTCTTTGATGGCTATAAGGACAACCCGGAATATGCGGTTGAGGTCTGTCGTGCAGCGCTTGACGCCGGTGCACGGTGGGTCGTCTTGTGCGATACCAATGGCGGCGCGTTGCCCGCCGAGGTCGGGCGGATCGTGTCTGAGGTGATTGCGGCCGGTCTGCCGGGGGACCGATTGGGCATTCACACCCACAATGATACCGAAAACGCAGTGGCCTGTTCTCTGGCTGCCGTCGACGCGGGTGCGCGGCAGATTCAGGGCACTCTGAACGGGTTGGGAGAGCGTTGCGGTAACGCCAACCTGACCGCTTTGATTCCGACACTGATGATGAAAGAACCCTATGCTTCACGCTATGAGGTTAACGTGAAGCCCGAGGCTTTGGCTGGGCTGACCCGGATCAGCCGGATGTTGGATGACATCCTGAACCGCGTGCCCAGCAAGCAGAGCGCCTATGTCGGCGCGTCGGCGTTCGCCCATAAGGCCGGGCTGCATGCCAGCGCGATCCTCAAGGATCCAACGACCTATGAGCATATCGATCCTGCAAGCGTCGGGAATGCGCGCATCATTCCGATGTCGAATCAGGCTGGTCAATCGAACCTGCGCAAACGTCTGACCGATGCGGGATTGGCCGTTGAGGCGGGTGATCCGGCATTGGGACGCATCCTTGAGCGGATCAAACTGCGCGAGGCCGAGGGCTATTCCTATGACACCGCGCAGGCCAGTTTCGAGCTGTTGGCGCGGGATGAGTTGGGGCAATTGCCCGAGTTCTTTGAGGTCAAGCGCTATAAGGTCACCGTTGAGCGCCGGAAGAACAAATACAACAAGATGGTTAGCCTGTCAGAGGCGGTTGTTGTTGTGAAAGTGGATGGCGAGAAGAAGCTGTCGGTCAGTGAGTCGCTGGATGAAAGCGGCAGTGATCGCGGCCCGGTGAACGCGTTGGCGAAGGCCTTGGCCAAGGATTTGGGACAGTATTCGCAGATACTGTCGGATATGCGTCTGGTCGACTTCAAGGTGCGCATCACTCAAGGTGGGACCGAGGCGGTGACTCGCGTGATCATCGATAGCGAAGACGGGCAGGGACGGCGCTGGTCCACTGTCGGTGTCAGCGCGAACATAATCGATGCCTCGTTCGAGGCGCTATTGGACGCGATCCAGTGGAAACTGGTGAACGATTGCGCCCCGCAGTCCGCGGCAGCCGAATAAGGTGGAGTTCGACGACGACATCAAGGCTTGTGCAGAACTGGTGCATCGGGCCGATCCTGATCGCTTTATGGCGGCCATGGCCGCACCGGTCGAGGCACGGGCTGTCCTGTTCCCGATCTATGCGCTGAACGTCGAAGTGGCCCGCGCCCCGTGGGTGACTCAGGAGAGCATGATCGCTGAGATGCGGCTGCAATGGTGGCGCGATGCCTTGCAGGAAATTGCCGAAGGTCCATCCGTTCGTCGGCACGAAGTTGTCACGCCGTTGTCGCGGATACTCTCACCGCATCTGGCGGCGCAATTGGATGAATATGTCGCCGTAAGGCGTTGGGATATATACCGCGATCCGTTTGATGATGAGGAGCATTTTGACTCCTATATCGACCACAGCGCAGGATCGTTGATGGTGGTGTCGGCGCAGGCTTTGGGTGCGTCGGATGAGACTGTTCTTCGAAATTTTGGTTATGCGGCCGGGATTGCGAATTGGATGCGTGCTATTCCTGAGCTCGAGTCGCGAGGTCGTATCCCATTGTTAGACGGCACACAGGATGGTGTTCGGGCTTTGGCGCAGAAAGCGTTGGACCGGTTGGCGCGTGCGCGATCTGCACGTGGCGAAATATCGGCGGCAGCACGGCCTGCACTCTTTGCAGGGTGGCAGACAGAATGGGTGCTGCAGGCGGCCTTGGCACGGCCAGAACGTGTGGCTGCGGGTGCCTTGGCACAAGGCGAAATTCGCCGTCGGTTCTCTTTGATGAAGACAGCCGCGACAGGGCGCTGGTAAGTCAGGCAGTTTGAGGGTCTGACGGCCTTAGCACCAGCCACAACAGCGCGCCTCCTGCCAGTGTCAGCAGCGGGATCATTGCTAAATTCACGGCTGTCCAGCCCTCGACCGCTGAGCCGCCCGAGCAATTCATCAGCCCACCCGACGCCAACGACGCAAAGGTGACGCCGCCAAAGACCATCAGGTCATTTAGGCCCTGCATCCGCCCACGCTCGTGCACTTCGTGCGAGTCGGCGAGCATGCTGGTGGCGCCGATGAATCCAAAGTTCCAGCCGATGCCCAGTAGGATGAGGGCGACGAAAAAGTTACCCAGATCTACACCCTGCAGAGCAACAAGGCCCGCGCCGCCGAGGATGGCCAGACCAAGGGCCACGATCTTTTCAACGCCAAATCTTGTAATTAGGTGGCCGGTGAAAAAGCTGGGGATATACATCGCCAGTACGTGGCTGGTTACGATATCTGCCGCATCGCCTTCAGTATATCCGCATCCGACAACGGCCAAAGGTGTAGATGTCATCACAAGGTTCATAAGCGCGTAAGAAACCATCGCGCAGATGATCGCCACTGCGATACGCGGGGTTTTTAGCAGCTCCAGCCGCTTGCGGCCCTTGGGTTCATCCTCGGTAGGCTTGGGTGGAGTGGGAATATCAAGAAAGAAGAAAAGGGCAGAACCCAGTACGTTGATTGCAATCACAGCCAAATAAGTGCCCAGAAACGGGATCACATAGGCTTGCGAGGTCAGCTTTACGATCTGTGGTCCAATGATGGCCGCCGCGAGCCCCCCGGCCATGACGTAAGAAATTGCCTTGGGGCGGAACGCATCAGAAGCGGTGTCGGCTGCCGCAAAGCGATAGAAGCCATGTGCGCTCATATAGATGCCGGTCAGGAAGCTGCCGACAAGGAACACAGGGAATGAGCCGAGATAGAGGCCGTAAGCCCCGATAATGCCACCGGCAGCACCCGCTGTGGAGCCTACAAGGAACCCTGCACGGCGTCCCCAGCGTTGCATGATGGCCGAGATCGGCGTGGCCGCCAGCATCGAACCCAGAACGATCAGTGAAATCGGCAGCGTCGCGAGGCAGGCGTTGCTGGCCAGCGATTGCCCGGCCAATCCGCCGACAATGAACATGATCGGCATCTGCGCACCCAAGATCGCCTGGGCCGCCACCAGAACGGCGACGTTTCGTTTGGCCTGACTGTCGTCGGGGGTGGCAGCGATCATTGTCATGGGCGAATGGTTATCTACGATTGAGACTAGGCACAAGCGGCTTGCATATGCGGCACATCCGCCTAACGTGCGGACGAGGATCACTTATCGGAGAGCGCATGTCCGTCGGACGCATCATCGAAACCCCGGACTGCGTGAGTGAAGGGGCCGAATGGCTGGCAGGGGCATGCCCCCGTATGGCCTATGCGATGGAGCAAACCGGCCCTCTGCCGCTCAGGCGCAAGCCTGACGGGTTTGCCCAACTGCTCAGCGCCATTGTCAGCCAACAGGTCAGTGTGGCCTCAGCAAATGCGATATGGAAGCGGTTGCAGGACGCAAAACTGACCGGCCCGCGCAAGATCATGTGGGCCACGGATGAAGATCTGCGGGCCGTGGGTCTCAGTCGTCAGAAAATCCGTTATGCCCGAGCCTTGGCCGAAGCGCGGATCGACTACAAAGCACTTCGTGATGCCCCGGATGACGAGGTGGTCGCAATTCTGACCGAGGTACCGGGAATCGGTGTCTGGACCGCCGAGATTTATGCGATGTTTTCGCTGGGTCGCGCCGATGTGATTGCGCCGGGTGATCTGGCACTGCAGGAGGCGGCTCGAATTCTTTACGACCTGCCAGAACGACCAAAAGACAAAGAGTTACGTCAGATGGCTGAAGCATGGTCGCCCTGGCGATCGGTTGCGGCGCGGGTGCTGTGGGCCTATTACCGGGTCGCAAAAGACAGAGAAGGGATCAGATGACACGAGTTTTGAATGCGCTCCGAAAAGAGCCGGTTTCGGGGGATACACGCTCGGTCGTTGTGTTCGTTCATGGTTATGGCGCCAATGGGGCTGACCTTTTGGGGCTGGCCGATCCGCTGGGGGAACATCTGCCGGATACTCTGTTCGTGTCACCCGACGCGCCGGAACAGATCCCAGGTATGCCCAATGGGTTTCAATGGTTTCCGATTCCGTGGATTGATGGCTCGTCCGAAGAAGAGGCCCGCCGTGGTATGGAAATGGCCGTCGAGGATTTCAACGCGTTCCTCGACGCGCTGATGGTTGACGAGGATGTCCTGCCCGAACAGGTTGTGCTGTTCGGTTTCAGCCAGGGTACGATGATGAGCCTGTATGTCGCCCCGCGCCGTGAAGATCCTGTGGCCGGAATTGTCGCGTTCTCGGGTCGGTTGTTGGAACCTGACTTGTTGCCGGACGAAACCGTCAGTCGGATGCCAGTGCTGCTGGTGCATGGCGATGCCGATGATGTGGTGCCGCCGCAATCGCTGCCTGAGGCGGCTGAGGCGTTGCAGGCCGCTGGTTTCAAAGAGGTCTACGCCCATGTGATGAAAGGCACCGGCCACGGGATCGCTCCGGATGGCTTGAGTGTTGCACTGGCATTCATGCGGGATAAGCTCAGCCTCTGATCTCTGGGCGTCTACCATAGGAGCATTTGATGCTGATCGTGACGGGTATTGTGGAAGTTGCCGAAGAAGGCGTTGAAAAAGCCTCGATTGCTGCGCAGAAAATGGTCGCGGAAACCCTGAAAGAGCCAGGATGCATGATCTATGAGTTCAGCCAGGTACTGGGCCATGCGACCCGGTTTCGGGTTTACGAAGAATGGCAGGATCAGACTGCGCTGGAAGCCCACTTTGCGACCCCGCATATGGCCGCGTTTCAGGCTGAATTGGGTGAGGTCGGCGTGACCTCAAGCGAGATCTACCGCGTGATCGAGGGCGAAAAGCAGCCGCTGCGCTAGCCGGTCAGTCCCACAACCAACCTTCTGAGAACTCGACCGAATTGCCCGCCGGGTCTCGTACATACAGCGACATGGCCCCATTGGGCCAGTCAAATTCGGCGTCGATAGGGATGTTCCAGTCCAACAGGTGCTTGCGCATCACTGCGATCTCGTCGCGGGTGAGGACAAGACATACGTGACCGGAGCCGCGAGCGCCATGTGGTGGGACCGGAAGTTCCGGGTTGCTCGGTGGTTTCTCGGTCTCGTCGGCAATGAACAACAACAGGACTGACCCGCCGATCCGATAGAAGACATGGCGGTTGTTTGCGCGCTGAATCTTTTCGAGGCCCAGTATTTGACCGTAGAAATCCTCGGCCGCGTCTAGATCGTCGACATAAAGTGCGGCTTCAAGGATCGCCGACGGGGCAGGAATGTCTGGTGTGACTTTCATGCCGTAAGTATATCACATCACGCAGTTTTTGTCATCGACGCGGACGTCGGTCGCGTTTGCGTGCTGGCGCTGCACTTATTGAAGGCATCGGCAGGCTATCCCACTGACCGGGGTCAAGGCCGTCCAAAAACCAGTCGCCGATCCGTGCACGGATCAGGCGCAGGGTTGGATGCCCGACTGCTGCGGTCATCCGGCGAACCTGACGATTGCGGCCCTCGCGTATGGTCAGTTCGACCCAACTGTCCGGTACGGTCTGGCGGGCGCGTATTGGCGGGTTTCGCGGCCATAAGCCTTCGGGCTCGTCAATCAGACGGGCCTTGGCAGGGCGTGTCAGCCCGTCCTTTAGCTCAACCCCATCGCGCAGTGCCTTCAGCACGGCCCCATCCGGGATACCCTCGACTTGAACCCAGTAGGTTTTGGCCATCTTGTGCTTGGGATCGGATATCTGTGCCTGCAACTTCCCATTGTCGGTCAGCAGCATCAAACCCTCGCTGTCCCGATCCAAACGCCCGGCAGGATAGACGCCGGGCAGATCGATGAAATCCGACAGCGTGTTGCGAGGTGAATCCGCATTGGCGCGGTCTGTGAACTGCGGCAACACATCATAAGGTTTGTTAAAGCGGATAAACCAAGACATGCCCCCGCCATACCGCCCAGACCACGGCAGCGCAACCTGTGGATAAATGTTACCTAACTGTTACGGAATCGGCCTAAGCATTACTCGAGATGTTGTGTAAAATCGGGACTTGTCAGAGTTTTAACACGATATATAGTTAAGTTAAGGCCGGGGCGGGTGTTCCCCGCTCTGATGTCACAAACGGGCAGTACAGAGCGAGGAGCGATTCTGTTATGGACGGAGACTTCAGGACCGAATTTGTCAGGGAACCCGGTGCGCTAAGGCATCATCCGGCATTGGTTCTGAACGCCGATTATCGCCCGCTGTCGTATTACCCGTTATCCCTGTGGCCCTGGCAAGAGGCGATCAAGGCGGCCTGGTTGGACAGGGTGGATATTGTGGCCGAGTACGACGAGGTCGTCCGAAGCCCGAGCACCGAAATTCGAATACCTTCGGTCGTTGTCCTGAAAGATTATGTAAAACCCAGAAAGCGCGTGGCCTTCACGCGCTTTAATTTATTTTTGAGGGACGAATTCAAATGCCAGTACTGCGGAAGCCGCGGAGAACTGACCTTTGATCACGTCGTCCCGCGCGCTGCCGGAGGTGTGACCAGTTGGCAGAACGTCGTGGCAGCCTGCAGCCCATGCAATCTGCGTAAGGGGTCAAAGTCGCTTCGGCAGGCCAGAATGTCTCTGAGCAAACCGCCGCGTCAGCCGGACGCTGAAGCCCTTAGAAATATTGGCCGTAAGTTTCCACCTAACCATCTGCATGATAGCTGGATTGATTTCCTATACTGGGATGCCGAATTGGATCAGCAATAACACCTAACGCACGCGCCAAGCTGCGATCCAGACCAGGACCAGACCCGCCGAGAACAATCCATTCCAACCGGCCATTGATATCCCGAACATTTCCCATGGAATTTCATCACAGCGCGCTAATGGGGCGGACATGATCTGGTTCATCAGTTCTTCGGCGCTGAGGCCTCCAATATCACCAGAAGTGCATGTTGATGGGCCTTCCCACCAGCCTTGTTCGACACCCGCATGATAGAATCCGACCCCTGCGGTTGTGGCTGCCGCAAGGGCTCCCAACAGGGGCAATGGTCGAATGCCCGGAAATGTGAATGCGAGCACACCAAGAACGATCGCCATGCCGTGCGGATAACGTTGCCAGATGCACATTTTGCACGGTGCAAACCCGCCGATGTATTGAAATCCCCAAGCACCTAGCAATAGGACGGCCGAACCTGTGGTTGCAATAAGTATGAGCGTTTTCTTGGTCATAGGTATTTCACAATAAGGAAGCCACCAAACAGCAGCACGATGAACAAGGTGAACATCAGACCCAACCGCTTTTCGATGAAATCGCGGATTGGCTCACCAAATTTCCACAGCAGTCCGGCAACAAGGAAGAACCGCAATGCGCGTGCCAGAATCGAAGTGGCAATGAAAGTCCCCAGCGGCATCCCGGTCCAACCGGACATGATTGTGATGACCTTATAGGGGAACGGAGTTACCCCAGCTGCGAGCACGGCCCAGAAACCGAAATCGTTGAAGCGGGTGTTAAATTCTTCCATCGCGTGGGCCTTGCCCATGGCTTCGAGAATTGGCTGCCCGAGGCTCTCGTAGAAGAATGCTCCGATGGCGTAACCCAGCATTCCGCCCAACACAGATGCCACCAAGGCAACGGTGGCGATCAGCCAGGCGCGCGATGGTCTCGCGATGATCATCGGAATCATCAGGACGTCGGGTGGAATCGGAAAGAAGGAGCTTTCAACAAATGCCACAATGGCCAGCGCCCACAGCGCATGAGGATGTTCGGCCAGACGAAGGGTCCAGTCATAAAGTGGTCGTAACATAAAGAACTGTTGTCCTGACAATTGTTGTTGCAAGGCAAACCACGCACCTGCCTGACCGTCAACCTCCGTCGCCGAAACAATCGATGCTCTGGTTGTTTTTTGCCTCTGGACCTTCCTGCGCATGAGCGCTAATCCATTGTTCGTGGCCCAAGTGGCGGAATGGTAGACGCAGGGGATTCAAAATCCCCCGGTAGTGATACCGTGCCGGTTCGAGTCCGGCCTTGGGTACCAAAGTAAAAACAGTAGGTTAGGGGAACCGGCCTGCTGTTTTTTCTTTTTGGCGATTTTGTTTTGTCACAGAGAAACCTCGCAATCCAGCGCTAGTCGGTAAATTGGCGATATCAAGATAAATTATTCGGTGATCGGATAGACGTTCAGAAAAATTGAATCTTTTGAGTATTCGGTAAATATCTTATTTGTTTGATATTCGTCGTATTGGTTTGAGTATCGAATCCTCTCCATGGGCATCTCAACAGATCTTCAAGGGTAGTCGGTTCATATTCAGTACCCGGTCATTTCCAGATACCCCCGCCCTAGATGGCTGCCAGAGATCGTAACGGGGCCTTCCCAATACTCGAACCGAGTCCCCATCCAGGCTTTAGGCGTTAGGGCCGATGCAACTACATCAATACCTTTCTCAGGTAGTGATATTTGCCATCTGGTAGGTATATCGCGTTGAGCGACGTGGTTTGTTTCTAGTGGTGTCAATAGTACCGATCCGTCCGGCAGAGATGTTGTTTGCCCATCCGCCTCGATCCATGTGGCAGCTGTGAAATCCCCACGTTCCCCACGCAGGCGAAACGCCATCAATTTGTCGCCGTTGTCAAAGCTGAGCGAAAACCAGTCCCAACCGCTTTGATCTTCGGCCAATGGTTGCGAGGACCATTCGCGGTCCAGCCAGCCCTGTCCAGTCACTTCGATGTCTTGATTTGGTAGGTGAAGGATACCTTCTACTGTGTAGAATGGCTGTGAATAATAGTAGCTGGCCTGCCCATCGGCAGATTTCACGGAATAACCCCTGTCCCCGTGGAACACCAATGGGCCTTGCGCTTGTAGGCCTAGGTCGTAACCAAAATCTGATCCCGACGCACTTAGACTCAATTGGGTCAAATCGCCTCCACGCATGTGCCACTCGTCGATCCAGGCTTCGAAAGGTTGGGCGGTGACACCGGCCTGTCCGATACCTCCACGGGATAGCCGTTCCGCGAAATAGTGCGTGTCTGATGTTGTTACTGCTGCGTGACCCATCCAGATCTGAGGGCTCTGCCAGCCCTCTGACTCAGTTGGTTTCAGGGCCGACCGGAATAAAGTCCATTGAACACCGTAGTCATTGCCTTCTGCGTCTTTGAGATTTGCAGTCAGATACCACCATTCTATCCGGTAAGAAGGGTGCGGGCCGTGATCTTTCGGGAACTGGAATTGGTAACCTGCTTCAGGCCGCGCAAACCCTTCGGCATTACCTCCCAGTCCGGCATAGCCTTGTGCCCAACTAGCTATGGGGAACATTAAGAATAGGAAGAAAGCTCTAACGTTCATTGGCAAAAACCTGTAGCAAATCCGCAGGTGGCAGGCGGAGCAATCGCCAGGCAGGCCAAGCAGCGGCAAGGGTTGCGGCAATCAATGTCAGCAGAAACAGCGCCAGCCAATCACCCGGAAACAGATGCATAGGCAGACGCCAACCGAATGCCTGTACGTTGATCACGGCCAACAATACCCAGGCCAATATCAGCCCGAGCGGCAAAGCCAGACAGGCAGTTAAAGCAGCAAGCAGAGCGCTGCGCAAAAGTTCCAGCTGGGCAAGTTTCGAACGTGTCAGGCCCAACGCCCAAACCGGCGCGACCTGAGGCAAGCGTTGGGTCCACAACGTCAGCAAACTGGTCAAGATCGCAAATCCTGCGACGCCTAAGGTCAGCACGTTCAGGGCTGAGGTGATGACAAAGGTTTTCTCAAAGATAGCAAGCGACCGGGCCTTCATTACAGCTTGTTGCACCACGGCTGTGGGCGACAGTTCAAACTGGGCACGCAACGCCTGCGCCAACTCCGTGGCTTTCTCTGGCGCAATGCGGATTCCAAAGCGCAGGGTTTCGGTATCCGGAACTATCCGATCCAGCATTGGCATTGATACGATCGCCTGTCCGGTTGGGTTCCCGTAGTCGGAATAGACCCCGCTTATGGTCAGAATATGATCCGGCGTGATCGCCACCGTATCTCCCGGCCACAAATTCGCACGGCGGGCAAGTTGTTCGTTGATCAGGATTGCGCCCCGGTTCAGGACGCTGTCCCAGACATCAGGTTCTTTGGCGATCAGTGGCCAGTTTTGGCGATAGCTTTGGTGATCAACGATCCCATACAGGAAAAGCGGTCCGGTTTCGTGCGGTATCTCGGTACTGCGGATCGGAAGGATTGCTGAAGTTCTTGGTGCAAGCCATTCAGTAATAGCCTCAGCTTGAGTTTCATCCGCAGCGGTCACGTAAAGCTCCGAAGTTAGACGTTGATCCAGCCATCCGGTGAAAGTCAGGCGGAAACTGGAAACCATGGTTCCAACTCCGATATTTGCCGCCAGCGCCAGCAATAGGGCCATTAGCGCCAAGGAAAGGCCGGGCAGCTGCGCGCGCATATCGGCAAGAACCCATTGTGTGACCGGCGTTCTTGCCTTTTGGATCAACAGGTCCAACACAGCTGAAATGAAGAGTGGCAGTACCAATGCAGCCCCAGTCAGTACCCCGGCGAGCAGTGCAAATCCGGCAATAAGTCCGCCGAAAGTAAAGTAGGCAATGATACCCAAAGCAATCAAAGCGAATCCAAATCCGCCAGAAATCCAGGCAGATATCTTTCCGCCCCCCCAGGCCTGCAAGCCGGGTCCGGCGAGTATGGGCATGCGGGAAAGCCGCCAGAGCGCTTGCCCGCTTGCAGCCAGAGTGCCACCTGTTGCCATGGCAAGACCTGCGGCGACCCATTGAGGGCGCAGTGACATTTGCCCGTCGATTGGTGCTCCATAGAGGCCGCGTAAGGTCGAAGCAACGTCTGGAAGAAGCGCGCCGGCCAGGAAATATCCCAGCACAAGCCCCAATAGGCCTCCGATCAGAGCCAGCAACAAAAGTTCACCCAGAGCAATCCCGATCAGGTTCCGCATTGGAAGACCCAAGGCCCGCAATGTTCGGATTGTGCCGCGTCTCTGCGCGAAAGCTAGGCCGACGGTACCGTGGACGATGAACAAACCAACTGCGAATGAAAGCAGACCAAAAGCGGTCAGGTTCAGGTGAAAACTGTCAGTGAGTTGGGCGGTATCCAATTGTGAAGATGGTGCAATACGCTGCAGTTCAGGCGCGATTTCCGACAGAGCTGGCAATTTGCGAGGCTGATCCGGCAATATTATCAGTCGGGATATTTGATTGGGGCGGTTGAGCAGTTGCTCGGCTACTCCAATATCTGTCAGGATCAGATCAGGCGGTAGCGCGCCGCTGGTGAGGATTGGTGGAAATCGGTCAGCGGATTGAAATACCTGCGAAAGTTTGGGCGACATCAGCAGCCTTCCCGGAGCTGTCAGCATATCAGCCGGGTCTGGCGTATTGGTGCTTTGCTCGAGTTGCATAATGGCGGGCAGGGCAGGATATGCGACCATATCCACGCCCATTAGGCGTATTGAACGTCCATTTACGCGCAGCGCGCCCTCAAGCACCGCGGCCACCTGCCAGCCTGCGCGTCTGAGTTCCGTATATCGCGACAGAGGGATCATGGACCCGGTCGCGCGCAGTTCGTCAAACTGACCAATGGCAAGCTGTGCGCTGGCGCGCTCATAACTGGCGCGCGCCTCGGCGTTGATCGCTTGTACCGCCGACCAGAGACAGGTCGCCAGCGCGATGCCAGTCAGAAGGGTCAGCAACTGCAATGGATGCGCCCGCCAATGGGACAGTAACGCCTGGACTGCAGCGCGTGTCATTCGATCCGTCCGCCCGTCAGATGGGCACGACGGTCCAGTCTGTTGGCGATCTCGTTCGAGTGGGTGACCAGCAAGAGGGCAGCCCCTGTATCGGCTACCAAAGAAAGCATCAGATCCAGCACTACCGCGCTTGCTGTCTCATCCAGATTACCTGTCGGTTCATCAGCCAGCAGTAATCGCGGTCGGATGGCCATGGCCCGCCCAATGGCAACGCGCTGTTGCTGCCCACCCGATAGTTGTTCAGGATAGCGGTTCCGCAGATCGGCAAGTCCAAGACGCTTGGTCAGATGCTCGATCCACTCTGGGTCCTCACGTTTAGCAAGCCGCGCGTGGATTGAAAGGTTTTGAGCGATGGTCAGCGACGGGATCAGATTAAACTGCTGGAACACCAATGACAGCGTATTTCGGCGCAAGGCAGCACGCTCAATGTCATTCAGAGACGACATGGGCCTTCCATCTAGAGTGATTTCCCCGCCATCGAACCCATCTAATGCGGCAACCAAGTGCAGCAAAGTGCTTTTGCCGCTGCCGCTTTCCCCGGTCAGCGCCAGGGTCTGGCCTTGTTCCAAGGTCAGCGAGACATCATTCAGGACCGGGCGTCCGCCGGGATAGGATTTTTGGACATGATCAATCGATAGCAACATTTGAACACTCATTCGTTCTGTCACAATGTGCAGCGCAACGAAACAGTGTCCAGAGCAGAGATCGGTTCTATTCGCCGCAGCCCGCACCTTGAGCGCGGGGTTGTTCAGCGCGCGCGAAAGTTCCATGCTGGCTGCAATCGGAACAAAGGCCATCTATATGACATTGTCGCAGCAGATTATTTGGGGCAGCTTTTACTTAGGTATTTGTTTTCTGATCGAAATCATGCTGCTGACATGGTGCGTTCTGGTCATTCGCAAACTCGTCGAAAGATGGGAGACCCGGAGCACGATCCTGGCAACTGCGGGCCCGATCAGCGTAGCGCTTATGTTCATTGTGCTTACCCATACGGTACAAGTTTGGATCTGGGCGATTGTATGGGTGTGGGGCGACGTGCTGCCGGATTGGAATTCGGCCCTTTATTTCTCGTTGGTGACTTTCACGACGCTGGGTTACGGAGACATCGTATTGGGCGAAGGTTTGCGTATTTTCGGCGCATTCGCCTCGGTTACTGGACTTCTGGCCTTTGGGTTGTCTACGGCATTCCTCGTCGCCCTAATGACGCGGGTGTTTGAAGAACGGTTCCTGAACTAAAGGATCGGCGCGAACAATCGCGCGATTGGCGCGAAAAACCGGATGTGAAACGGCTGCTGAGGCAGGTCGCGCGTCAACTCGTAGCTAGAATGGAAATCGGTTTCCAGCATGTCAGATACAGCACGTGCCGCGCGGGGATCAAAAAACAGCGCCATCGCCTCAAAGTTCAGACGGAAAGATCGGTTGTCCAGATTGGTGGTACCAACAGCTGCCAGTGTATCGTCAACGACAAACACTTTCTGATGCATAAAGCCATCGGTATAGCGAAACACACGTGCACCGCAGTCGCGAATTTCATCGAAATACGCAAATGCCGCTAACCAGGGCAGGCGATGGTCAATGACATCGGGCACGAGTATCCGCACATCCACGCCGCGCAACGCCGCGTGTTGCAACGCGGTCATGATGTCGATGTCGGGCACAAAATACGGTGAGGCGATCCACAGCCGTTCCTTGGCCTCGGCGATGGCAGAAAAGAACATCATCGCGCCGGTTTCGGTATCATCGCCCGGACCAGTAGCGACCAGCAACGCGTTCATATCCTGTTCAGATTCGCTGCCTGCCCAATCGAGCTTATCGATCAGGTCTTCGTTGCGTGCCCAGTGCCAATCTTCGGTAAAGATCAGTTGCAACTGCCGCACAACGTGACCGGTCATCTTAATATGCGTGTCCCGCCAACGCCCGAACCGAGGGCTTTGCCCCAGATACTCGACACCAACGTTGTGGCCGCCGATGAAGCCTGTCTCACCGTCAATGATCACGGTCTTTCGATGGTTGCGATAATTGAGTTGAAAGCGGAAGTTCGGCCCGCGCTGTTCGCGCGGATCAGCCACATCCACACCCGACCCGCGCAGTGTTTCCAGATAGCTCGACGGCAGGCCATAGCTGCCTACGGCATCAGTCATAAACCGAACATGAACGCCGCGTTTGACCGCTGCAATCAGCCGATCTTGTACTTTTCGCCCCAGCTCATCATCGCGCACGATGTAGAATTGGATCAGGACATAATTCTTTGCCCCGTCGATTGCGTCCAGTATTGACTGAAACGTGACATCACCATCAATCAGTAATTCGGCTCCGTTGCCGCGTGAGACGGGTAGGTGTGCCAGAGCCTCGAATGGCCGCGGATTGATGCGCATCGTCTTAGGATCAGGTTTCGAGTAGTCGGCAAAGGTTTTGATCCCTTCCACCACACGTTCGCTTTCCTGTCGCGCGATGCGATAGCCTTTGAAGCGGTGGTGCCCCAGAAACAGATAGAAAGGAACGCCAAACACCGGCGCTGACAGCAGGAAAACCACCCACCCAACTGCACCCTGAGGTGTGCGCGCCGTTTGAGCAGCGCGCACGGAAAAAACGACCGCTAGGCAATAGAGCGCAAACAGAAAAAACGAAACGAGCAATGTCCACATGGGTGCGCAATGATCCGGTTTGTTAGTTGGCCCCAGTGTAGATGCGCGACCAGTCATTGGCCATATCAACGATGACCCACCCCATGTCAGGGCCTTTATCCAACCCGTCGACCAGCCGACCGATCGGACTTTCGCGGTCATAGGCCCATTCACGGTCCGCATCAGTGTGGTGTATCAAAACGCCCAGCCGTGGCCCGTCGCCTGCGGTGGTCCATTCAAGCATGGCAAAATCCCCGTCCGAGTTTCCCCCAGCAAATATGGGGCGCTTGCCGATGGTGCGCTCGATGTTGATTGGCTTGCCTTCTTTGTCATCGATGAAGGCGATGCCGGGGGCCTTGTTGATTACAGGTGTGCCGTCCACGCTGTCATAGGTTGTTTCTCCATACGTGCCCAGAATCTGTTCGGGCGGGATGCCATATGCCTGTTCGGCGAATACGCGCATGAAATGCAGGCCTCCGCCCGAAACGATATAGGTTTTGAAATCTTTATCCCGCAGGTAACGCAACAGCTCGACCATCGGCTGATAGGTCATCTGGTCGTAAGGCAGATCGGTCTCGGGATGTCGTGCAGTGCCCAGCCAGTCGGCCACCGACGCCTGGAACACTTCAACGCTGCTGCCGGAATGCGACGCGTTAACCACTTCAATCAGAGCGTCGTGCCCGCCTTCCAGAATGGTTTGCAGATCACCCTCGGCGGCCGCTTTCAGGGCTGGCGTCGATAAGATCGACGGGTCTTGTGCAGCAAGCTCTGCCAGTTGGTCCATGGCAAATATGAATTGAAAATAAACCGGTTGTTCAGCCCAGAGCGTGCCGTCATTGTCAAACACCGCGATCCGGTCGGCGGGGGTGACATAGTTCGGCCCTCTTGGATCTGTGACGTTGCCTATGAACTCAATAATCGTATTTTTTGAATCAGAATCGTTCCAACTCGGAAGTGGGTCTGCGAACAGTGTGAGGGGGGTGCAGCTGAGCACGGCAGCTAGAGCGGCGTATCGCATATGACTCTCGACATTTTCAGAAAGGAAAAAAGCCGCCCTGTAGAGGGCGACCCTAAGAGTTTCATTCAAGGCCTAATTGTTGGTCGGTGTTGTTAACTTCTCCATAACCTGATCCAAGTTGAAGCTGGCCGCTTTCTGACGTGGTGGGAACTCCTGGAATGTGCTCAGAAAACTACCAACATACTGCTGCGCAGGAACTAGGAAATAGGCTCGGTCCAACAGCCAATCGTAATAGGTGTTAGAGGTCCGGTAGGCACGCTCATACGGATCACGGCGCAGGTTAACGATCAAGGGTATGCGCAGCTCGGTCCAAGGTTCGATCCAGGCCCGCAGAGTTGCCCAGGCTTTCTGCTCCAGGAATATTAGCTTCCAGTCTTCGAAGCGCAGCGCCGTTAGGTCTCCGTCATCCGAGAAATAGAAAATCTCTTTGCGAGGACTTTCGGCAGTCTCACCAGTCAACAGAGGCAGGATGTTATAGCCATCCAGGTGCACCTTGTATTCGCGCCCCATACCAGACGAGCTATAACCTGCCTTCAGCTTGTCTTTAATTTCGGGATCACCGGCGACCGCGAGGTATGTTGGCAACCAATCCATGTGGTGCACGATCTCGTTGGTGACAGATCCGGCTTCGATCTGACCGGGCCAGCGGACCATCGAGGGAACGCGCCATCCGCCTTCCCAGTTGGTGTTCTTTTCACCCCAGAACGGCGTTGCGGCCGCATCGGGCCATGTGTTCATGTGCGGACCGTTGTCTGTGGAATAGTGAACTATGGTATTGTCGGCGATGCCAAGCTCGTCCAGCAGATCCAGCAGCTGACCCACATGCATATCATGTTCGATCATGCCTGCGGTGTATTCATCCGCAACGCGACCTGAGATTTCATTGGCTTTTGCGCGCATCTCGTCTTTGACGTGGGTACGGAAATGCATGCGGGTACCATTCCACCAGACATAGAAGGGTTGCCCTTGCTCATGTGCCCGCTTGATGAAATCAATCGCCGCCGCCACGGTTTCGTCATCAACAGTTTCCATGCGTTTGCGGGTCAAGGGGCCCGTGTCTTCGATGGTACCATCTGACTTTGATTTGATAACGCCGCGCGGCCCATACGCCTCGCGGAAGGTGCGGCCATCAGCCAATACCCGGTCACCCGGATAGTCCTCGTTTTCTGGTTCTTCTTCAGCATTCAAGTGATAGAGATTGCCAAAAAACTCATCAAAACCGTGGTTTGTTGGCAGGTGCTCATCCTTGTCTCCAAGATGGTTTTTGCCAAACTGACCAGTGACATAACCGTGGTCTTTCAACAAACCAGGTATGGTTGGGTCTTCGACCTGCATGCCAAGATCAGCCCCCGGAAGACCGACCTTGGACAGGCCTGTCCGGAACACGGACTGTCCCATGATATAGGATGAGCGACCAGCAGTGCAGGATTGCTCACCATAGTAATCGGTGAAGATCATGCCCTCATTGGCCACGCGATCGATATTGGGTGTCTGATATCCCATGAGGCCCATGGTGTAGGCTGAGATATTCGATTGCCCAATGTCATCGCCCCATATCACAAGAATATTAGGTTTTTGATCCTGCGCCCAGGCGGGCAGTGCAAGCGCAACAGCAACGGTTGCCACTGCGAACTTGCGCATCGATTCGCGCCAGCTATCTGCAATCATTTGTGGAGGTGACATAGGGTGCTCCTGATTAAACGAGCCTTAATGGCCCAGCAAATTTAGTTTTAGAGGCAGCGGCTAAATTGAACTCGATAGCCGCGTGCAAGCTGTTGATTGCCGGAAGAAAAAATATGTAATGGACCGGGAATCGAACAGAACTACTTTAAGCGATGAAACGTGTCTAAAACCTATCATATGATCATTTTGAAAGATACAAATGTTTGATAATGATGATGATATGCAGATCCTGACCCAAACCGACTGGTTTGGGGCACGCGAGCCGAAATTTCAGAATGATCTGATGACTTGCGCGGTTGTCCGAACGTTTGATCCAGGCGAAACACTCTATCACCATGGTGACCCGGCAAATGGTATTCACGCTGTGCTTGATGGGTCTGTTCAGATCACGGCGCCCGCCGATGACGGGCAAGAATTTGTTGTGCACCGGGAAGGTGCAGGTTTCTGGATTGGAGATCTTGCTCTTTTCGCCGAAGCGCAAAGACTGGTCAGCGTGATGACCACCCAACAGACGCGTACATTGTTTTTTCCCAGTTCACGGGTGGAAAGAATGGTGCAAGAGAATCCGGAATATGTCCGTGATTTCTACGCGTTAACACGTGAAAACATGAAAACAGCCCTCCGGATCATGGCCAACTTGGCAGTTACGGGGTCGGAGAAGCGCCTTGTCTTACGTCTGCTGCATTTGGACGAGGGCGCCTCGAAATCCGACGGCTGGATTATTGTTTCGCAGGATGAGCTGGCTGCGATGGTCGCAGTGTCTCAACCAACGTTGCATCGTAACCTGCATCGACTCTCAGGTTTAGGCCTAGTTGAGCTGGGATATGGTCGACTACGTCTGATCGACAGGCGCAAACTAATCGCAAGCTGTCAAAGTTGAATCCTAGGGATTAAGTGGCGGCAACACACCCGGTTTGGGACGACTAGAGTTATTCAGAGCATTCAGGTTCCGCATGACCGCACTCCAATCCTCAAAGCCAATTTGGCTCTTCTTTGAATACCGCTCAGCACCTATCTGGGTCAGGCTGCTCTCAAGGGGCGCGGCGCGCTCTGGTTGGAGGCTGCGCTCTTTCCAAAGTTCTATAGCATCATAAGCTGCAGACAAATCTCGAGCTCGCAATGCTGCTCTCAAAGCTTCGGCGGCGTATTCCTCAGAGGCAAGGTATCTACTGTGTCGCTTGTCTTTCCAGCGCTGATAGCGTGGGCGCAGAGATCGCACTGCGGCCCACAATGCCAAAACAACAATCGCGATCCAGAATGCAGCCTTTGCGAGGGTTTCAATATCCGGCGGCTGCCATTTTGGTGGTGCCAGCGTTAGCTCGGTCGCTGGGACCGAGGCCGTTTCAATTTGTTTGGTTTGCAAGTTAAACCAATCGATTGACACAGCTGGCAACCTTGTCTGGCCACCCTCTTGCGCAATATAAACCGTCTTCTCCATGCGTTGTCCGGACAACACCCCTCGATCTTCGGTTTCTGTAATGCGCGGCTCCGTAGGATATGCGCGCAACAACGGGTCTTGCTCGTGAGGTGTGAGCACTGGGATCAACAGAGGCGTCGTGCCAGATATCTGCGCGCTCAAATCGCGCGTAATGGCGTCACCAGCCTGCATATCTGTCGTGCCTTCTATTTGCTGCTGGAGCGAAAACCCGTTTGCGATGATTAACGGATCAAGACCACGAGCACCTTCCGGAATCTCGGCGCTGAGTTGTACAGGCGGAAGCGCCAACGAAACCTGAATTGGATCGTTGGTTTGAGGATCGGCATAAGTTACAACCACCTCTTGCGAGTCAAACGCAACCGGACCTGTTGCCAGAGGGTATAGGCGATAGCTGCGCTGCACACCGGACCAGGTCGCTCCGTTCACCGTCTCGCTGATTGGTCCAGAGGCACGTTCAGGAAGACGAACCACGAGGTTTTGTTGTTCTAAAGAGGGAAACACCGGAGGTTGTGGCATGAATGTTGGCACTAGAACTTTGATTCGAACGATCGCTGGTTGCCCTACAATGACCGGTTCATCAGGCGCTTCGACCGAGACCTGAGGGGCAGTCGCATCGTTATTCTGCGCAAATACTGGAAGAGCAAGAAAAAGAATAAAGAAAGTAACGTATCTCATTCTGTTCGCTCCTGATTTTCAAGAAGAAAACGATTGCGCAGAAAGTCTTGCATGTCAGTATCTATTGAGCTGATCCATTGATCGGCCGAAAGGGTTTGCGGCCCTTCTTTAGGAGCTTGAACCGTAGTTTCGTTACCACGGGCCGCATCATTGTCGAACACCGTGTCATCCGCACCAATGCCAGCCTCTTCACCCGTATCAGATTGTTCGCGGGTCGTTTCAATGTAATCAAGGATGGCTTTCGACACCTCGAGATTGTGCTGCGCTTCGGGCCATTCAGGACGCCGTTCCAAGGCGGTCTCGAAGGCGGATATGGCTGGGCGATACTCACGGTTCCGTATTCGCGCCATACCTTCAGCAAATGCGGCTTCCGGTGTGTCCAGCCCGGCAAATATGGAGGACGCCTCTGAATATTGACCGTCCCTGAGATAGGCATATCCCTTGTGATACGAGCCCTCAAACAATTCCGCCGCTTCAGCAAAGCGCTTTTGATTCATTGCAATTTGACCTTGCTGATCGGCCGTAAGGAACCAATCTTTCCACCCTTCGGCTCGAACTCCTGATGGTGGTATTATCATCAAAGCCAGTAGTGCCCAGCGGATCACCCAGCCTCTTCTGAACCAAAAAAGTGATAGTAACGCAGCAGGCCATGCCAAGATCCAGCCATTGTCCTGCCAATCAAGACGCTTATCATCATCCAGTGCTGCAGTGTAGGCAGTTTGGATTTGACGCTGCAGACGACTGATGTCCCGATCGTCATCCGAAAACGCTATCACGGATGCGCCTTGGACGTTGCCTAGCTGAACAATTCGCTCACCATTGGGCAGCATAGTGAGAAAGAAAATGTCGTCAGTCGAAGTGTTTAATCCAGATACCTGAGACGGGTCTAAGTCATCCAAAACAAACAGCACTGCCCCTGGGCTCTCACTTTCATCCAGTATGGATTGCGCTAAATCGAGAGCATCGGCCGCTGCGTCGCCTGGGGTTGGCATCACAGCCGGCGTTAAGCCTTCAAGCAGAGGGCGAAGAATGTTGGCGTCTTCGGTTAGGGGAGCAACTCGGTGCGGCGTTCCGGAATAAGCGATCAGCGCAGTGCGGGCTCCAGCGCGCTCATCGATCAGATCAGCGATCTTGAACCGTGCTCGGTCCAACCGTGAAGGAGCAATATCCGTGTTCTCCATGCTGTCGGTGACCTTTAGAGCGATCACTAACGGGGCGGTATCTGCAATTAGCGGGTTGGGTGCACGCGACCAGGTTGGACCGGAGGCCGCGAGGGCAACAAGTGTGGCGATGACCATCGCAATATCAATTGGTTGAATGCGACGGGTTTCAGTCTTGCCAAGCTGCAATGCGGTCGCCAGATGCGGAGCGATCCCTGAGGGTAGCTTGGTTTCGGCCGCAGGCTTGGGTCTGATCAACCACCATAACGCCACGATTGGGATTAAAAACAGAAGGTAATAACCTCGAATAAAATGGAAATCAGGAAATTCCATTATTGAACAACCCCCTTGCGCTGCTGAGCAAAATGGAACCAGGTTGTGCTGATAAGAATAACGATCAGCGCAATCGCCAATGGAATATGGGCAAGGCTGTTTGTCGGGCGATAGCTTTGAGTTTCTACTATTCTGGGGTTTAGCTGATCTATGCGCTCGTAGGTCTGTGCGAGGGCCGACGCATCATCTGCAAAGAAATATTCTCCACCGGTGCGATCCGCGATGTCCTTTAACGCTTGCAGGTCCACGCGATCTTCGCCCGTAGCATTAGGGTCTCCAACACCAATCGTATAGATGACCACATTCTTTTCCGCGGCAATCGCCGACGCGTTTACAGGCGTCATACGGCTGGATGTATCGGCCCCATCGCTTAGGACGATCATCAGGCGTTGATCCACTTCGCTGGACTCGAATGTTCTGATCCCAAGCCCGATCGCGTCACCCAGGGCAGTGTTCGGACCAGCCATGCCAACGTGAGTTTGATCTAGGAAGCCATTCAAACTATTAAGATCTTCTGTAAACGGCGCTTGTATGAACGCGCGTGTTCCAAAAATGATGAGGGCCATCCTGTCACCATCGCGCTCGGCGATGAATTGTTTTAGGACATCTTTAACTGCTTCCAACCTCTGCACCGGGCCGCCAGTCTCGGATTTGAAATCGCGCTGATCCATCGAGCCCGAGATATCCAAGGCAAGGACGACGTCCCGCGCAGATTTTTCAATCACTATGGGATTACCCAACTGTTCTGGTCGAGCCAGCGACAGAACCAGCAAAATCCAGATTAACATGACGCTTGCCGTTTGCAGGCGGGATCGAACTGGGATGACTGAGCCAGAATTCGGCTCGACGCCTGCGGCCTGCGCAACGCGTCGAAAGAAGGGAATACGAATTGAAGTGGTTTTTTCGCGATGGGGTGGAGCAAAAAAATAGACCAGCGCCGGAAGCGGAAGTAGCAGAAAAACCCACGGAGCAGCGAAGGAAAACATCACTTTCTCCGATATGGTTTGTGGGCTTTAACCCAATGCCGGGCAAGCTGCGTGACAGCGGGGTTTGGCGGTATGTCTTTATACGGGGCTTCAACTAACGCTCGGAAAACTTCCGAATTTAATGATTTTCTATCAATGGTTTGGGATAGAAAGCTCAGCCAATCTTCGCCATGAATCCCTGCGACCTGCTCGCGAGGATATGCGGCCAACGCAGTACGCCGAAGGATCTCGGCAACCTTGGCCACAGAGATGCCAGGCGATGCGAGTTCTGCCAGCGCGTACCGCCTATAGGCGTTCGCACGCCTGTGCCGCAGTATCAGGACTGTAGCGACCGAAAAAAATGCCAGCAGGATGACAGCGACCACGACCCATCCCCAGGTCTGGGGCATCATTGAAATAGTTTCAGGTTTTGGCGCTGGTTCTAGCATATCCAACAGATCAACCAGAGATTTTCCTGTGGTATCGATGCTCATCGCCGACCTCCGCGGTGCCCGAATAAGCGCAATAGCTGATCCAAAGCCGGTTCAGAGGTTGTCATAGGAACTACCGGAAAACCATATCGTCGGGACCATGTGTGCAGTTGTGCTAACCTATCCTCCATGGATTTTCGAATTTTGTCTGATAACTCAGGGTCGGAACTGTCGATTTCAATCTGCTCGCTACCATCTGAGACCGTCATCTTCAGGTTAGGCGCGAGGGTCTTTGCAGTTGGATCCGCGATATTGAAAACGATCAAATCGTTTGAGAACGCCAGTTGACGCAACAAATTCTCCGATCTTTCATTGAGCCCGTCGCAGTCTGAGAACAGGCAAATTAGTCCACTGGTTTGGGTGATGCGGGTCGCCTCAAAAAGCATGTCATTCAGAAACACGGTTGGCTGTGGGGTCAAACCTGCATGCAAGCAGGAATTTGCTGTTCCGATGGAGGACAAGAACCGCGTAAGAGCTGCCGCGCGGCGCTGTGGTCTGTGCTCGGCAACGTCTGTATCGCTGAATACGAGACCTCCAACACGATCGCCTTGACCAAGAATTCGATGCGCAGAAATTGCTGCGGCTTCGGCAGCGATGACAGATTTCATATAGACTTCTGTTCCGAAGAACATCGATATGCGCTGATCGACCAACAGCAGGGCAGGGCGATCACGTTCTTCGGTGTAGACTCTAATATGGGGCTTTCCGGTTCGTGCAGTGACCTTCCAGTCGATGGTTCGGATATCGTCGCCCGGCAAATAGCCACGCAATTCTTCAAAATTCAGGCCGCGACCACGCAGACGCGAGGCGTGACGACCATTCAGGATCGAGCGCGCGGGTTGACGCGGTAACAGGCTGAGTGCCTGCGATCTGGGGCCCAATTGCAATAGATGGTCCGCGTCGACACGGACGCGTGGGTCGTTCGGATATGGCGCAGTCAGGGTCATGCAGCCGTTTTCCTTAGCGATTAGGGAAGCGCCACCAGGCGAAGGAGTTCTGCGATCACGTCATCTGCGGATTTGCCTGATCCTTGTGCTTCGAAACTGAGTGTAACGCGATGACGAAATACGTCATGCGCAATGGCGCGGATGTCTGCAGGGTCGACATAATCGCGTTCGTTCATCCAGGCATGGGCGCGCCCGCATTTGTCCAACGCCAGTGAGGCGCGTGGACTGGCGCCGATCTCAATCCAACTCGCGAGTTCGGGGCTCAAAGCTTCGGGCGTACGCGTCGCCTGCACGAGGTCGGCCATATAACGATCCATCGCGTCAGACACATGGATTTGACCGATCTCTGACCTTGCCGCAAAGATGGCTTCCTGTGGTATCGCGGCTGGAGTTTCACGCGCCCCACCTTTGTTGGCAGCAAGATCTTCGCCCCGGACCAGGCGAATAACTTCAACCTCGTCTTCGACGGGGGGGTAAGTGATTTGAACATGCATCAGGAATCGATCCATCTGTGCTTCGGGCAGTGGGTAGGTACCTTCCTGTTCGATGGGGTTCTGGGTGGCCATAACGATAAACAGAGGATCCATTTTATGCGTGGTTCCTGAAACAGTGACCTGCCGTTCCTCCATCGCTTCCAGCAACGCCGCCTGCACCTTGGCGGGCGCACGGTTGATTTCATCCGCTAGTACGATGTTCGCAAAAATCGGTCCCGGTTCGAACTTGAACTCACCCCCCGCATCGGTCTGCTGGAATATCTCGGTCCCAGTCACATCCGAAGGCAGTAAGTCCGGCGTAAACTGAATGCGGCTAAAGCTTGCATCCATATTCTTCGCCATTGCCTTGACCGCGCGTGTCTTGGCCAGACCAGGCAGGCCCTCGATCAAAAGGTTACCATTGGCCAAGAGACCGATCAGCAGGCGATCAATCACCTCGATCTGGCCAATGATCGATTGGCCCATACGGGATCTGAGATCCATAATCTGGTTGAGTGCGCTCATAACAATTGTCCCGTAATAGCCCGAAATACCGGTCTCGCGTTCTATCGTCTGCGATGGCCGAGAGTCGGGATCTTGAAGTAATGATAGAACGTTAGCAGGGCGAAGTTGCTCAGACTACAATGAATTCCGAGTTCTGAGTTTTTGAATATCACTCTTTAACTCCTCGCGGATGGGCCCGGGATTACTGGGATCACGTAGTGTCGTTGCCCAGTGGGTTGGTCGGTCGCGACCGGTCTTTCGGTTCCAACTCAGCGCGTTTAGGATAGATTGCTGTTCTTCTGTCAGATGAGAAGGGATTTCATATCCGTTCAGGGTCGCCCAAACACCGCTCCACAGACGGCCGACAGACCAAGGATTATAACCTCCGCCACCCAAGATCAAAAACCGAGGTGTTAAGTGTTGGAGGCTGGAAACGGCACGCCAGTGCGCATTGTTTGACAATGCGAGGCGCGATAGTGGGTCTTCGGTGACGGCGTCGGCACCGCATTGCAGGATAATGGCTTGTGGGTGGAAAGCCTTAGTTACAGGAAGAATCATCCCCTCCAGAATGGCTTGGAATTCATCGTCATTTAGACCTCGATCAACAGGTAAATTCCATGCGGCGCCACCTGCGTCATCTTCCAGTAGTCCGGTAAAGGGCCATCTGCGCGCCTCATGAATCGAAATTATGCGCACCATTGACGAACCGTGAAACGCAGCCTCGACGCCATCGCAATGATGGGCGTCGATGTCTATGTAGACAATTCGTTCAAGCCCAAGATCAAGCAGTCTGAAGATCGCGAGAACTGGATCGTTTAGGTAACAGAAGCCGTTGGCGCGACTTTCCAATCCATGATGCGTACCTCCTGCTGGGTTGAACACAATACCACCGTTCCAAATTAACTCGGCTCCCAGCATCGATCCTCCGGCGGCAGTGGCTGGCCGTCGATACATTTCTCCAAATACCGGATTGGACAATGTGCCCAGACCAAATCTGCGTTTTACCTCGTCGGAGACCGACTGTGTTTTTTCGGCGTTTATTAATGCTGAAATGTAAGCAGGTGAATGAAATCGCTGCAGTGCCTTAGGTTTGGCACACGGGCTGGTCCGATAGTTCTGCGAGTTCAGCCAACCCATCGATCTGCAGAGGTCAATCACAGTAGAAACGCGCGGGATTGCAAGTGGGTGTTTTGCGCCATAGCTCGAGGTGCGATAGATTTCCGAGCCTATGAAGATGGGGCGAGGTCTATTGTTTGTCGTCAACACGCGCATGGCTGTCATCGCCCAATTGACCATCCAGCGACATCAGAACGGCAACAGGCCTGAGTGCTGGAATATGACTGAATATAATCAGGATACACACCGTTAAGGGCACGCTCAGAAACGCTCCGATCAAACCCCAGACTGTGGTCCAGAATGTCAGTGCCAATATGACAAGAAAGGTCGACATATTCAGAGACCGGCCAAGCATGGCTGGGTCTAGGAAATTGCCGATCACAAATTGCAGCGTGCCACAGCCCAGGACGATGACAAGGAATGGTCCAATGGTTTCAAATTGTACCAATGCAATCATCGACGGAAAGATCACGGCAATAATCGAACCGATGGACGGGATGAAATTCAGCGCGAATGTTAGAACGGCCCATGTCTCGGCATATTCCAGTCCCAGTGCCTTAAATATTGAATAGCTTATGAGGGCCGTGATCAGGCTGATCAAAGTCTTCACCCCGACATAGCGCTGCAGACTGTACGAGATAGCATCCAAAACCGAAGCCAGATCAGCGCCGAGCTGCGGGTTGCCTGCCGCAATTTGGATTTTCTTGCGAAATGCCAGGCGCTCAGCCATTAGAAATGCGACATACAGGCTGATCAGGAAAAACTGGTTCAGTAGTGATGTGGCGCTGCCCAGCAAAAGCCGTGCAACATAGGACATATCGATGCTGACCAAATTGTCCCGAATGAAGCTGGTGACGTCATTTCCGACCAATCCGGTAATTCTGTGCACCGCACCATCAAACTGGCTTTCATAGGTGTTGATTGAACGCGCAAACTGCGTGGCCTGACTGCCAAGAATATACATGATCATGAACAAGCCTGCCAAAACGACTGTAACTCCGGCTAAGTTCGCGATCCAGATTGGTACACGTGTCACCGCGATGACCCGATCGCTGAGGGCCAGGATCAGAACATTGATCAACAGTGCCATGGTCAACGGCACCAGAAAATTCGCCCCAGCATAGAGGCCAAGCACCACAAGAGTGGCCACGATCACAACATCCCTCAATACGCCCAACTGCAGGCGCGCTCTGGATGGGCTATTTTCGGGATCAGAGGTCATGAGTTGGCCTGGGTCTGCTTGCCGCTGGTGCGTGTTTGAGAACATCTTGCACGATCCTGCACAGGCTTACCAGTTTATGCAATCCATACAGATGGTTAAGCGCCGGAATTCCTTACAAATGGCGAATTGGCGGTTCTGCCAGCGCAAAAGGCGCGTTAGGCTGTGGCGATGTCACGTGTATCGATTCTCTCATCCAATCAGTTTCTGCGCGCGCTCTGGCTTGCTGTTCGTCGGTTCAATGACAAAGACGGTTTTGTCATGAGCAGCCATGTGGCGATGTCACTGATGATGGCTCTGTTTCCGTTTGTTCTGTTCACAGTGGCGTTGGCGGGGGCTTTGTCACAGGGATATGTGACGGACGAACTGATCGAGCTGATTTTTGGTGCCTGGCCCAAAGATGTCGCCGATCCGATTGTTTCTGAGTTGCGGGCTGTGCTGGCTGGTGCCGGGTCGGGCGTGATCACATTGGGCGGTTTGTTAGCGATCTACTTCGCATCCAATGGTGTTGCTGCCGTACGTCGCGCCATGACGCAAGCCTATCATGACAAAGATATCTGGCCGTTCTGGAAAACCCGGCTGTTGTGTTTTGCGCTTGTTATTATCGGTGGGGCCGCAATTTTGGCCATCGCAGCGGTTGAGGTGGTTTTGCCTGTCTACACGCGTCTGGTCTCGGAAAAGACGGCTGTTGATGTTGATAACTGGCTGTCCGTTGACCGCCTGCGATGGACGTTCACCGTTGCAGTACCGGCAGGCACAGTTATTCTGGCTCATCTGATCTTACCCACACGGCGGCACAGGCTTTCGCAAATACTTCCGGGGGTCATCCTGACCTTGGCATTGTGGGCTGCAGGTGGATGGGGGTTTTCGATCTATATCGCCCAGTTTGCCACCTATAGCGCGACCTATGCGGGCCTCGCAGGGGCAATGGCAGCGCTGATTTTCCTCTACCTGTGTTCTGCCATGCTGATCCTGGGTGCCGAGTATAACGGGGCCTTGATAGACTTAAAAAATGCGGAAACCAATTGATGTACTTCCGCAAGTTCATTCTGATTGCGATCCTGTGGGCAACAACGCCGACTGGCTGGGCACAGGAATATGTCGGATCCGAACTGTGCGCAGATTGCCATCAAGACGAAACTGAAGCCTGGAAAGGGTCACATCACGATCTCGCTTGGACCGAGGTAGAAGATGGCCAAGTTCTGGCTGATTTCGATGGGACCAGCTTTTCCCATGATGGGATGAGCGTTTCTTTCGTGGATAAAAACGGCGTTCTTTCGGCGCAAGTCACCGAAAAAGATGGCGTTATCACCGACTATCCGGTGCATTCGGTGGTCGGCATTGCGCCGTTGCAGCAATACCTCTTTGAAACTGGACCAGGCAGATTACAGAGTTTCGATGTCGTCTGGGACACGGTAGAAAGCCGCTGGTATCACCTCTATCCAGAACAGGATTTACCACCGAATGACGGGCTGCATTGGACAGGGCCGTACAAGAACTGGAACGCGCGCTGTGCCGAGTGCCATGCGACCGGTTACGTGAAGAATTACGATGCCGAGACAAGGCGCTATGCGTCGACACAAGTTGAAATCGGCGTCGGTTGTGAGGCTTGTCACGGGCCAGGATCAGCGCATCTTGAGTGGACGACTGGCAAAACGCTTGACGACGGGTTGGGCGCGTTTGGATTTCCAATCGAATTGGGCAAGGGGCAAACCGAGGCAGACATCCAGCAATGCGCCGGGTGCCATTCTCGGCGCGAGGCGCTGGAGGATGGTAATCCGGTCCCCGGTACGCCTTTTCATGACGCACATAATTTAGCTGTCCTGCGACCGGGCGCTTACCACCCGGATGGGCAGATTTTGGACGAGGTCTACGTATATGGTTCGTTCCTTCAGTCGCGCATGTATGCTGAGGGGGTAGGATGCATGGATTGCCATGATCCTCACCGGGCCGAGGTAAAAGCGGAAGGGAATGGCTTGTGCACGCAGTGTCATTCGCCCGCTGGAAATTCGGAATTCCCAACCCTTCGATTGGCCAGTTATGACACGCCCGAACACCATCACCATGCAGAAAACTCTGATGGCTCCCAATGCAAGAACTGCCACATGATCGAGCGAGTCTATATGGGCGTGGACGGCAGGCACGATCACAGTTTCCGAATCCCCCGACCGGATTTGGGGCTTGGAGTTGACGCTTGCACCGATTGTCATGCGGAAGAGGGGCAGCCCTGGGCTGCGCAACAGATTTCTGACTGGTTCCCAAACTCTGCCCATCGAACCGTTCATTATGGTACAGCGTTTGCTGCGGTGAGCATTGGTCAATTGGACGATCCCGAAGCGTTAATCGCGATCGCTTTGGACAAAGAGCAGGCAGGAATTGTCCGCGCGACTGCACTCTATCTGCTGCAACCCTTTGCGACGCCTGTACTTGCGCAGCGGGTAGCACCGCTGTTATCCGATCCGGATCCGCTGGTTCGCGCCAATGGGCCGGTTTTGCAACGCCAAGCGCCAATGCCGGAACGTGTTGCACGGCTTGAGCCGCTATTGTCAGACCCCTTGCGCAATGTCCGAATTTCGGCAGCCAAGGAGTTTCTTGCCATCCCTGCACAAGCCATGACGCAGGATCAACGGGCGGTCGCTCAGCAGGGTATGGCCGACTGGCAGCGCAGTATCTCGCATCGCCTGGACTTTCCTGAAACCCACTTAGTGTTGGGAGGCTGGGCACTGACGCTGCGAAATGCCCAAGCCGCAGAAAAGGCGTTCCGAGAGGTTGTGACGCTAGATCCACAACGGTCTGAGGCCTGGCCGATGCTGGTACAGCTGGCCCACATAAATCGTGGTCCACAGGCAGCGATTGCGACATTGGACGAGGCTTTATCCATCCTTCCAGATGATCCGAGCTTAAATCAGTTGGCTCGCGATATGGGGCGGTAACAGGCACCAATCCGGCAGATTTACGCCACGTTACGGGCCCATTTGTTGGTTAGACACCGATGCCAGCACTTGGACTGTCAACAGGTGATGTATGCCGGAGCGCACAGCTACTATCATAAAGCCGATTTCTGCTGATCGGAAAACAACGTTGGATCAGCGCATTGAAGAACTTCGCGTGCGCGAGCCTGTCGATATAAATCATGGAGAGGCAATCTTGTTTCAGGGGATTGCGACGGCGTCACTCAAGAAACAGCGTATTGCTCAGGGTAAGATCGATCTGGACTAGGGCAGCGACCGGACAAACCCTAAAGCCCAAGCTTTTCTCGCAAACGCGATAGGTGCTGCATCATGTTGTACTGCCAGCCCGGTTGATAATTTTGTCGGAAACCAGAACCGCCTGACAACTGAAGAAATGGACGTTCCTGCAAGATCGCAAATTGTTCACCAGACCCGTCGAGTGCGTGACTGTTGTGAAGATTTAGCCAATTCAGGTTCTCGATTTGTAAAACAGGCACCAGCGTTTCAATTTGGGTATTGCCGATATCAAGGCGTTCAAGCGATGGCAGTGTCGCGAGAGGAGAAACATCAGAAACCCAGGTATCATGGAGGTAAACCAGCTTTAGGTTCGGTAAACCGTTAAGTGGGCTAAGATCGGAGACCCGCGTCATGTTCACGTCAAGCCGCTCGAGCGTTGCGTTCCCTTCCAGCCCGGTCAGATCACTTAAATTGGTTCCCCGTGCATTCAGAGATTTGAGATTCGGAATATCCGGGATGTTGGCCGGCAGCTTTCGAAGTTCAGTAAGATCTTTGAAATCAAGATCGTTCGTTCCCGCAGAAACGACATCTTTAACCCGCTGCTCGGCTATCAGTAGTTGTTGGTTTGCAGTTTTCTGCAGCTTGTACTGCCAGGCGGCCAACGCAATCAGGGCAATAATAAGTGCTAGGACAGTTTTTCTCATGTGATCGGCGGATAAAACGACAATGCGGCCAATCTATGACCGTGTAGCGCAGCGCGAATTGCAGGCAATCACGGTAAACCGCTACGTGTCGTGCTAGAGGACTAAGTCGCCATCCGAGAATTAAAGTTGGTTAAAAATCTTAACCTTACAGCCGCTTAGCCACGGAAACCGGTGGCGACAACGAATTTTTCTGAGCTGTCCGAGCGTGACGCGGGTGGCTTTACATTGGCCACCTTGTTGAATTTCTGCTTGAGCAGCTTCTGAAGGTCTCCCTCGGCCCCGCCTGCAAGAACTTTTGCGACGAAGGTGCCACCTTCTTCCAGCACATCAAACGCAAAATAGGCTGCCGTTTCGCACAAGGCCATAATCCTAAGGTGATCGGTCTGCTTGTGGCCTGAGGAGGCAGCCGCCATGTCGGACATGACCACATCCGCTTTGCCGCCCAGCCAGTCTTTGACCTTCTGGTCGGCATCATCTTCCATGAAATCAAGCACATGTGCGGTGGCCCCCGCAACGGGTTCGACCTCTTGAAGATCGACACCTAGAACCGTGCCAATACGCTTACCGCTCTTCTCGCCCAGTGCGTTAACACGTTGCACTGCAACCTGCAGCCAGCCACCGGGTGCACAACCCAGATCAACCACGCGCGCGCCGGGCACAAGGAACCGGAATTTATCGTCTAGCTCCAGTATCTTGAACGCTGCGCGTCCGCGATACCCTTCGGCCTGCGCCCGCTTGACATAAGGGTCGTTCAACTGCCGCTCAAGCCAGCGGGTTGAGCTGAGCTTGCGCCCGCGCGCTGTCTTAACCTTAACCTTTAGGTCACGCTGCCCACGGCCTGAACTGTTTTTTCCACTCGGTGTCTTCGCCATCAGAATGGTCCGTCTTCCAATACACCGTCCGCGCTCATTTGTGCATACAGCAGACCTTCGCGTAACCCCCGATCCGCCACAGAAAGGCGATCGGTGGGCCAGCAGCGCAACAACGCCTGCAAAATGGCCGAGCCGGACATGATTAGAGCCTGCCGATCTTCTCCGATCCGGGGATCACGGCGGCGCCCACGAGGGCCGAGTTCTAGATAGCCTCGTATGACCTTGTCAATCTGATCGCTGGTCATTCGCAATCCGTCCACCTTGGTTCGGTCATAGCGTTTTAGACCCAGATGCGAAGCAGCCACCGTGGTGACGGTTCCGCTAGTGCCCACGATCTGGAACCCCTCGCGAGCCTGTTCGTCTTTGTAAGGTGCAAAATCAGCAAGGTTTTCTTCAAAGAACCAGCTCATCAGCGCAAATCGCGCTGCATCGTCTTCGACGTCGTTGAACTGGTCCCGCAAAGTGGCCACTCCCAACGGTACACTGATCCAGTCCACGACTTTGGCCGCAGGAAAAGGGCTATCGGCGGTATGGAAGCCGTTATGCAGCCGCATGATCGAGGCAGGTCGGTCGCGGCGCGGAACCGAGGATATATCGATCCACACCAACTCAGTCGAACCGCCGCCAATGTCCACGACCAACAATTGCTCGGTTTTGGTTGATACCAGCGGCGCGCAGGAAATGACGGCCAGGCGCGCTTCTTCCTCGGGCTGAATGATGTCAAGCGTCAGGCCAGTTTCACGTTTGACCTGGCGGATGAAGTCGCGCGAGTTCTTGGCACGACGACAGGCCTCGGTCGCGATCAAGCGCATGCGCTTGACCTTGTTCCGTTTCAGCTTTTGCTGACAGATTCGAAGGGCTTGTACCGTACGCGCCATAGACGCCCGCGACAATCGTCCGGTGCGTTCCAGACCAGCGCCGAGTTGCACTGATTTGGAGAAACTGTCTACCACATGAAAGCCACTGCCCTTGGGCTGGGCGATCAACATGCGGCAGCTATTTGTCCCCAAATCCAGCGCCGCATATAACGCATCTGGATCGGGTCTTGCCGGCGCGGGGCTTTCGACCGCTTTCGGGAACGCGCCCGCACCTTTGGGACGCTTGGGCGCCATCTGAAACGCCCTCCGATTTTCGAGTTACCCCGACCATAGGTCGCGCTTTTCAATCACGCAAGACACTCATTAAAGTCATGAGGATTTTGATGTTCGGTTTCGAGGCAGGGGTCTTTAAAAGCAGCGATATCCGATCCTGGGCAAAAAGGTCGCTGCAAATACGCCGTGTGTCGAAAATCGACCGACCTCCGCCCATATTGAAGTTTAGAACCGGCCCATCGGGTTAGGAGGAATCACAGTTATGCCTGACGTCACCATCGTATACTGGCGCGACATTCCCGCTCAGGTCATCGTCGGCAAAGGCCGTCGTGGCGCCAAGCGGCAATTGGAAGAGCGGTTTGAACAAGCCATCGACCGGGCCGCAATGAAGGTGAACGCCAAGGATAGTGATGCCTATCTGGCCGAGTGGCGCAAAGCCGAACCTTTCGCGGTTGAGGGCGACCCGTCCGAGATTGCCGAGGCCGAGGCCGCGCGCCTGGAAACGGAATACGATCAGGACCGAATCAAGTCCCTGATCGCCAATGACGGTTGGGCATGAGCCCCAGATCTTTATGGGAGGCCGCTATGGCTTTGCTGAACTTCAAGAAACGTGATGCGGTCGAAAACGGCCCTGTGAACCCGACCGTCGAAGCCTTTCTGCAGGGCTATTCGATCGAGGTAATGCCGCGCACCGCCGAAAAAGTCGAAGACTTCCGTGCGCTGCTGCCCGAAGGCACACGCGTTTACATCGCCCATATCGAGGGCACGCCAATTGAAGACATGGTCAAAACGGCCAAGCGCATTGAGGCTGAAGGTTACCCTGTCATGCCGCACTTCCCTGCGCGGATCATCAAGGATGCGGCGACTCTGGAAAACTGGATTTCGATGTACCAGGGCGAGGCGGGCGTTGAACAAGCGCTGCTGCTCGCCGGTGGTGTCGCGACCCCTCACGGCGATTTCGACAGCTCGATGCAATTGCTGGAAACTGGCTTGTTCGACAAGGCTGGATTCAAGCGTCTTCACGTTGCCGGTCACCCCGAGGGGAACAAGGACATCGACCCCGACGGCTCGACCAAGAATGTCGATGATGCGCTGCGTTGGAAGCAAAAATTCAGCGAAACAACAGATGCGGAAATGGCGCTGGCCACTCAGTTTGCGTTTGATGCCAAGCCGATCATCGCCTGGGCAGACAGCCTGAAAGAGGCTGGCATTGATATCCCAGTCCATATCGGTATCGCGGGCCCTGCCAAGCTGCAGACTCTGATTAAATTCGCCATTGCTTGCGGTGTAGGCCCGTCGCTGAAAGTTCTGCAAAAGCGCGCAATGGATGTGTCCAAACTGCTGCTGCCTTACGAGCCGACTGACGTAATCACCGAACTGGCCAACCACAAAGCGGCCAACCCGGATTTCAACATCACCAACGTCCACTTCTTCCCGCTTGGCGGCATCAAAACCAACGCCAACTGGGCGATCAACAACGGCGGCGCTTCGGCAAAGCCAGCAAACTCCTAAGGAACGGACATGACCCGTACAGTCGTCGAATCAAAAACAAAAACAGCCGTTCTGGGCTTTGATGAACCGTTCTGCGTGATCGGAGAGCGGATCAACCCGACAGGCCGCAAGAAACTGGCCGCCGAATTGGAAGCGGGCGATTTCTCAACCGTTGAGAAAGACGCATTGGCGCAGGTTATGGCGGGCGCGACCGTTTTGGATATCAACGCGGGAGTTGTTTACAACTCGAACCCCAACCCAAACGAGACCGAGCCGCCGCTGATGCGCAAGATTGTCGAACTGGTGCAGGGTCTGGTTGACGTACCGCTGTGCATCGACAGCTCGGTTCCGGGTGCGCTAGAAGCCGGTCTGGCAGCCGCAGAGGGCCGTCCGCTGCTAAACTCGGTCACGGGCGAAGAAGAGCGTCTGGAACTGGTTCTGCCGCTGGTAAAGAAATACAACGTACCGGTTGTGGCGATCTCGAACGATGACACCGGTATTTCGGAAGACCCCGATGTGCGTTTTGCCGTCGCCAAGACCATCGTTGAGCGCGCAGCGGATCATGGTATCCCTGCACATGACATCGTGGTCGACCCGCTGGTCATGCCGATCGGTGCGATGGCAACTGCAGGCCAGCAGGTGTTCGCTCTGGTCCGTCGTTTGCGCGAAGAGCTGGGTGTGAATACCACTTGTGGCGCGTCCAACATCTCGTTCGGGCTGCCGAACCGTCACGGTATCAACAATGCTTTCCTGCCGATGGCAATGGGCGCTGGCATGACGTCGGCGATCATGAACCCGGTTGCTTTGCCGGTAACGCAGAAGAAGATTGCCGAGAAGAAGGAACAGGTTGCCGCCGCTGGCATCATCCTGCCTGAAGGCATGGATGACGAAACCTTCGTTCAGATGTTCGGCCTGGGTTCGACCAAACCGCGCGCTGGTAAAGAGATGGAGGCCATCCGCGCCGCAAATCTTCTTACAAACAATGACCCGCATGGTGGTGAATGGATCAGGTCCAACAAAGCGCCTGAGGAAGCCGGTGGCGCAGGTGGGCGTCGGGGCGGTGGACGTCGTCGTCGCGCTTAAACTATGGAAAACAACAGATTGGGCCGGGTCTTTGACCCGGCTCTTTCGTTTTTGTCGGCACTGGTTTGGCTTGAACCCTGGTCAGGACAAGTGATAGTCAATTCTTAGCGGCGGGTATGATGTAATGGTAGCCTGTCAGCTTCCCAAGCTGAACGCGCGGGTTCGATTCCCGCTACCCGCTCCAACTCTATCGATCAACTCGATACACGCGCCTGCAGCAGGTTGATGACTGCTGGAACCTGTACGCCTTTTGATGTCTGGAATGCGTCAAACTCTTCGGCCACGTCACGCACGACGGCATCAACATCCTCCTGTGTACCTTTGAAATGGGCGATCACTCGCGCGGCGGGGCCGACCCGGGTACACAAAAGAGCGGCGTCTTCAACGGATGCAGGGGCGGTGAGCGCTAGGGGGACTGCCTCGACCCGGATATCGTTCAAACCGGCCTGCGCCATCAGGTTCGAAACCCTGTCACGGTCATGGAATGCTAAAGGGCCGGGTGCATTCCGGTCCACCTTGGGTGGTTGTCCCAACCGTTTGACGGCGGCGACATGCGGGATCTTGAACCAAGGGTTCTCTGACAGACCACCCCAGGCTGCAAAGGTTATCTGACCGCCCGGTTTTAAGGCCCGAGCCATATTGGCGAAGGCTGCTACGGGATCGGTGAAGAACATCACTCCAAACCGCGAGATCATTGCATCAAAACCGCCTGACGAAAGCTCAGCGATCTGAGCGTCGGCATATGTGAAATCGAGATTGTCGAGCTTCGCCTCGTCTGCGCGCATCCGCGCTCGTTCGAGAAATTGTTCCGAAATATCAATGCCCAGAACATGCCCCTTGGGTCCAACCTGCTGCGCGGCCCGGAGCGCACTTGCCCCGGTGCCGCAGCCGATATCGATGACGCGCATTCCCTCGGCTAGTGTGGCGCGATCGAAAACCAGATCCAGTACGGGCGCGAATAGATGGTCCAACTGATCCTCGAAGGTCAGCCAGCGCGTGCCCATTTCGGACTTGCCCCAGAATTCTTCCTGATCTCCGTTGATTGTCAGCATCGCGCCCTCCAGGATTTGAAGGGACTATGACCTCCTGCGGCGACGACGGCCAGACTTTTCATCGTCCCCGCCACCGGTGTTGAAGGACGGCGCGGGCAGGGTAACGACCTGCGCCAACTCGGGGAACGGATCAGTTTTGTGCGGGATCGCGTTGGCGGCGACGAAATGGTCTTGGAACTTGGGTTCGATCGCGGTTTCGACCTTGGTGATCTCGCGCACGACGCGCTCGATCTCGGCCCGCGATCCGATGTTGCACAATGCAATTCGCGCGCCCGTACCCGCGGCATTGCCCGCGCTGGAAACCTTGTCCAGAGGCGCGTCGGGAATCATGCCTAGAACCATCGCGTGTTTGGTCGAGATATGCGCGCCGAACGCCCCGGCCAGTACCACGCGGTCCACGCGGTCAACCTCCATCTCGTCCATCAACAGACGCGCACCGGCATAAAGCGCGGATTTGGCCAACTGGATGGCACGGATATCGCCCTGAGTTACCGTGATGCGCGGACCGCCCTCGGCGCTGGCATCATGGATCAGATAGGAGTTGGTGCGGCCTTCGGGAACACAACGGGGAGTACCCGTCTGTTCAGCCGAGCCGATCAGCCCACTTTCGTCCAGCAGGCCAGCGATACGCATCTCAGCGACAGCCTCGATAATGCCCGAGCCGCAGATACCGGTGATGCCGGTCGTCGCGATGTCCTGATCAAAGCCATCTTCATCCGACCAATTCTCGGACCCGATCACGCGGAAACGCGGTTCTTTGGTGACGGGATCGATTTCTATACGCTCAATCGCGCCGGGGGCCGCGCGCTGTCCCGAACTGATCTGAGCACCCTCGAATGCGGGTCCGGTGGGCGAGGAACAGGCCAGAACGCGGTGGGTGTTGCCCAGCAGGATTTCTGCATTGGTGCCCACATCCACGATCAGCACGAGGTCTTCGGATTTGCCGGGTTCTTCAGAAAGGGCAACGGCGGCACAGTCTGCGCCCACATGGCCTGCGATGCACGGCAAGATATAGACCAGCGCACGCGGGTTCATATTGGTCAGCTCCATTTCTCGCGCGGGCAGGGACATGCTTTCGGAGGTTGCCAACGCAAATGGAGCCTGGCCGAGTTCAACCGGATCAAGCCCGAGCAGTAGATGATGCATCACCGGATTGCAGACAAATACGGTTTCAACAATCAGCGCAGCGTCAATCCCGGCCTCATCTGCGATTGAGGTGGTCAAATCATTAATCGCCTCGCGCACGGCTTTGGTCATTTCTTTGTCGCCGCCGGGATTCATCATGGCGTATGAGACGCGACTCATCAGGTCTTCACCGAACCGGATTTGTGGATTCATCAGACCCGACGAGGCCTTGACCTCACCCGTTTCAAGATCGGTCAGGTGTGCAGCGATGGTGGTCGAGCCGAGGTCGATAGCCAGACCGTAAAGCCCATGTTCGTGCAGGCCGGGCCAAATTTCGACGATACGGGCCACGTTGTCCTTGTGGCCTTTATGGACGGCGACCGTGACCTCCCATTTACCTTTGCGCAGCACTGGCTGCAGCTTGGACATCAGGGACAGGTCGGCGGTGATCGCATCGATCTTCCACTGCTCACGCAGGGCGCGCTCCAACCGTTCCAGATCGCCGGTGGGCGAATGCATGTCTGGCTCTTCCACCACTACGAAATAGAGGCGCGTGGCTGGGTCCATTGTGATCGCACGGGCCGCCGCGGCCTTGCGGACGACTTGACGGTGCACCTGGCTTTCGGGCGGAACATCAATCACTACATCGCCCTGAACTGATGCCTGACAGCCAAGACGCCGACCCGGTTTCAGGCCGCGCTTGTCATCATAGCGCTGCTCGACGGCGTTCCATTCGCTCAGCGCATCCTCGGAAACGGTCACACCGTGCTTGGGGAACTCGCCATAGCTGGGGGTGATCTGACATTTCGAACAGATGCCACGCCCGCCGCAGACCGAATCCAGATCGACGCCCAATTGGCGCGCAGCAGTCAGGATTGGCGTGCCAATGGGAAAGTGCCCACGTTTGCCGGACGGAGTGAAAACGACAAGAGGATCGGTGGTCATGAATGGCCTGCCTTTGTATTCGCGCGTATGCCGGCGAACATATGGGTTTGGACGCAAAGGGAAAGGGCATTCAGCGGCACGTTTTGCATTGCTTGCGTCGTTTTCGGGCGTGGCAGAAGCCCGCAGGGGAAAACAACTTGGGTTCGGGGCTTTCCCTCGGGTGAAATCCATGTAATAGGGTCACCGTCAAACGGGCTTTTGCATGGGGTTTTCAGATGCAGATTCGTGAGGCACTCACCTTTGACGACGTACTTCTTGTTCCGGGCGCATCTTCTGTGCTTCCGGCGACGGCGGATACAACCACGCGTGTGACGCGCGAGATCACTATGAACATTCCGCTGCTTAGCTCGGCAATGGACACGGTAACCGAGGCGCGTATGGCCATTGCCATGGCGCAGGCCGGGGGCATCGGCGTTGTGCACAAGAACCTGTCGATCGAGGAGCAGGCCCGAGAGGTGCGGCGCGTGAAACGGTTCGAATCCGGGATCGTCTACAATCCTGTGACATTGCGCGCGAATCAGACGCTGGCTGATGCACAGGCGCTGGTCGAACGCTATAATTTCACCGGCTTTCCTGTAGTTGACGAAAGTGGCCGGGTCGTGGGGATCGTGACCAACCGCGACATGCGCTTTGCGACCTCAGACGATACGCCAATCAAAGCGATGATGACTTCGGACAACCTGGCGATGCTACAAGAGCCCGCCGATCTGGAAGAGGCAAAAAGCCTGATGCGTGCCCGTCGGATCGAAAAGCTGCTGGTCGTCGATGGCGAGGGCAAGCTGACCGGATTGCTGACGCTGAAAGACACCGAACAGGCTGTGCTGAATCCTACAGCTTGCAAGGACCGGTTGGGCCGTCTGCGCGTAGCTGCAGCGACCTCTGTCGGGGACGCGGGTTTTGAACGGTCTGAGCAGCTGGTCGATTCCGGGGTTGATATCATCGTTGTAGATACCGCGCATGGTCATTCGCAGGGGGTTCTGGACGCGGTGAAACGCGCCAAGACGCTGTCGAACGAGGTTCAGATCATTGCTGGTAATGTTGCTACCGCCGAGGCCACCAAAGCGCTGATCGATGCGGGTGCAGACGCGATCAAGGTGGGCATCGGGCCGGGCTCAATCTGCACAACACGCATGGTCGCAGGTGTCGGGGTTCCCCAACTGACAGCGATCATGGATTGTGCGGCAGCAGCGGGTGACGTGCCAGTCATTGCTGATGGTGGCATTAAATTCTCGGGTGACTTCGCCAAGGCGATCGCGGCGGGTGCATCTTGTGCCATGGTTGGTTCGATGATCGCTGGCACAGACGAAAGTCCGGGTGAGGTCATCTTGTATCAGGGCCGTTCGTTCAAATCCTATCGCGGCATGGGTAGTTTGGGCGCCATGGCGCGCGGCTCGGCGGATCGGTATTTTCAGAAGGATGCAGCCAACGATAAGTTGGTACCCGAGGGGATCGAGGGTCAGGTGCCCTACAAAGGGTCCGCCAGTGCGGTTGTGCATCAGCTGGTTGGCGGCTTGCGCGCAGCGATGGGCTATACCGGATGCGCAACGGTGGATGAAATGCGTCGCAACTGCAACTTTGTCAAAATCACCGGTGCAGGCCTGAAGGAAAGCCATGTGCATGACGTGCAGATTACGCGCGAAAGCCCGAACTATCGGATCATGTAGTCGCTATGGTGCTCGTATCTGGGCATCGAAGTTTGTGACAAAGTCAAACGGACCCAGCTATGACACCCGCAGCCCGAGTTCAGGCCTCGATCGACATCCTCAATGAGATATTGGCCGGAGCGCCAGTCGAGAAAGCGTTGACAGGTTGGGCGCGGCGCAGTCGGTTTGCGGGCTCGAAAGATCGTGCGGCAATCCGCGATCACGTATTCGATGCGTTACGCTGCAAACGATCCTTTGCTGCGCGTGGTGGAGCTGAAACCGGGCGCGGCTTGATGATCGGCGCGATGCGATCTTCGGGTCAGGATCTTGCTCAGTACTTCTCGGGCGCGCGATATGCGCCAACTTCGGTAACAGATGCCGAGAAAGACCGAGGTTTCCAGACCGAGGCCGAAGCCCTCGACATCCCTGATTGGTTGTGGCCCGAATTCAAGGCGTCATTGAAAGATGAGGCCAACGCAGCCGCAATTGCATTGCAGGGGCGGGCCCCGGTGCATTTGAGGGTGAACCGGTCGCGAGCTGATCCGGTTGAAATCATCCAATGCCTCTCGGATGAAGGCATAGTGGTGCAGCCTCACCCAGCGTGTGACACTGCTTTGGAAGTCACCGCTGGTGCACGAAAAATCTCACAATGCAATCCATATCTTGAGGGTTTAATCGAGCTGCAGGATGCCGCCAGTCAGGCCGTTACTGCAGCGTTGGATTTGCAACCTGGAATGAGGGTTTTGGACTACTGCGCCGGTGGTGGTGGCAAAGCCTTGGCCTTGGCGGCAAGGGCCGAAGGCGTTCAGGTATTTGCGCATGATATCAATCCAGGTCGCATGGCAGATTTGCCTGCACGTGCAAAGCGGGCGCGCGCAGAAATTTCACTGCTGACGTCGGATCAGGTATCAGGACAGGCACCCTTTGACATCGTTCTGGTGGATGCGCCCTGTTCTGGAAGCGGATCTTGGCGCCGTTCGCCCGCGGGGAAATGGGCGCTGACGCCTAAGCGCTTGCTTGAACTTACCCGCATTCAGGCAATGATTTTGGAAAGCGTCGCGCCATTGACCGCAGACGCAGGTACGATTGCTTATGCCACATGTTCGATGCTGTCAGTCGAAAACGACGCGATAGTGGACAGTTTTCTGCAAGAGCATTCGGATTGGCGATCTGGATTTCGAAAGACGTGGCTGGTTTCACACGGGGCGGATGGATTTTATTCGGCCCACTTGACTAGAACTTGGATCCGATCAAACAACTTAAAGGAGTTTTCACCGCTGATTTATTAAGCGGCATTTAACGATTGTGGGCCGATATTGGTCAAATATGTCTTAACAAGAGCTGCTTTATGCCCAGTGTTCCCCAAGCGTTTCCCCGTTTGTCAGATCGGGTCGTATCTGATTGCGGGCGCTATGTGTCTTTGGGTTTGATTGCCCTTCTTCTCTGCCTGCTTGCAGCCTTGGGTGTCCTTCCAAAACAATGGAACACTGGTGTTGCAACCGTCGGTCTGTCTTTTCTTGCGGTTGTTGGGTTTGCTATCTTAGGCAATTGGATCGCCAAGCAGATTGAGCAGCGTACAAAAGGCGTGATTGCAGCGCTTTTGGAACAAGATACCGCAGCCTGTATCATTACGGATCAAAACGGCCGAATTGTCCTGGTCAATTCGCGGGCCAGCCTCGGCCTTGGTGCCATACCAGAGAAGCAACTGGATGACGCTTTGCGATCTGTATTCGCCAATCCGGCGGCGATTCTGCTGCGTCTTCAAACTCAGCTCCGGTCACGGGTGAAAGCTGAGGAGGATGTAGTCACACGTGGTCAAACCATACCGGTGACGGTATCGAAACTGGATCATGATTGGTATTGCTGGCGCTTCGTATTAGAGGCTGAGCAAGCCTGGCGAAATGTCGGGTTACCGGTCATCACCATTGGTCGGAATGAAGTTATTCTAAACACGAATGATGCAGCTGCAAATTTTTTTGGCCGCACGCCTGCCACGTTTGCAGAGTTATCATCAGAGAATGGTGTGCTGGGCGATCCCGTCGGAAACAGCTGCGCAATTCAAGTTAGGACGCCTGAGGGTGACAAAACGGTCCTGGTTTCTCAGTTGCGCCGAAGCGGGATCGCACGCGAACTGATTTTGACCCCGATCACCGATAGCGATGCAAAACTCGAGGCAACTTCGTTCGCTGATTTGCCGGTTCCGATCATGAGATTGGCGCCCGATGGTGAGATCATCGAAGCCAACCACCTTGCAATCGAACTGGTGGGTGAGGTTCGGCTGGGCAATTCCAGAATTGACGAGGTTATGCACGGGCTTGGCTATTCCATTCGTGATTGGCTCGCTCGTACGGTTGAACCGACTTCTGCTCCAAAGTCAGAGTTTCTGCGCCTTACCCGTAAAGACAAAGAAGTGTTCGTTCAGGTCACGCTGTCTCGCATTGTGAGTGACGGTCAGGTATATCTGATCGCAGTTCTGAATGACGCAACTGAGTTAAAAACACTTGAGGCGCAGTTCGTTCAGGGGCAAAAAATGCAAGCCGTAGGCCAGTTGGCCGGTGGGGTTGCGCATGATTTTAACAATCTGCTGACAGCAATATCAGGGCATTGCGATCTTCTGTTGCTGCGCCACGACCAAAATGATCTGAATTATGGTGACCTTGTACAAATCAACCAGAATGCCAACCGCGCTGCCGCTCTGGTCAGTCAGTTGCTTGCATTTTCGCGCAAGCAAACCCTCAGGCCCGAGGTGTTGGATTTGCGAGACACGATTTCCGATCTGATCCACCTTTTGAATCGCCTTGTGGGCGAGAAGGTCCGGTTGACGCTCAGCCATGATCCCGTGCTCAAGCCGGTTTGTGCCGACAAACGACAGCTTGAGCAGGTGTTGATGAATCTGGTTGTAAACGCGCGCGATGCGATGCCCGACGGCGGCGAGATTCGGATCGAAACCGAAGTTCTGAATTTGGAACGAGCCTATTCGCGCGACAGGGCGACAGTGCTGCCGGGCGAGTATGTGATGGTCAAGGTCATAGACAGCGGCATAGGTATCCCTCCGGACAAGCTGCAAAAGGTATTCGAACCTTTCTACACCACCAAGCGCACCGGAGAAGGGACAGGTCTGGGTCTTTCGACGGTCTACGGCATTGTAAAACAGACTGGAGGATTCATTTTCGTGGACAGTGCACCCGGTACGGGTACCGAATTTACCGTTCTTCTTCCTGCCAGTCCGGCGGCGCAGACACCTGAACCGATCACACTAGAGGCCCACGAAGAGCAAAAACCACGGCACGGTGAGGGCGTTGTTCTGTTAGTCGAGGACGAAGCCCCCGTCCGCGCTTTTGCCACGCGTGCGCTGCGTCTGAAGGGGTACACAGTGCTCGAGGCGGAATCAGCCGAGGATGCGTTGCATATGTTGGAGGACCCAAATCTCACGGTCGATGTTTTCGTCACAGATGTGGTGATGCCTGGCATGGATGGTCCGACCTGGGTGCGCGAGGCAATGAAAACGCGCCCCGAAGTCCGGGTGGTCTTTATGTCCGGCTATACGGAAGGCGCATTTGGTGAATCCGGCCCCGAGATTGAAAGCTCGACCTTTCTGCCAAAACCATTTTCATTGACGCAATTGACCGAAGCGGTGTTTCAGCAACTCAACTGACGCCGTTATTCAGCAGATTGATGCAGTGCAAATTCCGCTGCGAATAAGCTGCGAAATTGCTGGTCTGTGTCTTTCGAGAGTTCAAGCTTGAGCTTCGGCGAAACGTTCTCTTGCGGAAGTTGTATGTCGCAGTTCAGGCGATTTCGTAGGAAATCGAGTATCTTGCTTTGGTTTTCGTACTTAAACACGTGGCTCACTCTGACACCATTGCTGCGGGGCATTAAGAATTCGCTTTGGCGTCCGACATCCGCACAGGCCGGAGGGGATTTCTGCATATGGGCAACTACAAATGCCTCAAAATCAAGCCCATGAGTAGAGTGTGGATGATTTCTCAATTCTTGCCGCGTGCGATATCGATACCAACTCCCTAACCAGTCGATGGGTTCTCGGACGACGGCCATAACCTCCATTTCAGTGTCAAACAGCTTCTTGAACATGGTTTGATAGAACCGGTCAAAGCGGCGCATGTTTGCGTGTTTTAATTCAGTTGGACCTGAGACAACGATATCGGCACGGTCTTTCAGAGCAGATTGGTAAGCTGTGCTGCCGGTTTTGGGGACGGACAAAAGCGCGAGACGCTCTTCATAAAAAACAAGCATTTATCTTTTCTCTACAACGCTTTTCGATTGGCAGATTGTCGTAAACGACTCTTTAACACAATTGCCTAAGACTGAATTTCATAAGTTTTAGTTGAAATGTTCTCTTTTTGATCCCATAAGGAACAAGAGGCGAACAAAGCAGCGATTGCCGCCCGTCAAAGGGTGTGACAAAAGGGATAGTGACAGGACAATGGCGGATCTTCTGACGATGAGCGACAAGAAAAACGCAGACAAGCAAAAGGCGCTCGACAGCGCATTGGCTCAGATCGAACGGCAGTTCGGTAAGGGCTCGATCATGAAGTTGGGCGAGGATTCCAAGCAGGATATCGAGGCAAGCTCAACCGGCTCACTGGGCCTGGATATTGCGTTGGGTATCGGTGGGCTGCCGATGGGGCGGATTGTTGAGATCTACGGGCCTGAAAGTTCGGGTAAAACCACGCTGACATTGCATTGCATTGCTGAACAGCAAAAACGTGGCGGTGTTTGCGCTTTTGTAGACGCAGAACATGCACTTGACCCGCAATATGCCCGCAAGTTGGGTGTTGATCTGGATGAACTGCTGATTTCGCAGCCCGATACCGGTGAACAGGCGCTTGAGATCACTGATACGTTGGTGCGCTCTGGTGCGGTGAACATGGTTGTGGTCGACTCGGTTGCGGCCCTGACGCCGAAATCCGAGTTGGAAGGCGACATGGGCGATAGCAGCGTGGGCGTTCAGGCCCGGCTGATGAGCCAGGCAATGCGCAAACTGACCGGCTCGATCAATCGCTCGAACTGCATGGTGATCTTCATCAACCAGATCAGGATGAAGATCGGCGTGATGTTCGGCAGCCCGGAAACCACGACCGGTGGCAACGCACTGAAGTTCTACAGCTCGGTCCGTCTGGATATCCGCCGCATCGGCGCGATCAAGGATCGCGACGAGGTGGTCGGCAACCAGACCCGCGTCAAGGTTGTGAAGAACAAGGTGGCGCCGCCGTTCAAGCAGGTGGAATTTGACATCATGTATGGCGAAGGCATCAGCAAGATGGGCGAATTGCTAGACCTGGGCGTTAAAGCCGGAGTGGTTGAAAAGTCAGGTTCATGGTTCAGCTATGGCGACGAGCGGATCGGGCAGGGGCGTGAAAACGCCAAGCAATATCTGCGTGACAATTCCCGCGCCGCGTTGGAGATCGAAGACAAGATTCGCGCGGCCCACGGTCTGGATTTTGAAATGCCCCCCGAGGCGGAAGAGGATGATATCCTCGAAGCGTAATGCACTCTGACGGCATCAGCAGAAATCCCCCGGCACTCCTATAGTGCTTAGAATACGTAGAACGGGGCGGCTCAAGGGAGCCGCCTTGTTTCGTTTGGGTCGTCCAATGCTGTGGACACTCCTTGGACAGAGGGCTAAACCTTCGCAGACCATTATGAATGCGCGTTGAGAGAGCCCAAATGCCCACGCTGAATGATATCCGCTCGACCTTTCTGAACTACTTTGCCAAGCAAGGCCACGAAGTGGTTGCGTCCAGCCCATTGGTGCCGCGCAATGATCCGACTTTGATGTTCGTGAACTCAGGTATGGTTCAATTCAAGAACCTGTTTACCGGCGTAGAAACTCGCGATTATCATCGTGCAACCACAGCGCAGAAATGTGTGCGCGCAGGTGGCAAGCATAATGATCTAGATAACGTGGGCTATACCGCACGCCATCATACGTTCTTTGAAATGCTGGGAAATTTCTCGTTCGGAGATTACTTCAAGCCGGAAGCGATTCCGTTTGCGTGGGAGCTGATCACCAAAGAATTTGGGATCGACAAGAACCGCCTGCTGGCGACGGTTTATCATACCGATGATGAAGCCTTTGAAATTTGGAAGAAGGTAGGAGTTCCCGAAGACCGGATCATTCGCATCGCCACCAATGACAATTTCTGGCAAATGGGTCCAACCGGGCCTTGTGGCCCATGTACCGAGATTTTCTATGATCACGGCGATCACATCTGGGGTGGCCCTCCGGGTTCCGCCGAAGAAGATGGCGACAGGTTCATCGAAATCTGGAACATCGTTTTCATGCAAAACGAGCAGTTCGAAGACGGCTCGATGGTCGAGCTCGATATGCAGTCGATCGATACTGGCATGGGACTGGAACGTATTGGTGCCTTGCTTCAGGGCAGTCATGACAACTACGACACTGATCTGTTCAAAACACTGATCGAGGCTTCTGCGGAGGCCACCGGAGTTGATCCTTATGGGGATCAGAATGTGCATCACCGTGTGATTGCGGATCACCTGCGTTCGACATCTTTCCTGATCGCTGATGGGGTGATGCCGTCAAATGATGGGCGTGGATATGTTCTCCGTCGTATTATGCGTCGTGCGATGCGCCATGCGCATTTGTTGGGGGCGAAAGATCCGGTGATGCACCGTTTGGTGCCAACTCTGGTTCAACTGATGGGCGCGCAATACACCGAACTTGGTCAGGCGCAACCTCTGATTGAAGAGACATTGCTGCTGGAGGAAACGCGGTTCAAACAAACATTGGATCGCGGCTTGAAACTGCTTGATGACGAGGTCTCTGGTTTGTCGGAAGGTGATCCGCTACCGGGTGATGCGGCATTCAAGCTTTATGACACATACGGTTTCCCGCTGGATCTCACTCAGGATGCGCTGCGCGAGAAAGGACGTACAGTAGACACTGACGGGTTTGATGTCGCTATGGCCGAACAAAAAGCAAAGGCGCGCGCTGCCTGGGCTGGTTCTGGCGAAGCAGCTGATCAGGTTGTCTGGTTCGATGTGTTAGATTCCGCCGGCGCTACCGATTTCCTTGGTTACGACACGGAAAAAGCCGAAGGTCAGGTGGCTGCACTGGTAGTCGATGGTGCCTTGGTCGATAGTATTGAGAAAGGCGGCATTGGCTGGGTCGTGGTTAACCAGACGCCGTTTTATGGTGAAGCCGGTGGTCAGGTTGGCGATACAGGTGAAATCCGCAGGCTCGATGAACGAAAAGACGTTGCCCGTGTTGACGACACCAGAAAATTTGCCGACGGGAAGGTCTATGCTCATAAGGTGACAGTTGACCATGGATCAATCTCGACAGGTGACGCTGTTGAGCTTGAAGTCGATCACGCAAGACGTACGGCCATTCGCGCAAACCATTCAGCGACGCACCTGTTGCACGAAGCCCTTCGTGAAACGCTGGGTGATCATGTGGCTCAGCGAGGCTCATTTAATGCATCCGACCGATTGCGGTTTGATTTCAGCCACTCAAAGGCTTTGACGCGGGAAGAGATTCAAAAGGTCGAGCGTGAGGTGAATGCCTTTATTCGCCAGAACTCGGCTGTCGAGACGCGTATCATGACGCCAGACGATGCCCGCGCGCTGGGTGCACAGGCGTTGTTTGGCGAGAAATACGGTGATGAGGTCCGTGTCGTGTCGATGGGTAAGGCACCTACCGGCAAAGGGCAGGATGGTGAGACCTGGTCGATCGAATTGTGTGGCGGCACCCATGTGCGCCAGACGGGTGACATAGGTACGTTTGTCCTTCTCGGCGACAGCGCCAGCAGCGCAGGTGTGCGCAGGATTGAGGCTCTTACTGGGGATGAAGCTTTCAATCACCTATCGGCTCAGGATCAGCGTCTCGGCGCTATTGCTTTGGAGTTGAAAGCACAGCCGGATGATGTTGTTGCGCGTGTGAAATCGTTGATGGATGAGCGTAAATCGCTTCAAAACGAAGTTGCTCAACTGCGCCGTGATCTGGCGATGGCTGGTGGCGCAGGGCAGGGCGGCTCTGAAGCAAAAGAGGTCAATGGTATGGCCTTCCTGGCCCAATCACTGACCGGCGTGTCCGGAAAGGACCTGCCAACGCTGATCGATGAGCACAAAAACCGGTTGGGCTCAGGTGCTGTGTTGCTAATCGCAGATACAGGTGGAAAAGCTGCCGTTGCCGCCGGTGTTACACCGGATCTGACGGACAAAGTTTCAGCCGTGGATCTGGTTCGCGCTGCCGTTGCCGAACTTGGCGGCAAGGGTGGTGGTGGTCGGGCTGACATGGCACAAGGCGGAGGCAAAGATGCCTCTAACGTAGAAGCAGCCATAAAAGCCGCGGAACAGGTTTTGGGAGGATAAGATGCCTGCACTCTGGATTGCTCATGTCACTGTGACTGATGCCGATGCATACGGAAAATACGCCGAGCTGGCAGGTCCTGCGATCGCCGCCCATGGCGGTGAGTTCATAGCCCGTGCCGCGCGGTACGTGCAGTTGGAAGGCAAGGAACGTCCGCGTAATGTGGTCGCCCGTTTCCCCTCGGTTGAGGCTGCAGTTGAGTGCTATAATTCACCCGCTTACCAACAAGCACTGGATCATGCCCGAGGCGCCAGCGAACGTGAGCTGGTTGTAGTCGAAATCACTGAGTGAGTATCATCCTGATTCTTTGGACCAGCGGAACGGAAGTTCCGACGGCTTAATTTTACGTGTGGCCTCGGGATGCGGGCGCGCGCATCCTTCAATTTGCAAAAAATACAATAATAACAATATTATAATCTGAGAATTCTAACAATCCCTCCACAGCGAGAATACGAATGTGGCGGCGACTGCCATGATCTTGTGCAAAAATGGTCATGGAAATTGACGATTTTCCGCCGTTTTCCCCCCTCAAACTATTCAATGATTGCGTAAGTACCGATTTCGCCGGATATTTTCCGTTCGAACTCAATGAACTTCACGAAGCGCCAATCGTCTGGATTAAATCTAATCTGAGGGACAGACATGACGACCAGAGGCACTACCCTGAATGCATTTTGCGAATACACAGCGAAGTTCTGTGGACGCATCAGTTTGGCCGTGTTGATCGCAAGTTCGACATTGATCGCCTCAGAAGCCTCGGCCCGTGATGCCGCATTCATTCAAAGCGTTGTTGCCTCGCCTCCGCCGACAGGGGCACAGCAGTTGTGTCGTCAATACGCATGGGCTTGTGCTCAAAAGGGAGCCGCTTCGCTTTCCAGCGCACAAGAACTGAAGCTCGTAAAGCAGATCAACCGTCGCGTAAATGCGTCGACGCGAGAGGTCACCGACCAAAGGCAGTACAAGACCCGCGAGATGTGGGCCCTACCGACATCTCTTGGCGGGGATTGTGAAGATTTTGCCCTGCTTAAGAAGCGTGATTTGATCAATGCAGGAATTGATCCCCGCAAACTATTGATCGCGACTGTTTTGGATACCCGCAGAAACTCTCACGCCGTGCTGGTCTACCGTTCGAGCCAGGGTGATCTGGTTCTGGATAATCTCACAAACCGGATCAAGCCCTGGTCAGAGACGCGCTATCTGTTCCTGCGCATGCAGGATCCGAAGCAGCCACGCAAATGGGTTGGGGTTTATGGGCGGAGCTAACGCGCAGTTAGGAGTATCGGCCTTGAAATCCAAATGGTGGTAATGAGATCAAAAGATACGGGCGCGTGAATCTGCACAGCGCCCGTTTATTTCGTCTTAACTAGTATTTCGTCTTAACTAGACTTTGCCGCCAATCTTCAGACCGGTGGCCTGTACTCGCAGGGTCTAACGGGTAAACTCTTCTGCCCGCTGATGTGCTTCCTCCATTTCCTGCGCACCATCGCTCATTTCACGGGCCGAGTTCCGATATTCAAGAGCCAGCTGCCGATATTTCTCGGCCTCGCTTCTTTGCTCTGCGGCACCTTCCGGGTTTTGTTCTTGGTCACGAATTTCAGCTTTGTTCTCGTGCCACTGAGCCTTTGATTCGTACGAATCCGCCTGAGCGTGCAAATCTGAAGCTGCTTGCCGCTTTTCTCTTAGGATGTCTTGTATATCGCGCGGATCGGTATTCGTATCTTCGGGGTCACCACCTTTGGGATTGTCACCACCTTTGGGATTGTCACCACCTTTGGGATTATTGTCGCCTCTGGGATTGTCACCGCCCTTGGGGCTATCGTCGTCGTCAGATGTCCGCTCACCGTCTGGCTCGTTGCCACCGCGAGGGTTTTCATCATCAGGACCATCGCCGGAACGTCGATCCGCCAGGCCAAGCGATGCTGTCGGAAGGTCGGTCAGCAGGGATGCAAATGCAGGGCAATCCAGCAGCGTCTGCTCCAGAACGGATTCAAAATCCGCCCGACGTTGGATGTATTTTATCATCCGAGAACTTACGACGTCGCAGGCGCAAAGGGTGTTTGAGGACACGGATTGCTTTGCCGTCTTTACAGTACACATCTCAGATGCCTGCGAAGTACCAGCAGATATCAATGGGAATGTAGAAGCAACAAATACTATCGAAAATAGTTTGGAATTAATGCGCATAGCATTTCTCCTTAGATACTCATTAACTAACTCGCCGTATACTCGTGCGGCGCCACACTTTGAACACAAAATCTCCTTTTTAGGCCTTATTTTCAAGCGGCCAATGATGAGTGCACAAGGGTCAATATTGGCTTACACCAGGGAAAGGCGTTTAAAAACAAATAGAAAGCCCGCCAAATTGGCGGGCTCTAGATTTCTGGACTATTTCCATATTGACGCAAATTTGCCACGAATGGGCCATTGTTGCGTTTGTGTGAACTGAGTTACTGCAGGACCTACGCAGATCGTGCCATTCTCTTCCGCTCATGTGGATCCAGATAGCGTTTACGAAGCCGGATCGCATGTGGCGTCACCTCAACCAGTTCGTCATCGTCGATATACGCGATCGCCTCTTCCAAAGAGAATTTTATGTGAGGCGTCAGGCGCACCGCGTCATCCGATCCGCTGGCGCGTACGTTGGTCAGCTTCTTGCCTTTAAGCGGGTTCACTTCCAGATCGTTGTCGCGGGAATGTTCACCGATCACCATGCCTTGATAGACATCGGTTTGCGGCCCCACGAACATGCGTCCACGTTCCTCTAGGTTCCACAAGGCGTAGGCGACGGCCTGGCCTTTTTCCATTGAAATCAAGACGCCTGCACGACGACCGGGGATCGATCCCTTGTGGGCAGCCCATCCATGGAAAACGCGGTTCAGAACACCGGTCCCGCGCGTGTCGGTCAGAAACTCGCCGTGATATCCGATTAGACCTCGTGATGGCACATGGGCGATGATGCGGGTTTTGCCAACTCCTGCGGGGCGCATCTCAACCAGTTCACCTTTGCGTGCTCCAGTGATCTTCTCGATCACTGAGCCCGAGAATTCGTCATCGACATCGATGGTGACTTCTTCGATGGGCTCAAGGCGTTGACCGTCTTCGTCGCGGAACAAAACCTGCGGGCGCGAGATGCTGAGTTCGAACCCTTCGCGGCGCATATTCTCGATCAGGACGCCCATCTGGAGTTCGCCACGGCCAGCGACTTCAAAGGCTTCACCACCGGGTGTATCGCTAATGCGGATCGCGACATTTGATTCAGCCTCCTTCATTAGACGATCACGAATGACGCGGGACTGAACCTTTTTACCGTCTCGGCCAGCAAGCGGGGAATCATTGATGCCGAAGGTGACGGTGATCGTTGGTGGATCGATCGGCTGAGCGGGCAAAGCCTCATTTACTTGCGGAGAAACTAAAGAATCCGCAACCGTGGCCTTGCTCATTCCCGCAATGGTGACGATGTCCCCGGCTTCGGCCAAATCGATAGGCTGTTGTGCGAGACCACGGAACGCGAGAATCTTTGTCGCACGGAAATTCTCGATCAATGTTCCGTCACGGCTGAGCGCCTTGAGGCTGTCACCCGCTTTCAACGTTCCGCTCTCGACACGACCGGTCAGGATGCGGCCGATGAAAGGATCGCTGCCAAGCGTGGTGGCAAGCATTCGGAACGGCTCGTCCTTTTTCTCAATTTGCTTGGGGGCGGGGACGTGATCGACGATCAGATCGAAAAGGGCAGTCAGATCCTTGCGCGGTCCGTCCAGTTCCATATCTGCCCAACCTGAACGGCCCGAGGCATACATGGCGGGAAAATCAAGCTGATCGTCGTCAGCACCAAGGTTGGCGAACAGGTCAAAACACTCGTCCAGCGCGCGATCTGGTTCGGCATCCGGTTTGTCGACCTTATTCAATACAACAATGGGACGCAGTCCCAATGCCAGCGCCTTGGAAGTCACGAACTTGGTTTGCGGCATGGGACCTTCGGCGGCGTCGACCAGAAGAACAACACCGTCTACCATGCTGAGGATGCGTTCGACCTCGCCTCCGAAATCGGCGTGGCCGGGGGTATCGACGATGTTGATACGAGTGTCTTTCCATTCGACTGAAGTCGCCTTGGCTAGAATGGTGATGCCACGTTCCCGTTCCAGATCATTGCTGTCCATTGCGCGCTCGGCAACGGCCTGATTCTCGCGGAAAGCGCCGGATTGTTTAAGAAGCTCATCCACCAGGGTCGTTTTACCGTGGTCCACGTGAGCGATGATTGCGATATTGCGCAGGTCCATGAGAGGTCAACCTTTGAACGGGAAGTTGGCCCGGCGCATAACGCGGCGCGACAAAATATACCAGCCCTAACCGGCGTTCAGTGACCCGCGGTCGAAGAAAACAGGTGAATGATCAGAATTCCAGACAGTATCAGAACAAGCCCCAGGATCGCCGGCCAGTCGAGTTTCTGACCAAATACCAGAAAACCAATCAGTGCTATTAGGAAAATCCCCAGTCCTGACCAGATTGCATAGACAATCCCGACAGGCATCACTTTCAGAGTGAGCGCCATAAGATAGAATGCGCTGCCATAGCCAACGACCACCAGGGCAGAGGGCCAAAAGCGGGTGAACTGATGGCTGGCTTGCAGTGCAGTGGTCCCAATGGTTTCCGCAATGACCGCCAGCAGCAGGATAAAATATGTTTTGGGCAAGATTGATGCCTTTCCGAAGTGTCGCGGAAGGTTGACCATAGTTGGCTATTGCCGGGCAAGAGGATTCTGGCGGCGCAGAATAAAGAGTCACTTTACCAAAGGTCAGGTAAACCTGACTATTTGATATTCCTGAGGCATGATAGAGGGTTGGGTGTTTTAGTTAGTTTTTAACGAGTTTGATTGAGTGACGACATTTGCAAAATCAGTCATTATCGTTTCGGTGTTGATCGTGGCGCTAGGGTGGCTTGCAGACGGGGGGTCCGTCGACATTGATGCAGCCCAGAATGTTGAGCGGTTAGAGGGTACTCCAGTTTAGGCGCCCACCGAACGATTTGACGAAAAGGAGCTTTCGGGCTCCTTTTCTTTTGTTCGCAATAAGATTGCATTCAATTTTTACTGCTTCTCGATCGCTTTGAGTTTTGAGCGATGATCGGACAATTTCTTGACCACAAACTTACGGGCCTTGCGTTCTGCGAGGCGTACCCGAACTTCGGTCAAAAACGCTTCTTCCAGCGTCTGAGATGACGCGCCCAAAAGCTCGCCGACCTCCACATAAAACCGATCCTCACCGGTTTCGTCCATGACCTTCATCGTATCCTCTGCCAATCTCGAGGCAAGGGTGGTGATGGTATCAGACATCAGCGCGTATTCTCGGTCAGGCGACGCTTCACATAATCCGTCACGTCGGTCATCAGCGTGTCCATGTGGCGATCCTGGAAGAAGTGATCCGCGCCTTCAACCTCGTGATGCGTGATTGTGATCCCTTTTTGCTCGTGCAATTTGCTAACCAGCGAAGTGGTATCCGCAGGGGGTGCAACGCGGTCTGACGACCCGTTGATGATCAGGCCGGAAGACGGGCAGGGGGCCAGGAAAGAAAAATCATACATGTTCGCCGGGGGTGACACGCTAATAAAGCCGGTGATCTCGGGACGACGCATCAGCAGTTGCATTCCGATCCAGGCGCCGAATGAGAATCCTGCAACCCAGCAATGCTTGGAGTTGTTGTTCATGGACTGAAGATAATCCAGCGCCGACGCGGCATCGCTAAGCTCGCCAACACCCTGATCATATTCGCCTTGGCTGCGGCCTACGCCACGGAAGTTAAAGCGCAGAACCGTGAAGCCCATGTTGTAGAAGGCATAGTGCAGGTTGTAGACCACCTTGTTATTCATGGTCCCGCCAAATTGAGGGTGCGGATGCAGCACGATTGCGATCGGTGCGTCTTTTTCCTTTTGCGGGTGGTAGCGGCCTTCCAGGCGGCCTTCGGGTCCGGGAAAAATCACCTCGGGCATGTGTGCTTTAGTCCTGTTTTTTGACGCCTCGGCCCCGAGATTATCTTGACGGTAATCGTCAGGCACCTTAGAACGGTTCTAATTACATTGTGTCGCGTGAAAACGCTGTCAGTGGGAGATACGCACTGGCTGCGGCGGCGTCAATGTTTTCGCTGTTCTTGCCTTAAGGAATTCAAATGAAGCTGTCGACCAAAGGACGCTATGCGATGGTTGCTCTGGCGGATATTGCTCTGCAATCCTCTGACAAGCTTGTTACACTTGGTGAGATTTCCGAGCGCCAGGATATTTCTCTTCCTTATCTGGAACAGCTTTTTGTAAAACTGCGTCGCGCTGAGTTGGTCAGCTCGGTTCGGGGTCCGGGTGGAGGTTATCGTCTTGCGCGCCCTGCATCCGAAATTCGAGTGGTTGAGATTTTGGCTGCGGTAGATGAAACCGTCGATGCGATGCACAAAGGGGCGGGGGCATCGGGTGCTTCGTCCGGCAGTCGGGCGCAATCCCTGACCAATCGTTTGTGGGAAAGCTTGAGCGCACATGTGTATGTGTTCCTGCATCAAACGCGGTTGTCGGATGTGATCCGAAATGATCTGGCACCGTGCCCGGCAGTTCCAAACTTGTTTGCGGTCGTGGACGACTGAGCTGATGTATCAGATTTTCGTTCCACAGGATTCCACGTTGAAAAAGATGTATCTATGAAACGGGTTTATCACGATCATAATGCGACGGCTCCATTAAGGCCCGAAGCCCGCGCTGCAATGATTGCCGCGATGGATCTGGCCGGCAATCCGTCATCCGTTCACGCCGAGGGCCGTGCTGCAAAGGCAGTGGTCGAGAGAGCACGCGCACAGATTGCCATCGCATTTGGGGCGGATGGCGCAGACATCGTCTTTACCTCGGGCGCCACCGAAGCGGCGGCGTTGGCGATGTCAGGACGTGGTCTGCAGGGGGCCGCGATCGAGCATGATGCGGTACGTGCGTGGGCCAATGAAGTGTTACCAGTGTCGAAAGACGGGCAAGTTACGGTTTCAGATCCCGCCTTTACGGCATTGCAACTTGCAAACTCCGAGACGGGCATCATTCAAACTCTCCCGTCTGATCTGGCCGTAACTGACGCCACTCAGGCGTTTGGAAAGCTACCAGTTGCGTTCAACTGGTTGGGCGCGGAAATGGCGTTGATTTCAGCACACAAACTGGGCGGTCCCAAAGGGATCGGTGCGTTGGTGATGAAACGCGGCACGGATTTGGCCGCGCAAATCAAAGGTGGCGGGCAGGAGATGGGTCGTCGCTCGGGCACTGAGAATGTTATCGGAATCGCGGGCTTCGGCGCTGCTGCTGAAGCTGCATCCCGCGATCTTGCAAATGGTGTCTGGGAAAAAGTTCGTGAACTTAGAAATATTCTAGAAAACGCTCTTGAGGCCGGATCGAAATCTACTATTTTTGTCGGGAAAGATCAGGAGCGACTCCCCAACACGTTGTGCTTTGCCACTCCGGGCTGGAAGGGAGAAACCCAGGTCATGCAGATGGATTTGTCAGGATTTGCGATCAGTGCAGGCTCAGCCTGCTCCAGTGGCAAAGTGCGCGCCAGTGCTGTGCTGACGGCCATGGGATTTGATGAACACGCGGCGGCCAGTGCGATACGCGTATCGCTTGGTCCCGAAACGACGGAAGAGAATGTGCTGCGTTTTGCGGAAACGTGGCTTGAGAAAGAGAAAAAGCATCGCGCGCGCGCCGCGTGATCTGACGGAGGGTGTCTTATGGCCGCTTTGGACCAGACCCAGGTAAAAGAAGGTGTCGATCAGGAAACCGTGGATGCGGTACGCGAGGTCGGAACCTACAAATATGGCTGGGAAACAGAAATCGAGATGGAGTACGCCCCGAAGGGTGTAAACCCCGATATCGTCAAGCTGATTTCAGGCAAGAATGATGAGCCCGAATGGATGACCGAGTGGCGTCTCGCCGCGTTCGAACGCTGGACCAAGATGGATGAACCGAACTGGGCCATGGTCAGCTATCCTAAAATCGATTTTCAGGACCAGTATTATTATGCTCGTCCGAAATCGATGGAAGAGAAGCCCAAATCCTTGGATGAGGTCGACCCCAAGCTGCTGGCGACATATGAGAAACTGGGTATCCCTCTGAAAGAACAGATGATTCTTGCCGGAGTTGAAGGTGCCGAAGATGCGCCAGCCGAGGGGCGCAAGGTCGCCGTCGATGCGGTGTTTGACTCGGTTTCGGTTGGCACGACTTTCCAGGAAGAGCTGAAAAAAGCGGGTGTTATTTTCTGCTCGATCTCCGAGGCGATCCGAGAACATCCGGAACTGGTGAAGAAATATCTAGGAACGGTGGTTCCGGTATCCGACAATTTCTATGCCACTCTGAACTCGGCTGTGTTTTCGGATGGTTCGTTTGTCTATGTGCCACCGGGTGTCCGCTGTCCAATGGAATTGAGCACCTATTTCCGCATCAACGCGGAAAATACGGGGCAGTTCGAACGGACGCTGATCATTGCCGACAAGGGCAGTTATGTCAGTTACTTGGAAGGTTGTACTGCACCACAGCGGGACACTGCACAGCTGCACGCGGCCGTGGTGGAAATCATCATCGAAGAAGATGCTGAGGTGAAGTATTCGACCGTTCAAAACTGGTTCCCCGGTGATGAGAACGGCAAAGGTGGTATCTACAACTTCGTGACCAAGCGCGCCGATTGCCGTGGGGATCGCTCCAAGGTGATGTGGACGCAGGTTGAAACCGGCTCGGCTGTGACTTGGAAGTATCCGTCCTGCATCCTGCGTGGCGATGACAGCCAGGGTGAGTTCTACTCGATCGCGATCACGAACAACATGCAGCAGGCCGATACTGGCACGAAGATGGTTCATCTGGGCAAGAACACCAAGTCGCGGATCGTGTCGAAAGGGATCAGTGCGGGTATGGCGCAGAATACCTATCGCGGACTGGTCTCGATGCATCCAAAGGCCAAGGATAGTCGCAATTACACCCAGTGTGACAGCTTGCTGATTGGTGACAAGTGTGGGGCGCACACGGTTCCGTATATCGAGGTCAAAAACAACTCGTCCCGTGTCGAGCATGAGGCGACGACTTCGAAGGTCGACGAGGATCAGTTGTTCTATTGCCGTCAACGCGGCATGGACGAGGAAGAGGCCGTGGCGCTTGTTGTCAACGGGTTCTGCAAGGACGTGCTGCAGGCGCTGCCGATGGAATTCGCGATGGAGGCTCAGCAATTGGTTGCGATCAGCCTAGAGGGATCGGTCGGCTGATGACGCCAAAGCCACAACAACGTATCCGCAAGGATGATGTGCTGACAGCGCTTGGCTACGCGCTGCCGGTGATCGGCGGCCTGTTGGGGGTGGCTTACGTCAACACGAAATACATGGACTTCATCAACCCGGTCTGGGCAGTGGGCGGAGGCGCGCTGCTGGGTTGGATCATCGCTCGGGTGATCCGCAAGGTGCTGGGATAGACAATTATCAGGGGTCAATCTGCGCCCCTTGCGAGATGCAAAAGGACAAAAAATGCTGGAAATCAAAAACCTGCACGTAAAACTTGAGGAAGAAGACAAACAAATCCTCAAAGGCGTCGATCTCACTGTTGAGGCCGGCAAGGTTCATGCGATCATGGGGCCAAATGGCTCTGGCAAATCTACGCTTAGCTATGTCTTGTCCGGTCGGGACGGATATGAAGTGACAGATGGTACCGCCACACTTGAGGGCGAAGATCTGCTTGAGATGGAGCCGGAAGAGCGCGCAGCTGCTGGTGTATTTCTCGCATTCCAATATCCGGTTGAGATTCCCGGTGTCGGTAACATGACGTTCTTGCGCACAGCGGTGAATGCTCAGCGTAAGGCACGTGGTCAGGAAGAACTGTCTGCAGCGGATTTCCTGAAAGAAATCCGCGCCAAGGCAAAGGCGCTGAAGATCGACGCGGATATGTTGAAACGCCCAGTCAATGTCGGATTCTCGGGTGGTGAGAAAAAGCGCAACGAAATCCTGCAGATGGCAATGCTTGAGCCCAAGTTATGCATCCTTGACGAGACCGACTCGGGGCTCGATGTGGATGCGATGAAGCTGGTATCGGAAGGCGTGAATGCGTTGCGCGACGAAGGGCGCGGTTTCCTTGTTATCACGCATTATCAGCGTTTGCTGGATCACATCAAACCAGACGTCGTGCACATCATGGCCGATGGCCGTATCGTCAAATCCGGCGGACCCGAGTTGGCTCTGGAAGTTGAGCACAATGGGTATGCTGACATTCTGGCCGAGGTAAACTGATGGCTCTCGCTCAAGCAAAACAGTCGGCAACGGAAGAGCGGCTTGCAGCTCTGACCATGCCAGATGCGGGTTGCACGCGTAAGGCGCGAGAGGCTGCTCTGGCGCGGGTGCGCGAAATGGGACTGCCCGGGCGTCGGGATGAATACTGGAAGTATACCCAGCCCGATACATTGATCTCGGCACAAGCACCCGCGGCGGCGTTGTTTCAGAACGACGAAGCGCCGATGTTCAACGAGTTTGACCGGCTGAAGATTGTCTTCATCGATGGTGTATTTAGCCCTGAAGAGTCAGACGAACTGTCGATGGAAGGTGTCACTATCGACAGGTTGGAAGATATCTGCTGCAAAGATATCCATTGGGCCAAAGAGTTATACGGTGTTCTTGAAGCAAATGGTCAGACTCCGGTGCATCGCCCTCTGGCGGCATTGAACACTGCATTTGCGTCAGATGGTGTTGCCATCCATGTGACCGGAAAACCTGCCAAACCGATCAGCCTGATCTATCGCCATGCTTCGGAAACCTCGGATGCGATCCTGCACCATGTAGTTCGTGTCGAAAGCGGCGCCGAGGTGACCATCCTTGAAAATGGCCCGGCCGCATCGCGTTTTAACAAATGTATGGAGATCGATATCGCCGATGGCGGTACGCTGCACCATGTTCGCGCGCAGGGTCGCGATCATCAGCGGCGAGCAGCGACGCATATGTTCACTCGAATGGGAACGGAGTCTGTGTACAAATCCTTCACACTTACTGTGAACGGTGTTCTGACGCGGAACGAGCAGGTGGTTGAGCTTACCGGCGACGATGCCGTGGTCCATGTTGCGGGTGCTTGCGTTGGAGATGGTGAATTCCACCATGACGACACGGTATTTGTGACCCACGATGCGGTGAATTGCGAAAGCCGTCAGGTGTTCAAGAAGGTGTTGCGCAACGGGGCGACAGGTGTCTTTCAGGGAAAGATCCTCGTCAAAGCGGGGGCGCAGAAAACCGATGGATATCAGATCAGCCAATCGTTGCTGCTGGATGAGGACAGCCAGTTTCTCGCCAAGCCCGAGTTGGAAATCTACGCGGATGACGTCGCCTGTTCGCACGGCTCGACCTCTGGTGCGATTGACGAAACAGCGCTGTTCTACCTGCGATCGCGTGGTGTTCCCACCAAAGAGGCGACGGATATGCTGACTTTGGCTTTCCTCGCGGAAGCGGTTCAGGAAATCGAAGATGAAGCTCTGGCCGAAGTGATTGTCACACGATTGCAAGATTGGCTGGCACGCCGCCGCTGATGTCCGTCACAACAGATATCGTTGCCACGTATCGCGGACCGGGGCGTGTTGTGCGTCGCCTGTTGGATATGGGCCCGCGTGAAGATCGGGCGCTGGCATTTGTGATGGCCTTCTGTGTAGTTGGTTTCATCGCTCAATTGCCAAGCCTTGCACGCCGTGCCCACATTGAGGGGCTGGAACTGAACATGCTCATGGGCGGTGCCTTGTTGGGCTCGGTCTTCATACTTCCTCTGTTCTTTTATCTTCTGGCGTGGCTCTCACAACTCGTAGCGCGGGTTTTTGGAGGCCGTGGAAACGGCTATGGCGCAAGGCTGGCATTGTTCTGGGCGTTGTTGGCATCGGCCCCCTTGGTGTTGTTGAACGGGTTGGTCGCGGGCTTTATCGGTCCGGGCCCGGAACAAACGCTAGCCGGAATGTTATGGGTTGCGATTTTTACCTGGTTCTGGTTGTCCGGTCTCAGACAATCGCAAAAGGCCATTAAATGAACTCTGCCTTGCTTCTGAATATGGTCGTCCTGACCCTGACAAACCCGGCCGAGGCTGCCAAGCGATTGCTGGCGATGCGCTTTGGTCCAGACGTGCTGTGGATTGCATTCTTTCTTGCCGTGATCCTGAATGCGCTGGTTCAAACTCTGTCCGGCTTTATCATGCCGTTTATTAACCCAGAGGTTCAACAAATTGCCGAGCCTTTATCGCGGACCTTGTTTGTATCAGTTGCCGCGATTCTGATCAGCGTCGTTGCTTTCCTCTTGGTAGGGCGGGTACTGGGTGGAGAGGGGTCGTTCAACGACCTCATGACTCTGGTCGTCTGGCTGCAGATCCTGCAGATTATCGGGCAGGCGATCATTCTGACATTGGTCTCGGTGCTGCCGTTTTTGTTCTTACCGGCAAGCCTTGCGATGCTGGTACTGAGCCTCTACATCACCTTACATTTCCTCAACGAAGCGCATCGATTTCAGTCGCTGGGTAAATCGTTTCTGGTGATCCTATTGTCTGGCCTTGTGGCTATCCCATTTGTCCTTTGGCTGTCGCCTGTATAGGGAACCTCTGTCCATGTATGACGTACAGAAAATTCGCGCCGACTTTCCGATCCTGTCGCGACAGGTCAACGGAAAGCCTCTGACCTATCTCGACAATGGCGCATCCGCGCAAAAGCCTCAGGCTGTTATTGACGCAGTCACGCAGGCCTATGCCCATGAGTATTCGAACGTTCATCGCGGGCTTCACTACCTGTCCAATCTTGCGACCGAAAAGTACGAGTCCGTCCGGGGCACTGTCGCGCGTTTTCTGGGCGTTTCGAACGAGGAAGAGATTGTATTGAACTCGGGTACGACCGAGGGGATCAATCTCGTCGCTTACGGTTGGGCGATGCCGCATCTGCAGGCGGGTGACGAGATCGTGCTCAGCGTGATGGAGCATCACGCAAACATAGTACCCTGGCATTTCTTGCGCGAACGGCAGGGCGTCGTTCTGAAGTGGGTTGATGTGGACGCAACCGGTTATCTTGATCCACAAGCTGTCATCGACGCGATCGGGCCAAAGACAAAGCTGGTGGCGGTGACGCAGTGTTCAAACGTTTTAGGCACTGTGGTCGACGTCAAATCGATCACACAAGCGGCCCACGCCAAAGGTGTTCCGGTATTGGTGGACGGTAGCCAAGGCGCTGTCCATATGCCCGTGAATGTCGAGGATATCGGCTGCGACTTTTACGCGATAACGGGCCACAAGTTGTACGGCCCGTCCGGTTCAGGTGCGATATTCATCAAATCGGAACGCATGGCCGAAATGCGCCCCTTTATCGGGGGCGGCGACATGATCAAAGAGGTGTCAAAAGATCAGGTGATCTACAATGATCCACCGATGAAGTTCGAAGCCGGAACGCCGGGCATCGTGCAGACCATCGGTATGGGCGTTGCGCTGGATTACATGATGGATTTGGGCATGGAGAACATTGCGTCACATGAGGTGGGTCTGCGCGACTATGCGATGCAACGACTGAACGGGCTGAACTGGCTGCAGGTTCAGGGAACCACACCCGACAAGGCCGCAATCTTCAGCTTTACGCTGGACGGGGCAGGGCATGCCCACGATGTTTCGACGATACTTGACAAAAAGGGTGTCGCAGTGCGTGCGGGCCATCACTGCGCGGGGCCGCTTATGGACCATCTGGGTGTCACCGCCACCTGCCGCGCCAGCTTCGGCCTCTACAACACGACCGAAGAGGTTGACACGCTGATCGATGCTTTGGAATTGGCCCACGATCTGTTTGCCTGATGTGGTCGCATTTGCAGTTGCACCCGGATTGGAACGAGGGTAGCTAACGGCCAAGGCACCTGTAGCTCAGCTGGATAGAGCGCTGCCCTCCGAAGGCAGAGGCCAGAGGTTCGAATCCTCTCAGGTGCGCCACTTCTCTTGTGTTTGTTTTTGCTCCACTCAGTAGCGATTGGTATGCAATCTAGCTGCCGACAAAACAAAACCCCCAACAGAGATAACTGAGGGGGTTCACATTAACTGAGGGGGTTCACATTATGGTACGGGATTATGAGTTAAATCAGCCGCGCCAGGAACGGATGACACCGCAATCCATATGCACGAAATTCGACCGATAGTACTGGCCAACGCCCCCGGCGCGGCAGGAAATTGCAGCTTTCGCCATTTGCGAGACCGAGCGCGAGGATAAACGCAAGTCTGCAGCCTGACCTTTCATATGCAAGGAATTCTTGGCGACACCGCGAGAGCGACGGCGCAGCATGGCATTGGTTTGCGGAGAGCGGTAACCAGACAGCAGCATATAGGGTTCGCTTACATCCAGCATATTGTGCGCCGCAGCCATGATGTCGATCGTGCGCAGGTCCATGTCCTTGACCTGATCGCTGCGCCAATCACGCATGAAGTGGTTAACCTCTTTCACCGCGTCCTTGATATATTTTCCATCAACCCAATATACCATATCGATCCGCTCACCGGTGCGGCCCGAATACATACGAATGCGGCGAATGTCGCCACCGCCGCGAAGAAAACCTGCTGCTTTGGAATAGGTTGGTGCCGCGACAACCGCCGTTGCGGCGAATGCGCCCAATAGGGCACGCCGGGTCAAGCCCGATGTACTGCTCTTGGTCATTTCAGTTTCGTCCCGTACTGTTCCTGCCTGCACACGATGTTACGCGCGCTGTATTAATTTTTATCCCATCCCAGATGCGGGATTTATTGCACAGTCGGAATCATCCGCCAAGGAGTCTTTGCCTGCGCCTTAATCAAGGGGGAATTTTCGGCAGTTTTTTGCGCAACTGATGCAAACATGCATGATAATTCTGCAATCCAAGTTCCAACGATGCAAACACGCATCACGGTAAAAAGAAGAGGCTAATTGATATATTTGTGAATAGACATTGACTGCGCCTCCAAACATTATTTCTAAACGCCGTAGAAATTTTGCGGCAAATCATTGAATAACCAAGGCTATCTGATGTCGTTTGTTTCTCGCGCTCGTTCTAGTGTATTTGCAGCTACCTTTGTGGCAGTTTCAGCTTCTGTCGCATTGGCGGGGACATCTGGCACCGCCTTCCAGATGGCGGTGGCTGAAAGCACGATTTCAAACACTGCGATCGCTGAATTCTACCGAAAAAATGCGTTTGATCCAGTGTGGGTAGGCAGCACTCCTGAACATGAAGCGCGGCGCGCTGCCTTGATCAAGGCTTTGTCAACAATCGACATGCATGGGCTTCCACGCGCGCGCTATGATGTCTCAGCATTGATCGCGAAGATGCAGGACGCCAGAACAACCCGTGATTTAGGTTTGATCGAGGCTGAGCTAAGTCAAATTTTTGCTAAATATGCCAACGATATACAGTCCGGTGTTACTTCACCTTCGCAAATCGATGCTGGCCTTGTACTGGATGTTGAACGGCGCAGCACGCAAGAACACCTGAAGCGTCTTGTTGCCGGCGATGGTGATGAGTACTTCCGTGAGATTATGCCTCAATCACGCCAGTATCGCGCTTTGATGAAGCAGAAAATTGCGCTTGAAACGCTGATCGAACAGGGCGGGTGGGGTGAGACCGTTCCTGTCACAAAGCTTGAGCGCGGAGACACAGGCGCGAATGTCATCAAATTGCGCAATCGGTTGGTAGCTATGGGTTATTTGAAACCCACTGCAAGCCCCAACTATGATGACGTGTTGCTTGCTGCCGTTCAGGCGTTTCAAACCGCACATGGGCTTGAACCGGATGGCGTAGCAGGTAATGGAACCATCACCGAGATCAATCGGCCAGTATCCGACCGTCTGAAAGCGGTTTACGTTGCTTTGGAACGTGAGCGTTGGTTGCCCGAAGAACGTGGTGAGCGCCACATTCTGGTGAATCAGGCAGACTTTTCGGCAAAAATCGTTGATGACGGTCAGGTCACGTTTGAGACACGCGCAGTCATTGGCAAAAATACACATGATCGCCGTAGTCCGGAGTTTTCGGACGAGATGGAGCATATGGTGATCAACCCCAGCTGGTATGTTCCGCGCTCGATCATCACCAAAGAGTACCTGCCGAAATTACAAGCTAACCCGAACGCAGTGGGGCATATCCAGATTACTGATCGTGGGGGGCGGCAAGTTAACCGGGGCGCTGTTGATTTCACCCAGTTCACCGCAAGGAACTTCCCGTTCTCGATGCGTCAACCACCAAGCAGAAGCAACGCGCTGGGTCTGGTGAAGTTCATGTTCCCGAACAAGCACAACATCTATCTCCATGATACACCACAGAAATCTTTGTTTGCGCGCGAGGTTCGGGCTTTCTCACACGGATGTATTCGATTGGCGCAGCCATTTGAATTTGCATATGCATTGCTGGCCAAACAGGAAGAGGATCCAAAATCTTTCTTCCATCGTGTGTTGAACACCGGGAAAGAGACGAAGGTGAACCTTGAAAACCCGGTGCCGGTGCATCTGATCTACAGAACGGCCTATGTCGGACCGAAGGGTGAGGTTCAATATCGCCGTGATGTATATGACCGTGATCGTAAGATCTGGGAGGCATTGCAAAAGGCAGGGGTAGCCCTGCCGGACGTTCAGGGGTAATCACGGGGCAACTACGCGCCACGAGGAAGCCCGCATGCAATTCACAGTTCAGCAAATCGCCGACGCTCTTGGTGCTGTGGCCGAGGGTCAGACGAGTTTGACGATCCTTCGCGCAGCCGAGCCAGGCGATGCGGGACCAACCGATCTGGCGATGGCAATGTCGCCCAAATATGCCGAGGCCTTGGCGAATGGCGCGGCGCGGGCCGCTGTACTTTGGGATGGGGCAGATTGGCAGGCTTTGGGTCTTGAGGCCGCCATCTTTGTTCAGCGCCCGCGTATGGCGATGGCCGGAATAACATCGATGCTGGATCGAGGGCAGGGCATTGCACCGGGGATCCACCCATCGGCTGTTATCGATGAAACTGCTGAGATTGGAGAGGACGTATCGGTCGGTCCGCTTGCCGTGATCGGAGCGCGGGCAAAGATCGGTAAGGGTTCGGTTATCGGCGCGCATTGCGTGATTGGAATGGATGCAGCGCTGGGTGAAGGCGCTCTGCTTCGCGAGATGGTAAGCATCGGGGCACGGGCGCAGATTGGCGATCGATTTATTGCTCAGCCGGGCGCGCGTATCGGAGGTGACGGGTTCAGCTACGTCACGCCTGAGGTATCAGGCGCAGAAAACGCGCGGAAAACACTTGGCGATCAAGGGGATGCAAAAGCGCAAAGCTGGTTGCGCATTCACTCACTTGGGGCGGTCGAGATTGGTGACGATGTTGAAGTTGGGTCGAACTGTACCGTCGACAACGGCACTATCCGCAACACCGTGATCGGAAGCGGGTCCAAGTTGGATAACCTTGTACATGTGGGTCACAACACGCGCGTGGGGCAGGATTGCTTGCTCTGCGGTCAGACTGGAGTTTCCGGTTCGGTTGAGATCGGAAATAACGTTGTATTGGGTGGTCAGACTGGCGTTGCCGACAACATCTTTATCGGTGATGGGGTAATATCCGGTGGAGGCACCAAGATCCTGTCGAATGTGCCTGCTGGCCGCGTGATTATGGGTTATCCAGGGGTCAAAATGGAAAGCCACACAGAGATTTACAAAGCCCAACGCCGATTGCCCCGTTTGGCCCGTGACGTTGAGGCGTTGAAAAAGGCTGTTTCCAAACTGCCTCCAAGCGATTAAATCAACCCCAACACGATAACCAGGGGATCGAGATGAGCATCAGCGACCGCGTCATTGCAATCATTGCCGAGCAGGCCGTGCTTGAGCCTTCGGATGTGACGCCCGACAGCACGCTCGAGGATTTGGGCATCGATAGCCTGGGTTTGGTTGAGAGCATCTTTGCCATCGAAGAAGAGTTTGATATCACGGTGCCCTTCAACGCGAACGAACCCACCGCGAGTGATTTCGATATTTCAAACGTGGCCGCGATTATTGCGGGCATAGAAAAACTTGTATCGGAAAAGGTCTGACCTCCGGTATGAGACGCGTCGTCATTACGGGTGCGGGCACCATCAATTCGCTGGGTCATTCTGTCCCCGATACGCTGGAAGCCATGCGTGAAGGCCGATGCGGTATCTCAGATCTTGAGTTCCGTGATGTAGACCGGTTGTCGATCAAGATCGGCGGGCAAGTGCGCGGTTTTGAGGCTGAGGGGCGGTTCAATCGTCAGCAGATGACGCTGTATGATCGGTTCACACAGTTCACGCTGACCGCTGCCAAAGAGGCGATTGACCAGTCAGGCATTGTGTTCTCGGGCGATACCGCGGCACGGTCAGGCGTTGTTTTGGGAACTGCCGGGGGCGGTGTTTCAACCTGGGATGACAACTATCGTTCGGTCTACGAAGACGGCAAAAACAGGGTGCATCCATTTGTTGTCCCCAAATTGATGAACAACGCGGCAGCCAGCCACGTTTCGATGGAACACAACCTAAAAGGCCCCAGCTTCACGGTGTCGACCGCTTGTGCATCATCGAATCATGCCATGGCACAGGCGTTTCAGATGGTGCGCAGTGGGGCTGCACCAGCCATGGTGACTGGTGGGTCGGAATCGATGCTGTGCTTTGGCGGTGTTAAGGCGTGGGAAGGGCTTCGTGTCATGTCCAAAGATGCCTGCCGCCCATTCAGTGCTAACCGAAACGGGATGGTGCAAGGCGAAGGTGCGGGTGTCTTTGTCTTCGAAGAATATGAACATGCGCGTGCACGTGGCGCTGAGATCCTGTGCGAAGTCGTGGGCTTTGCCATGTCTTCAGATGCGGCTGACATCGTTATGCCAAGCAAACAAGGGGCTTCTCGTGCGATGGCCGGTGCCTTGGCGGATGCAAAATTAAACGCTAGTGACGTGGGGTATATCAACGCGCATGGCACTGGCACGGCTGCCAATGACAAAACCGAATGCGCTGCCGTTGCTGATGTGTTTGGCCCTCATGCAGACGACCTCATGATCTCGTCCACTAAATCAATGCATGGTCATTTGATTGGTGGAACTGGCGCGGTCGAGTTGCTGGCTTGTATCATGGCCTTACGCGACGGAATTGTCGCCCCGACTATCGGCTATGAAGAGCCTGACCCCGAATGTGCACTCGATGTGGTGCCGAACGAAGCGCGTGAGGCGAAGGTCGATGTCGCACTTAGCAACGCGTTTGCCTTTGGCGGATTGAATGCCGTTCTCGCGCTAAAGCGGATTTAAAAAAGCCGTCGCTGTTAAGCAACGGCTCGGGTTTTAACTAAATTCGGTATCAGTTTGCTGACTCCGTCAGGCCGTCAAATGCTGCGGTGAAACCGCTTAGCGACATCTCCATGTTCAGCACCTGATCCGGCAGGCGGGCAGGGACCAGCGAGAGCACTGCAGTGGATCCCGATCTCATGGCATCGATATCGCCCTGTGTCAGTCCCAGTTGCGCAAGACATCCTACCGGGACACAGTGGTGATAGTTATACAACTTGCGCGGCGCACCATCGATTGAAACCGCCAACTGAGCCTGCAGAAGTGTTTCAAGCGGAACCACGACGTTTGCCCAAGCGACGGCGGCACCTCCTTGCGGCAATTTGCCGATCGACACCTCGGCGATTGGATCGCCTTGCTGATTGTTCAGAATCTGAACCATGGCGCATGGATCCTGGCTAGCATCGGATTTGATGCAAGAAATTTTCCAATCGCCCGATTGCTCTTTCTCATATTGCTCACCAATCCGGGGACCGGTCTGGCCCAAATCCAGATCAGAACCGACCTCGGCCCCGGATTCCGGAGCGTCGGTGCTTTCCTGCGCCATGGCCGTGGTGCAGAAAAGTCCTGCCGCCACGATGCTAAGGTGTGCCAATTTCCTGATCATAAATGCCTCATCTTGATGATCCAGCTTTTTGCCTCGTCTAACATTGTTGTAGGGCGGTGTCAGGAACAATCCGAACGACGGTATGCAAATTACTCAATTTTTTGCCGAAACGCGCCAAACACAGCAAATTAAGCAGTGAACAGGCAATGAAAAAGGGAGCCGGTGGAGCGGCTCCCTTCTTGAATTTTTCTCCCCGTCGGACTGGCCGACTTAGTTATGCGCAGACGTTACGAAAGCGAAACCCATCGGTCAACTGCTAACCCCAAAAAAAGAACCGATATCGTTGGATTTGGTCAGAATTCATAAAAAAGCCGTGCCCGAAGGCACGGCCAGTCGACAGGGAGGAAGTTTGCCACCGCAGTCAGACCACGATGAGCAACATTTACTCTCGCAGCGAAAGGTTAACTTTGTATGCTTGCAGCAGATCGGTAGAACTCAGGACAGTTTCTTAATGGACAACAAAATATTCGTAGGCGGCGGCGGTGATGGATACTCAGTGGCACAGGGGTTGTCATTGAAATACGCGAACCGCCATGGTCTTATCGCCGGCGCGACCGGAACAGGTAAGACGGTAACGCTGCAAATTCTGGCCGAGGGGTTTTCGCAAGCCGGTGTTCCGGTGTTTCTGTCCGATGTCAAAGGTGACTTGTCGGGATTGGCGCTGCCCGGAAGCGAAAGTCACAAGCTGCATCAGGCCTTTCAGGACCGCGCTGCGAAGATCGGGTTCGATACGTTCTCGTACGCCGCTTGCCCGGTCACCTTTTGGGACCTGTTCGGTGAACAAGGTCATCCCGTCCGAACCACCGTAACTGAGATGGGCCCGCTGCTGTTATCCAGACTGATGGAGCTTAGCGAGGCGCAGGAAGGTATTCTTAACATCGCCTTTCGGGTCGCGGATGAAGAGGGCATGCCGCTGCTGGACTTGAAAGACCTGCAGGCATTGCTGGTCTGGATTGGCGAAAACCGAGCCCAGCTGTCGCTGCGATATGGCAACGTTTCCACGGCATCGATTGGTGCCATTCAGCGGCGTTTGCTGGTGCTTGAAAATCAGGGTGGCACGAACCTGTTCGGTGAGCCTGCGCTGGAGCTTGCAGATCTGATGCAAACTGACGAAAGCGGGCAAGGTATGGTGAACATTCTGGCCTCGGACAAATTGATGGGGTCGCCGCGCCTTTATGCGACTTTCTTGTTATGGTTGCTAAGTGAACTCTTCGAGGAATTGCCCGAAGTTGGTGATCCGGAAAAACCCAAGCTGGTGTTCTTCTTTGACGAGGCGCATTTGCTGTTCGAGGACGCTCCGAAAGTACTGGTGGACAAGGTCGAACAAGTGGCGCGGCTTATCCGATCGAAAGGTGTGGGCGTATACTTTATCTCGCAAAATCCAGCCGACATTCCCGAAGATATCCTCGGCCAACTGGGTAATCGGATCCAGCATGCGCTTAGGGCATTTACCGCACGCGACCGAAAAAACCTGCGTCTGGCGGCAGAGACCTATCGCGAGAATCCCGCCTTCGATACCGAGGCCGCCATTCGCGAAGTCGGCGTGGGCGAGGCGGTAACCTCGATGCTGCAAAAAAAAGGGGTCCCGGGTGTCGTCGAACGCACCCTGATCCGACCGCCGGGTTCTCAACTTGGTCCGATAACCAAGGCTGAGCGTCAATCGTTCATCGAAACGTCTCCGATGGGTGCCAAATACGGCACCCGGATCGATCGCAAATCTGCCTTTGAAATCCTGCAGGCGCGGGCCAATGCGGCGGCCAACGCGGCTGAACAGGCCGAATCCGACGAAGTTTTGGAACAGCAGAGCCCGATGGAACGGGAATATGCCTCGGCCCGCAGATATTCGGGCAGTCGTGTTGGGCGCTCTTCTTCGCGTGTCTCGCGAAAGAAGGATACTTTCGCCACGGCCATGAGCGAGGCCGTGATCAAAGAGCTGAAAGGAACGACAGGTCGCCGTATCGTTCGTGGCATCCTGGGCGGATTGTTTCGCAATCGATGAGGCGTTCGTTCATGCGCGCGATCAACAGGTCGCACGCCGCCTGATCAGCGCTTCAATCGTCGCAGGCCTTCTTGTTTGCAGTAGTTGTCTGCCTCGGGCACCGACATCTTGGTGGCGGGGAAATCGATCGCACGATCCCAGCTGACCCTGTCATGCCGGTAAAGCTGGCAGGTCACGACCCCTTTTGGTGTCTGCACCTTGACCGGGGTGGTTTCCAATTCCTCGGGCGTGGGTACGCAGGCCGATAACACTGCCAATGTCGGAACGGCCATAGCGAATATTTTGAGTGGTTTGTTCATAGCGAGGTCGATGCTCTCATCCTGGTAAACGTTCAGATCGTTAACAACCCTGCGCCAATCTCGCACAGAGCTCGGCACAGCAGCGATGTGGTGGTTCGCAGTGTGCAGGTTTAGCCCTTTCTGATCTTCCGCACAATAAAACGCGCCGGATCACGGCGCGTTAGGGGAATTTCTCACGAAATTTTGCTTATTTCTCTGGGATCAACCCTCTTGGGCTGAATCTGAGAACAATCAGCAGAATAAGTCCCATCGTGAACAACCGCATATGTGCTGCGCTGTCTATCAGATGCGATTTCAAAGCGCTGCCATCGGGCATTCCTGCGGTAATCAGGTTCATCAGCCACAGTCCTATGGGTTCAACCTGCACCCACAAGAACCAGATTAAGAACGCTCCCAGTACGGCTCCGAAGTTGTTGCCCGATCCGCCGACGATGACCATGACCCAAACTAGGAAGGTAAATCGCAGAGGGTTGTAGGTACCTGGTGTCAGCTGCCCGTCGAGCGTGGTCATCATTGCACCGGCAACGCCGCAGATGGCCGAACCCAGAACAAAGATTTGCAAGTGGCGGCGGGTGACGTCCTTGCCCATCGCCTCAGCCGCGACTTCGTTGTCACGAATGGCACGCATCATGCGGCCCCAAGGGCTTTTTAACGCCATCTGAGCCATCCAGAGCAGTATCAGCAACACGATGAGGAACAGCAACGAATACCCAAGCTTCACGGATAGGGTCGAGGCGGTGACGGGGTCCAGCCCGAACCATTCGGCCCGCGCGATGAAAGAGGGGTCTTGCTGCAGCTCAACCTCATAGCCCACCACTGGTGCGGGGCGCGGAATGCCGTAGACATTCTTGACCCCTCGGGCCAACCAGTCTTCGTTTTTCATAACCGCGATGATGATTTCGGCGATCCCAAGCGTAGCAATCGCCAGATAGTCCGACCGCAAACCCAGAGCGGTTTTACCGATCAGCCAGGCCGCGCCCGCGGCCAGCAGCCCTCCAGCCGGCCAAGCGAATAGGACCGGCAGGTTCAGCCCGCCGATATTGCCTGCTACAGCAGGATCAATCGCTTCGATCGAAGCAACATTGGGATCAAAGATTGCGCGGTAAACAAAAAAGCCAACGATCAGAATGCCGATGATCGCAAACGACCGTGTGCGCCCTTTCGGCATCTTCTGCGCGACCATAACGGCCGCGACCACCGTTGCCGCGCCCAGCAATAGCGAAAGAACGACACCGTATCCTCCTCCAGACCATGCGCCGGGGGTAGGTGGGGTTGAGATCAGAACAACCGCAAGCCCGCCCAGCGCGACAAAGCCCATGACACCGACATTAAATAGGCCCGCAAAGCCCCATTGCAGGTTCACTCCGATCGACATGATGGCCGAGATCAGGCCCATGTTCAGGATCAGGATCGCGGCGTTCCAACTTTGCGTGAACCCGGTCAACAGGATCAGGCTGCCAACGACAACAAATAGCAGTGTGTTTTTGACGGGCTCGCTCATATTACTTTTCCCTTGAACAGGCCTGTCGGCTTAAACAGCAGCACGATCAGCAAGATGGCGAAGCTGACGGCGAATTTGTAGTCGGTGGACAGGAACTGGACCAATCCGGACGGCTCCAGACTTTCCGGCGCCAGATAGGTCAGCACTTTCTTCCACGCATAGGTGACGGTCACCTCGGAAAACGCGATGATGAACCCGCCAGCAATGGCGCCCAGAGGGTTGCCGAGCCCGCCCACGATGGCCGAGGCAAAGATCGGCAGCAAAAGCTGGAAATAGACGAAAGGCTTGAAGCTCTTGTCGAGGCCGTAAAGCACGCCCGCCGTGGTCGCCAGGGCGGCGACGATGATCCATGTGATCATCACCACCCGTTCGGGGTTGATGCCGGACAGAAGCGCCAGATCCTCGTTATCCGAATAGGCGCGCATCGATTTGCCGGTACGGGTTTTGTTGAGGAACCAGAACAACGCGGCCACGGCAACCACCGCCACAACGACAGTGATGGCCTGAGAAGTCTTGATCGCAAGCCCCTCGTTCAGTCCCGTCCAAGCCTTGAAATCCCGCGCTTTGATCAGGAACCGCGCGCCGTCCGAAAACCGCTGGTCATCCGGCCCGATGATGAACCGCACGAGGCCGTTCATGATGAACATCACGCCCATCGACACGATCACCAGAATAACCGGCTTGGCCTTCTGCTCTCGGTAGAACCGATAAACCAGCCGGTCCGTGATCAGCACCAAAACGATACAGCCCAATATGGCAAAGGGCAGGGCGAGCAGAGCTGTCGGCAGCGGCCCGAAACTGACCCCGGCGGCCTGCATGGCCCACGTGACCAGCACGGCAATCATCGCGCCAAAGGCCATCGTGTCACCATGCGCAAAGTTCGAGAACCGCAGGATGCCATAGATCAGTGTCACCCCCAAAGCACCCAGCGCCAACTGGCTGCCATAGGCGATTGCGGGAACAAGAACGAAGTTGGAGAGCGCCACAAGGGCGTTGAGGAAGTCCATTAAAACTCCTGCTCGCATTTTCCAGAGAAAGTGCGTCGTCCATTGTTAGCTTTCGCATAATCGACATAACGCAGTGGTTGGGTGAACAATGTGACGGTTAGTTCGGTTGTCGAAGTTTTGGTCACATACATATGCTCGTGTCTGTCGTCTTCGGTCCAGGACGCCGCCAACAGGTCACTTTTTGAAACGGCTGTCCACTCTTGCCCGTCAGACAAGCTAATTTTGGAAGTGATATCACCAGCCTTCGCGATCCTATCGACTGAAAAGTCACCAAAGTTACTTTCAATACGCTCGGGCGGGGTGCCTAGCAGCTCAAGCATGAGTTCCTCACCCTCACAGTTTTGCACGTCAGTGCAGGCCTCTTGAAGGACGCAAGGCGCCGCCCAAGCCGTACTGCACATTGAGGCAAATGCGATCATCATTGCGGATCTCACGTCACCCCCCCAAGAAACTCTTACGAACTTCAGGATCGGCCAGAAGTTCCTTGCCCGTGCCGGTATAAGCATTCCGTCCCTGAACCAGCACATATCCCTTATCCGCGATCTCCAGCGCCTGACGGGCATTCTGCTCGACCATCAGGATCGGCAACCCAGTGCGCGACACCTCGATGATCCGGTCGAACAACTCATCCATCACGATGGGCGAGACTCCAGCGGTGGGTTCGTCCAGCATCAGGACCTTGGGCTGGGTCATCAGCGCACGGCCCACGGCGACCTGCTGGCGCTGACCGCCCGACAGCTCTCCGGCGGCCTGATTGCGCTTGTCGCGCAGGATGGGGAAGAGATCATAGACCTGTTCCATCGTCTCCGAGAAATCGTCGCGGCGGATGAAGGCGCCCATTTCAAGGTTCTCTTCAACCGTCATCGAAGTGAAAATGTTCGAGGTCTGTGGCACAAAGCCCATGCCACGCTGCACACGATCCTGTGGGCTGAGATTGGTGATGTCTTCGCCATCCAGGCGCACAGACCCTTGGCGCACATCTAGCATGCCAAAAACGGCCTTCATTGCAGTCGATTTACCCGCACCGTTGGGTCCCACGATCACCGCAATCTCACCCTTGTCAACGGCAATGGTGCAATCATGCAGGATGTCCGGCCCTTTGCCATAGCCGCCGGTCATGGTGTCACCAATCAGGAAAGGGCCGCCCTCGACTCGGTGAGTCTCACCGCTTTTGCGATGCGCTGGGGTCATTGTGCCGACACCATGCGTATTGGTGATCGAGGCGTCCTTGTTGCCCTTATCGTCCTGGTAGGGGGTGTCGCTCATGCGCCCGCCTCCAGCTTGTCTTTGTTCTTCAGGCCTGTGCCTAGGTAAGCTTCGATCACGTGTTCATTGGCTTTGATCTCGTCCAGAGTGCCTTCGGCCAGCACCTTACCCTCGGCCATACAGATGACCGGGTCGCAGATCTTGCCGATGAAATCCATGTCGTGCTCGATAACAACGAAGGTATAGCCGCGTTCCTTGTTCAGGCGCAGGATCGTGTCTGCAATGGTCATCAGCAGGGTGCGGTTCACGCCCGCGCCGACCTCGTCCAGAAACACGATCTTCGCATCGACCATCATGGTGCGGCCAAGCTCAAGCAGCTTTTTCTGACCACCCGAGACCTGACCGGCCTTGTGATCTGCCAGATGCTCGATGGTCAGGAACTCCAGCACCTCATCGGCCTTGGCTTTCAGCGCGCGTTCCTCATCGGCGATACGTTTACGCCCGAACCATGTGTTCCACAGCGATTCACCCGATTGCGCACCGGGTACCATCATCAGGTTCTCGCGGCAGGACATCGAGGAAAACTCATGCGCGATTTGGAAGGTGCGCAGCAGGCCCTTGTGAAACAGCTCATGCGGAGGCAGACCAGTAATATCCTCACCGTCCATGAAGACCTTGCCGCTGGTCGGTGGAAGAACACCCGCGATCACGTTGAACAGAGTGGTTTTTCCGGCCCCGTTCGGACCGATCAGGCCGGTGATGGACCCTTTTTGGATTTCCAGCGATGCCCCGTCCACCGCATGAAACCCGCCGAAATGCTTGTGCACGTCTTCGACGACGATCATCTTTTCCCCTTGCCGCCCTGTTCGGCGTTCTTGTTGTCATATCCCCTTAAGGGAGGTGCGGCCTTTTGTCATTGAAACAGCCCGGACACAAGGCCCGGGCTGCTTGATTTTATGACTATGAAGTTCGGATCAACGGAAGTTGACGGTCTTGTTCTCGCCGTCGGTCACTTCGATCTCGCGGTAGGATCCCGCGCTTTCACCGGGTCCGATCAGTTCAACACCAGATGCGCCGACATAGTCGATTTCCTGACCAGCAGCCAACAGTTCCAGACCTTTGGCCAGTTCACCGGGATAGATTTTCTCACCCGGAGCGTTGGCAACATCCATGATCTTTGCTCCGTATTCTGCCGGAGCGGTCGAGCCTGCGGCCTGCATGGCCAGCATGAACAGTGCGGCGGCGTCGTATGCTTCAGGTGAATAGGGCGACGAGCCGTCAAAACCAGCAGCTTCAGCCATGGCAAAGTACTTCTCGGCACCTTCGCCGCCAGAACCGGCGATCTGTCCGAACGAGCCGTTTAGGTCGGGCCCGACATTTGCGGGCAGCGAGTCACCGATCATGCCGCCAGGCAAACCGAACGTGTCAAACGCGCCGCTGTCCAGTGCTGACTGGATGATGCCCAGACCGCCTTGGTCCAGATAACCCGCAACCACCAGTATGTCGCCACCGGCGGAGGCCAGCGCGCCGACTTCTGCCGAGTAGTCAGCCTTGCCGTCTTCATGTGCAGCGACGATGGTGACTTCACCACCCGAAGCTTCGAATGAAGACTGGATCGCGTCTGCCAGGCCTTTGCCGTAGTCGTTGTTGGTGTATGTCAGAGCGATCGAGCCGATGCCGCGATCGTTCAGGATATCTGCCATCACCTGACCTTCACGCGCATCCGACGGGGCAGTGCGGAAGAAGAGGCCGTTGTCTTCCATCGTCGACAATCCCGGCGAGGTTGCAGAGGGCGAGATCATGACCATGCCGTTCGGAATCGCAACGTTCTGCAGGATGGCGCCAGTTACGCCCGAGCAGTCACCGCCGATGATGCCAGCGACGCCATCCGCGATCATGCGTTCGCCGTTCGATGTCGCCAGGCCATTGTCGATGCAGCCGGTGTCAGCACGCGTTCCGGTAACGGTTGAGCCGTCCAGCAGCTTCCCGGATTCTGTAACTTCGGCCATCGCCAGCTCAGCGCCCGAACCCATGGCTGGTGCCAGCGATTCAATCGGTCCAGTAAAGCCGAACAGCACGCCCAGCTTAACGTCGTCGGCCATTGCGGTGCCCGCTAGCAGGGCGGTTGCTGCGGTAGCGGTAAGCAGCTTTTTCATTAGGTTACTCCCTATTTATTGTTTGAACGTTGTCGTTCTGGGCACGACCCTAGGCAAGCTGTTCGGAAAAGAAAAGTCCTAACAAAAAAGTGCTTTTGTCCGCAGACAATCTATCTGCTTTGATGGGAATTGAGCCTTAATACCGAAGTATTGTTGGGAAGAGGGTAGAGATGCATAGAATTTTAGCGATTCTGATTCTGTCCTGTTGGTCGGTGTCCGGCTGGTCCGATGTTATCGAGACGTCGGTCGGGAAAACTCAACTCAGCCAAGTGGTGAAAGGCTTGGACACGCCGTGGGCCATTGGCATTCTTCCGGACAACAGTTTCATCGTAACCGAACGCGATGGAGAGCTTCTTTATGTCGCTGAAGGCGAGGCAAAGCGCGTCAAAGGGGTGCCAAAAGTGGCCGCGAACGGGCAGGGTGGTTTGCTTGATGTAACGATTGCTCGGAATTTCAGTCAAACCCGAGAGCTTTTTCTAACGTTTTCAAAGCCGCAAAGAGGTGGTGCGGGTACTGCAGTTGCAGTCGCGCGGTTCTCCGAAAGCGGGGATCGCCTGACCAACCTGCGCATAATTTTTGAGGCCGTGCCCGGCGGTTCCGGGGGTAGGCATTTTGGCTCGCGTGTCGTCGAGGCCGAGGATGGCTCTTTGTTTGTCACGATTGGAGATCGTGGGGATCGTCCGGCTGCTCAGGACCGGTCAAATCATTTGGGAACGGTTATTCGAATAAATCGAGATGGAACAGTTCCTCGTGACAATCCGTTTGTGGACAATCCCGATGTCCGGCCTGAACTCTGGTCGTTTGGGCACAGGAATCCTCAAGGAGCCAACTTGGATCAGCAGGGACGGCTTTGGGTTAGTGAACACGGGGCCAAAGGGGGCGATGAGGTCAATCTGATCCGGCCCGGGGCTAACTATGGATGGCCCGTGATCTCTTATGGGGTGCATTACTCGGGACAAAAGATTGGCGAAGGAACGTCGAAACAGGGGATGGAGCAGCCTAAGCACTATTGGGATCTCTCGATCGCACCTTCGGGGTTGCTTGTGTATTCAGGTAAGCTTTGGCCAGAGTGGAAGGGGGATCTGTTCGTAGGCTCTTTGAAATTCGACTATATCGCACGGCTTTCAGGCAATCCGCTGCGCGAGGTCGAACGGATCAAGAGTCCTGAAACAGAACGTGTCCGTGATATCGTAGAAGCGTCCGATGGGTCGATCTGGTTCATTTCGGTCGGGCAGGGCACGGTTTATAAGATGTCGCGCCTCTGATAATCTGCAATGAAGTTATTGAATTTTCCAAGTCATCGGAGCGTTTGGGTAACCCGGTGGCCAGTTGATTTGAGGTGCCAAATGAGTGGCTTCGTAATCGAATTGTGCAGCACTATACCACCGAAGAGCGAACTGAATTCTATCTTGAAAGAGTATTACGCGCTTATCGTTGTCAGAATGCAGGCAATGGGATTTGAGATAGATCCAGCTGCCCCTGAAAGCGCGCTGGCCGAGTTCTGGGCAAATACGGATGACTATTTGCCTCCGAATGGATGTTTGGTCGTAGCCAGAAATCAAACCCGAGACATCATTGGATGCGGGATGCTGAAACGGTTTGATTCCCGAACGGGTGAGCTAAAGCGGGTCTTTGTGATCGAGGGAGCAAGAGGAACCGGGGCGGGGCGTGCCCTGATCATGGCCCGTGAACAAGCAGCACGCGATATGGGTCTTAAGCGCCTGATCGCTGACACACTGACGCCAAATGTCGAAATGCGAAGCTTGTATCCCAAGCTCGGATTCGTTGAGCTTGAAGAACCGATCGAAACAACAACCTATCTGGATCAACCAATGCTTCGGCCGCACCTGCATTACTTCGAAAAAGAGTTGTAGGTCTGGCAGCGTCCTTGGATCAAACAGACAATCGCCCGCTCTGCGCACCACGTTCACGATAAGGCGTCGTATTATAGTGTGCCCGGTAGCATTTTGAGAAATGCGATGGGCTGGCAAAGCCACAGGCCAGCGCCACGTTGATGACACTCATATCTGTCTGCATCAGCAAGTTGCGCGCTTTGTGCAGGCGCAGTTCCATGTAGTAGCGCTTGGGGGAACGGCTAAGATAGCGGCGGAACAGGCGTTCAAGCTGACGCGTGGACATGCCCACGTCCTTGGCCAGAATCGATGGCGAGATCGGCTCTTCTATGTTCTTTTCCATCATCAGGATGACTTGGCTGAGCTTGGGGTGGCGAACGCCAATCCGTGTCGGCGTCGAAAGGCGCTGAGTGTCCTGATCCGTGCGGATCGATGAATATATCATCTGATCCGCGACTGCATTTGCCAGATCTTCACCATAGTCATCGGCAATCAGTTTAAGCATCAGATCAATCGACGATGTTCCACCTGCTGTGGTCATTCGATTTCCGTCCACCAGAAATACGGATTTGGTCAGTTCGACCGTATCGAATTCCTCGGCAAAGCTATCAGAGTTTTCCCAGTGGATTGTGGCGCGTTTACCTTCCAGCAATCCCGCTTTCGCAAGCGTATAAGCAGCAGTGCAGAGACCACCGATCTTCAGCCCCTTGCGGGCTTCGCGGCGCAGCCAGTTCAACACACGTTTTGTGGTGGCCGCCTGAACGTCGACCCCACCGCAGATCAGGATCACTTCATCGCGCTGCAATTCTTCGAGGTCTGCATCCAATTTGAAGGTGGTTCCGGCTGAACAATGCACCAGCTCTCCGCCTTCACCCGCCAGCGTCCAAGTATACAAATCGCGATTTGCCATACGATTGGCAATGCGCAGACTGTCGAGGGCCGAAGCAAAGGACAGCAGTGAAAACTTGTCCAAAAGGACAAACACAAAATTAAGTGGTTTGCCCGCGTCATTTTCCACGGTGACAACTTGGCGTTGCTCTTGCATGGCGAACTGTCCTTGATTCGGTACACGTCAGCTTCTTGGCGACGGCAGATATGCCCGTCAACATGCTCAAAGCTTGTTTGCGCCGTCAAGAGGTGCAAATCGCATATGGCCTCTCTTCAATGCTTTTTGTATAGAGACGATCTGAATTACCTCAGCGGAGATCCAAGCTATGACCGAGTGGCAAAAAACGAACTGGCGCAACAAGCCCCGAGTTCAGATGCCCGACTATACCGACGCGGCTGCGTTGGGAAAAGTCGAGGCGCAGCTTTCGAAGTATCCCCCTCTGGTTTTTGCCGGCGAAGCGCGGCGGCTCAAGCAGCATTTGGGTGCTGCAGGCCGGGGTGAGGCATTCCTGCTGCAAGGCGGTGATTGTGCTGAAAGCTTTGAACAGTTCAGTGCGGACGCTATCCGTGACACGTTCAAGGTGATGCTGCAAATGGCGATGGTTCTAACCTATGGCGCCAAGGTGCCTGTGGTCAAAGTTGGCCGCATGGCGGGTCAATTCGCCAAGCCACGCAGTGCGCCAACGGAAATTGTGGATGGTGTGGAACTGCCCAGCTACCGTGGTGATATCATCAACGAACTGGACTTTACGCCCGAGGCCCGAATTCCTGATCCGAGCAAGATGCTGCAGGCCTACACTCAGGCGGCCGCCACGCTAAACCTGTTGCGCGCGTTTTCGACCGGTGGTTTCGCGGATATGAGCCATGTCCACTCTTGGACACTGGGCTTTGCCGATGGGCAAGACGTTCAGAAATACTCTGAGATCGCCGACCGCATTCAGGATTCGATTGATTTCATGGGGGCGGCGGGCATCACTGCGGATACGACGCATGAGTTTTCGTCGGTAGAGTTCTACACGAGCCATGAAGGCCTGCTGCTTGAGTACGAAGAGGCGCTGACCCGTCTGGATTCGACCTCGGGCAATTGGTTGGCTGGCTCGGGCCACATGATCTGGATCGGCGATCGTACCCGCCAGCCCGACGGTGCGCATGTCGAATTCTGCCGCGGTGTCCTGAACCCGATCGGTCTGAAATGCGGTCCGACAACCAGCGCCGAAGACCTCAAGGTTCTGATGTCAAAACTGAACCCGGAAAACGAAGAGGGTCGTCTGACTTTGATCGCGCGTTTTGGCGCAGGCAAAGCGGGTGAGCATCTGCCGCGTTTGGTCCAGGCTGTAAAAGAAGAAGGTGCCAAGGTCACTTGGGTTTGTGACCCGATGCATGGCAACACGATCAAATCTGCGACCGGGTACAAGACACGACCGTTCGATTCCGTGCTGCGCGAAGTACGCGACTTCTTTGGAGTGCATCAGGCCGAGGGCACTGTTCCGGGTGGGGTGCATTTCGAGATGACCGGTCTGGACGTCACCGAATGCACCGGCGGTGTCCGCGCGGTGACCGAAGAGGATCTTTCCGATCGCTATCACACAGCGTGCGACCCGCGCCTGAATGCGTCGCAGTCGCTAGAACTGGCCTTCCTTGTTGCGGAAGAACTGACCAATCTGCGTCGGGATCGGGGCAAGCGCGCCGCGAGCTAAAGTAGCAGTGGTTCAAAGACGAAAACGGCGGGCAAGTTGCCCGCCGTTTTTTTTATTCATCCCGCGACGAAACCAGCTTTAGGTGCGGTGCGCCTTTGAACCCGCTCGGACTTTCGGCAAATCCTTCTGCAATGTTCGGCGCGTGTTTTGGCGGGGTCTGTAGATCGGAAACCTTGTTTACTCGGTGATCGGATATTGTGAACCGGCGCGGCGTGAGACCGATCATCCCATCACTGACCATGACACCCAGGACTCTGCTGATATCTCCCAGATCGCTCTTGAGTGGTAGCAAGATCATGCTCGCTTGTAAGCTAACCTGACCTAACGTCCCCTTTGAAACGAGCCCAAGTTCGGCAATTGCAGGTGCAGAGAACACCTGATCTAGAAGCTGCTTGGTGTCATCTCGGGCTTCGGGCTCGAAGAACGAGGTGAGCGGCATCCCGCGAACTTCCATTCCGGCCAGTTTGTTCAGATGGCTCCCGGCCAGACGAAATCGGGCAAGACCGGGTGCGATGCGTTCAAGAATGAAGGTGTATTCCAGAATATTCTCAAGCCCGCGCGGATCGATTTGTGACCGCATTGGAACGCCATCTGCTGTCAGCAATGCTGTCCAATAGGCTTCGGCCTGACGAATAGGGGACAGGCTGCGTCCACTGTCAAATCGGTCCATCGCGATGATCTTTCCAAATTCAGAACCGGATTTAGTACTGAAAAACCTCCTCATTTCATCACCCCAACGTCAATCGATCACGATTTTTCTAAAATGCCACCTAATGGGCAATGCTGCGACCCACCAGCCTTTTCCGCTGCAAGATTGACATGGGTTAATACAATTTTGGAGCAATTCTTTAACGAATGGTTAACCTCTCGGAATTGATCCGGATTTGAGCAAGGACTTGCCCCCTGCTGGTCAATGGCATTAGGTGCGACCAGTGAATTTGACGGAAAGGGCAGTCATGATCAAATCCATGACCGGGTTCGCCTCGGGTAAGGGCGCGTTCAGCCCCCATAGCTGGACTTGGGAGTTGCGCAGCGTCAATGGTAAGGGGTTGGACCTGCGTCTGCGATTGCCAGATTGGCTGACAGGGCTAGAGGCGGCGCTGAGAAGCGACCTGTCAAAGCAAGTCAATCGCGGCAATGTCACGCTGTCCCTGCGGCTGAGTCGTGAGGAAGCCGCTGCAGAAATCCAACTGAACACTTCTGCGATGAAGGCTTCACTGGAGGCGCTGGCTCAGACCGAGGCCATGGCTGGCACGCGCGGCGTGCTATTGGCGCCGTCGAAGGCCAGCGATCTGCTTTCTCTGAAGGGGATGATGGAAGTAGGCGGTGACACTGATGATCCGGAGCCACTTGTTGAGAAGCTGAAAGCGGAGTTTGGCGGGCTGCTTTTGGAATTTATTGAAATGCGAAGTGCTGAAGGAAAAGCGCTGGCAGGCATTCTTGGCGGGCAATTAGATCAGATCGCTGAATTGACAAATCAGGCTGTCAAATTGGCCGAAGGTCGTCGGCTGGAAATGGAACAGGCATTGCGAGACAATCTCGCGCGTGTTCTCGACAACGCCCAAGGTGCCGATCCTGAACGAGTAGCGCAGGAGCTTGCGCTTATTGCGGTGAAGGCAGACATTACCGAAGAGATCGACAGGTTAATCGCGCATGTCGCAGCGGCACGCGCGCTGTTGTCGCAAGACGGACCGGTCGGGCGCAAGCTGGACTTCCTGATGCAGGAGTTCAATCGTGAAGCGAATACGCTTTGCTCGAAATCGCAAAATGCCGAACTGACAGCAGTCGGTTTAGAGCTGAAGGCCGTGATCGATCAGATGCGCGAGCAAGTACAGAACGTGGAATAAGGACGGAAACATCACATGGCGGATCGCCGCGGTCTACTAATCATTCTGTCGTCGCCTTCGGGCGCAGGCAAATCTACTCTGGCCCGTCGCCTGATGCAGTGGGATGTCGGCCTTGAGTTTTCAATCTCAGCCACTACCCGCGCGCCGCGCCCAGGTGAGGAACATGGGCGAGAGTATTATTTCCTATCGGAAGATGAGTTCAAGCAACAGGTCGCAGATGGCCAGATGCTGGAACACGCTCATGTTTTTGGTAACTTCTATGGTTCACCTGCGGGGCCGGTGCGTGAATCCATCACGCAAGGGCGTGATGTGCTGTTTGATGTTGATTGGCAAGGTGAGGTGCAGATCCGCAATTCTGATCTTGGCAAACACGCATTGTCAATTTTCATCCTTCCTCCTTCGATCCGTGAGCTTCGGCGCAGACTGGAAGGGCGCGGTCAGGACAGCGATGATGTGATCGCCAAACGCATGCTAAAAAGTTGGGATGAGATCAGTCATTGGGGGTACTACGATTACGTCTTGATCAACGATGATCTGGGTGCAACCGAGGAAAAACTGAAAACCATTGTCAGTGCCGAGCGGATGCGCCGAATTCAGCAGCCCAGCCTGCAAAACCACATCCGCGCCCTGCAAACCGAATTCGATGGTCTATCATGACGATTTACGCTTTGGGTAAACACACACCAAAGATACACGAAGACACTTGGGTTGCACCTGATGCCAACCTGATTGGCAAGGTAGTATTGGAACAGGGGTCTTCGGTGTGGTTCGGCTGCACCATCCGCGCGGATCACGAGGAAATACGAGTGGGGGCAGGCAGCAACGTGCAGGAAAACTGCGTGATGCATATCGATGCCGGATATCCGCTGACGATAGGTCAGAATTGCACCATTGGTCACAAGGTCATGCTGCACGGCTGCACAATCGGAGACAATTCTCTGATCGGTATGGGTGCCATCATATTGAACGGCGCTAAGATCGGCAAAAACTGTCTGATCGGGGCAGGGGCGCTTGTTACGGAAGGTAAGGAAATCCCCGATAACTCACTTGTCATGGGATCACCCGGTAAGATCGTGCGACAGATTGATGATGCAGCTGCGCAAAAGCTGACTTTGAGTGCGCTGCATTATCAGGAAAACATGCGTAATTTTCGCGATTCTCTGCGACCGGTCTGAGTTTGCATGACTGACACTTTGCTCGCTGATCTTGTCTCTGCCATTCCCGCACCGGCGCTTCTGGTCGGGCAAACCGAGAGGATCGTTGCTGCGAACAATGAGGCCTTGTCTCTGCTGGGCCAAGCCATTGAAGGCCGGCACTTTGCAACGATCCTGCGGCAACCGCAGATCATAGATGCGGTTGAGCAGAGCCTCCGGTCGAAAGAACCGGGTCGGGCGCGACATCTGTCAAATGACGGTGCGCAGGATACCACTTTTGAAGTGCAGTGCAGGCCCGTCAATGGGACCGATGCCGTACTGGTTGTGTTTCAGGATGTCACGCATCTGGAACAGGCCGGCCAGATGCGCCGCGATTTTGTAGCCAATGTCAGCCACGAACTGCGGACACCTCTGACGGCGCTGATGGGGTTTATCGAAACCCTGCAAGGCCCGGCCCGTGATGACACAGCAGCACGTGATCGGTTTCTGCAGATCATGGCGGATGAGGCCAATCGAATGAACCGGCTGGTGGGGGATCTGCTCTCGCTTAATCGGGTCGAAAGTGAAGAGCGGGTCAGGCCCAAGGAACCATTGGAGCTGACCGGGTTAATTCAGTCGACGTTGAACACGCTACGGCCATTGGCAGATGATGCAGGTGTCGAGCTATCACTGGATGCCCCGAACGAGCCAATCACGATGGTTGGGGACAGCGATCAGTTACGTCAAGTTTTCACTAACCTAGTTGAAAACGCGATCAAATACGGCGGGAGTGGTGGCAGAGTCGATGTGATCGTGAATCTGTCCGAGCGAGATACCGCAATGCGCGGGCCAGCCGTGCGGATCAAGATCATAGATCAGGGTCCCGGCATCGATGCGAAGCATCTTCCCAGGCTGACCGAGCGATTCTATCGGGCAGACAGCCACCGCTCACGCGAATTGGGCGGAACGGGGCTGGGTTTGGCGATCGTAAAACACATCGTCAATCGCCATCGCGGACGACTGAAAGTGGATAGCGAGTTGGGACAAGGTGCCGTTTTTACGGTGATCTTGCCGCGTTGAAATTGCGCGGACGGTTGGTCATCCAGTCATGACGCATCGTCAAGTTAAGAATTTCTGAGAAATTCGTGAGTTGTCATGAAACTGTTACATGCTTGTCACAAAAGACTTACGCGAGCGTCATAGTGCTTCGCCCAGATCATCATAGGGGTGATCAGAACGTATATTTCTCAAGGAGACTGAGATGTCCTTTGTAAAACTGTCGGCTTCGGCTCTGGCCATCGCTGCCGTATCGGCGACCACTGCGGCCGCTCGTGATCAGGTTCAGGTTGCTGGCTCGTCAACCGTTCTGCCTTACGCTTCGATTGTTGCTGAAGCCTTCGGTGAGAACTTTGATTTTCCGACGCCTGTTGTTGAATCCGGTGGCTCCTCTGCTGGTCTCAAGCGTTTCTGCGAGGGCGTGGGTGAAAACACCATCGACGTTGCCAACGCATCGCGCAAGATCCGCGAAAAAGAGATCAAAGCCTGTGCTGACGCCGGTGTTACCGACATCATCGAAGTTCAGATCGGCTATGACGGCATCGTGTTTGCATCCGACATCAACGGCAACTCGTTCGCGTTCACACCGGATGACTGGTACAAAGCCCTTTCCGCTCAAGTTGTTGTTGACGGCCAGCTGGTCGACAACCCCTACAAAACTTGGGATCAGGTGAACCCGAACTTCCCTGCTCAGCCGATTGCTGCCTTTGTTCCTGGTACCAAACACGGCACCCGTGAAGTGTTCGAAGACAAAGTGATCCTGGCAGGCTGTGAGCACACCGGCGATTTTGACGCCTATCTGGCTGCTGCCGAAGGTGATAGCGACAAAGCCAAGAAAAAAGCCGCTGAAAAGGCTTGTATCGCGCTGCGTACTGATGGCGTTTCAGTAGACATCGACGGCGACTACACTGAAACTCTGGCCCGCATCGACAGCAACAAAGACGGCATCGGCGTCTTTGGTCTGGCGTTCTACGAGAACAACACAGACAAGCTGCAGGTTGCCACCATGTCCGACGTGGTTCCTTCGACTGAATCGATTGCAACCGGTGAATACCCGGTCTCTCGTCCGCTGTTCTTTTACGTAAAGAAAGCGCATATCGGTGTGATCCCCGGTCTGAAGGAATTTGCTGAATTCTTCGTCGCGGACGAGATTGCTGGCCCTGATGGCCCGCTGGCTGAATACGGTCTGGTATCGGACCCGGAACTGATCAAGGTTCAGGAAGCTGTTGCCAATGAAACCGTTCTGGGTGGTGGTTCTTAAACCATAGAACTTATGAACCGGGGCGATGCAAACACGCCCCGGTTCTTTTTGACTCCAACTCTGCCATCCCCATGGAGTTCACATGGCGTTATCCTGGATTTTGCTCACCCTGCTTGCTTTGGCGGTGCTTGGGTACTTCGCGGGCCGGTCCCGCGCCTTGGCAAGTGCCGAGGGTGATGCGCGCGCATTGCATTCCTTGCCATCCTACTATGGGTACAATGTCGCGCTGACCGCGCTTGTCCCCGCGCTGGGATTGCTGATCCTGTGGCTTCTGGTGCAGCCATTGATTGTGAACAACACGGTGTCAGGTATGATCCCTGACACTGCGATCGCCGAAGGCTCTGATCGTGGTCTGGTCATGAGCGAAGTTCGCCGCGTCGCCTATGGGTTAGACGGTGCGATTGCGTCTGGACTGCTGTCTGAGGTGCAGGCGCGCAACGCCGACGCAGATATCGAAGCACTGACACAATCGCTGAAAGATGCAGGTCAGGTGTTAACCCAAGACATCTCAAAGCCCATTCTGTTGGCCGCTCAAAAATACCGTAGCATGACGTCGACCGGTTCAACCGCAATGCAGATCATGGTTCTGGTCGTTGCGCTATTGGGAGCCGCATTTGCGTATATCCGCACGCACAGGGAATTCCGCGCCCGCAATGTTGTCGAGCAAGGTATTCTGGCGCTGCTTCTTCTGGCCGCTTCTATCGCCATTCTGACAACCGTAGGCATCGTTCTTTCAATGCTGTTCGAGACGATGAATTTCTTCCAACTGCATTCATGGAAAGACTTCTTCTTTGGCAGCACATGGGCCCCGAACTTCCGTGGAGGTAGTGAGCTCTCGATCCTGCCGCTGCTCTGGGGCACGCTATACATCTCAGTTATCGCGCTGCTGGTGGCGGTGCCGATTGGCCTTTTTGCAGCGATATATCTGTCGGAATACGCGACCGGAGCGACCCGTTCGATTGCCAAGCCGCTGCTTGAAATTCTCGCAGGCATCCCAACCATCGTTTACGGTTTGTTTGCTTTGTTGACCGTTGGTCCGGCGCTGGTGTCCCTGTTTGGGGACGGCGGGGCACTGGGGCTTGGCTGGATGGCAAGTTCCAACGCCGTTCTGACTGCAGGTCTGGTTATGGGCATCATGCTGATCCCGTTCGTCTCGTCGTTGTCGGATGACATCATTAACGCGGTGCCTCAGTCGATGCGCGACGGCTCGCTTGGCCTAGGCGCAACCAAATCCGAAACCGTGCGTCAAGTGGTGCTGCCTGCAGCGCTGCCGGGGATCGTCGGTGCGATCCTGCTGGCTGCCAGTCGGGCCATTGGCGAGACCATGATCGTGGTTATGGCGGCCGGTGCGATTGCGAAATTTTCGGGTAATCCCTTTGAGGCGATGACGACTATCACCACCCGTATCGTCAGCCAACTGACCGGCGATACCGACTTTGCAAGCCCTGAAACGCTGGTGGCCTTCGCACTGGGTCTCACGCTGTTCGTCATCACGCTGGGGCTGAATATCTTCGCCCTCTACATCGTACGCAAATACCGGGAGCAGTACGAATGACCGATATTTCCCAATCCCCTGGCGCTTCTTCTGCTGCGAAACCCAAAGGTTCGCTGTTTGATAAGGACGCACGCACTAAACGTCGCAATGCCGCTGAGGGGCGGTTCAAACTGTATGGCATCGCCGCCATTGGTATCGGTCTGCTGATGTTGATCGTTTTAGTGACCAATATCGTAACCGCCGGTACAGGAGCTTTCCAACAAAGCTTTCTAGAGCTGAATGTCGAGCTGAAGGAAGACAAGCTGGACAAAAAGGGTAATCGAAATATCGAGGATATCAAAAAGGTCTCAACCTTTGGTTACGCCCCATTGATCGCTTCGGCGTTGGAATCCGAGGTGCAAAAGCTTGGCATTCAAACAGATCTGAAACCCAAAGAAATGGGTAAGATTCTGTCGAAGGCCGCACAAGCAGAACTGAGGAACTATGTCATCGCCAATCCGGATGAGATTGGCAAAACCGTAAGCTTCCGCTTTCTGGTCAACAGCCGTGTCGATGGTTACATGAAAGGTCGCGTGACGCGCGAGTCTATCGCCAACGACAAAAGCATCTCGGTCGCACAACTGGATGTCGTGGATCAGCTGCGCGACTCGGGCGTGCTGTACAAAGCTTTCAACCCGGATTTCATCTTCGGCTCGGACGCCTCTGACCAACGGCCCGAAGCGGCCGGGATCGGTGTATCCATGCTCGGCTCACTGTTCATGATGTTCGTGGTGCTGGCACTGGCATTGCCCATTGGTGTAGCCGCTTCAATCTATCTTGAGGAATTTGCGCCGCAAAACCGGCTGACCGATATCATCGAAGTGAACATTTCGAACCTCGCAGCCGTACCGTCCATCGTGTTCGGTATCCTCGGACTGGCGGTGTTCATCAACTACATGCACCTGCCGACCTCAGCCCCGCTGGTGGGCGGCTTGGTGCTAACGCTGATGACGCTGCCCACGATCATCATCTCGACCCGTGCGTCGCTGAAAGCTGTGCCGCCTTCGATCCGAGATGCGGCGCTTGGGGTAGGGGCCTCGAAAATGCAGTCAGTGTTCCACCATGTCCTGCCACTGGCAGCACCGGGCATCCTGACAGGTACTATCATCGGCCTGGCGCAAGCGCTGGGGGAAACGGCTCCGTTGCTGCTGATCGGGATGGTAGGCTTTATCGCTTCAAACCCACCGGACGGAATCGTCGCGGGGTTTCTGTCTCCGAACTCGGCCATGCCTGCGCAGATCTATGAATGGTCCAAACGCGCCGACCCGGCCTTTTACGAACGCGCATGGGGGGGCATCATCATTCTGTTGATCTTCCTCGTGACAATGAACACCATTGCGGTCATCTTGCGCCGCCGCTTTGAACGCCGCTGGTAAGAGGGGGCTATGATGAACGATATGACACGAGTGGAGAGAACCGTGGACTCCAAAGCAATCAAGATCGCCGCGAATAATGTTCAGGTCCACTATGGCGATACCCATGCCATCAAGGACGTGAATGTCGAAATCGAGGACAAGACGGTTACCGCTTTCATCGGCCCCTCGGGCTGCGGCAAGTCCACGTTCCTGCGCTGCCTGAACCGAATGAATGACACCATCGATATCTGCCGCGTCACTGGGGATATTCTGTTGGATGGCGAAGATATCTATGACAAACGGGTCGACCCGGTGCAGCTGCGCGCCAAAGTGGGCATGGTGTTCCAGAAGCCCAACCCGTTTCCAAAGTCGATCTATGACAACGTCGCCTATGGTCCTCGCATCCACGGCCTTGCGAAGAACAAAGCGGAACTGGATGAGATCGTTGAGAAATCCCTGCGCCGCGGTGCTATCTGGGACGAGGTGAAGGATCGTCTGGACGCGCCCGGAACAGGCCTGTCCGGTGGCCAGCAGCAGCGCCTATGTATCGCCCGCGCCGTCGCGACCGAACCAGAGGTTTTGCTGATGGACGAGCCATGCTCGGCGCTAGACCCGATTGCGACGGCACAGGTCGAAGAACTGATAGATGATCTGCGTAAACGGTATTCGGTGGTGATTGTTACCCACTCGATGCAGCAGGCTGCGCGTGTCAGCCAAAAGACCGCGTTTTTCCACCTGGGAAATCTGGTCGAATTTGGTGAGACCGGCCAGATATTTACAAATCCCGAAGACCCCCGGACCGAAAGCTACATTACCGGCCGGATCGGCTGAGAACAGGTATTCAGACATGACAGAACAACATATTGCATCCGCGTTCGACCGGGATCTCGAGGCCATTCAAGCCCATATTATGAAGATGGGTGGCTTGGTCGAAGCCGCCATCATGGGCGCCGCCCGTTCGCTGGAAACCCGCGACGAGGAATTGGCGCAGGAAGTGCGGCAGGGCGATAAGGCCATCGATGCGCTGGAAGAATTGATCAACGAAGAAACCGCACGGCTGATTGCGTTGCGTGCCCCTACGGCAGGTGATCTACGATTGGTTCTGTCGGTGCTCAAGGTTTCAGCCAACCTCGAGCGGATCGGCGATTACTCCAAGAACATCGCTAAGCGAACCACCGTTCTGGTCAACGCGGGCGAGATCAACGGCAGCGCCGCTGCGCTGCGTCGCATGGCGCGCGAAGTTGAACTGATGCTGCGCGATGCGCTGGATGCTTACATCCAGCGAGACGCAGAATTGGCCACCGACGTAATCGAACGCGATCAGGAAGTAGACCAAATGTATAACGGCTTGTTCCGCGAGTTCCTGACCTTCATGGCCGAGGACCCGCGCAACATATCATCCTGCATGCACCTGCATTTCATCGCAAAGAACATCGAACGGATGGGCGACCACGTGACAGCGATCGCCGAGCAGGTTGTCTATCTCGTTACGGGTGAGCGACCCAGCGAGGCCCGGCCCAAAGCTGATAACACGTCGCAAACGATCTAGGAGACTTTCGACATGTCCGCTGATCAACCGACGGTACTGGTGGTTGAGGATGAGCTGGCTCAGCGAGAGGTGCTGGCCTACAATCTGGACGCCGAAGGGTTTCGCGTATCACGCGCTGCCAATGGGGAAGAAGCTTTACTGCTGGTCGAAGAAGATCGCCCTGACATAATCGTTCTCGATTGGATGATGCCCAATCTCAGTGGTATCGAGGTCTGCCGTCGATTGAAATCGCGGTCTGACACGCGCTCGATCCCGATCATCATGCTGTCAGCCCGGTCCGAGGAGGTCGACAAGGTGCGCGGCCTTGAGACGGGCGCGGATGATTATGTGGTCAAACCGTACTCGATCGTGGAACTAATGGCGCGTGTCCGGACGCAACTGCGGCGAGTGAGGCCAGCGACTGTAGGTATCCGACTGGAGTTCGATGATATCATTCTGGATTCCGAGACCCACAAGGTCAGCCGAGACGATAAGCCTTTGAAATTGGGACCAACCGAATTCCGGCTGCTGAGCACATTCATGGAAAAACCCGGCCGTGTCTGGAGCCGCGAGCAATTGCTCGACCGTGTTTGGGGGCGCGATATCTATGTCGATACGCGCACCGTTGATGTCCATATCGGACGTTTGCGCAAAGCATTGACACAGCACGGCGGTGAAGATCCGGTGCGTACGGTTCGTGGGGCAGGGTACGCGTTGGGCTAACGCGGTAGCGCTTCTTCGGTTTGTGCCTGAGATGCCAACCAATGTCTGAACTGCCGCAGGGCGTCGTCGTCGGACTTTTCGCGCGGCCAAACCAGATAATAGGCACCCATAGCCTCAATTGCGTTTGGGAAAGCCGCAATCAGTTTGCCGGTCGCCAGGTCCTGTTCGACCAGATAATTCGGCAATAGCGCCACACCCAATCCATGCAACGCAGCTTGATTGATCGTGTTGAACTGATCGTGGACCGTGCCGGGCAGAGGGTGCTGATGTTCGATCCCCATTTGGCGAAACCAGTCTTGCCATGCACGGGGTCGGGTCTGGATGTGCAGCAAAGGCAGTTTGAGTAAGTCTCGAGGTGAGGTTGGCGCGCCTTGCGGTAAGAGACCGGGCGCGCAAACAGGTAGAACACGCTCCATACTCAACAACAAGCGATCAGTTCCAGGCCAATCCGGCTCCCCAAAATGTAATGCTGCATCAAAAGGTTCGGATGCAAAGCTGAATGGTCTCAGTCGCGTGGTCATGTTGATTGTAATATCAGGATAGAGCCGCGCAAAGTCGGGAAGACGCGGCACCAACCAACGCATTCCGAACGTTGGCAGGATCGCAAGGTTTAGTGTTCCACCGGCCGGAGCAACATGCAATTTCAATGCAGCCTGTGCGATCTGCGACAAGGCTGGCCGAATTTCCCGAACATAGTCTTGCCCCGCCTTTGTGAGTGATAGCCGCTTTCGATCACGACTAACCAACTCGGCGCCCAAATGCGCCTCAAGTGTCTGAAGTTGTCGGCTGACAGCGCTTTGCGTCAGAGCCATTTCATCAGCGACTGCCGAGGCTGACCCAAGTCGATCCAAAGCTTCAAGCGCGCGCAGTGCAGAAATGGGCGGTAGAGTAGGGCGGTTCGGTCTCATCTATGCGTTTTGATCATGAAACCATGCAAATGTCTCGCTGTTTTTTGACAATAGCTCAGGTTATGATTGTACAAACCATTCCTGCCGGAGAAACAAAATGAATGCTCCAGATACAAAACCGGTCCTGCGCGCGAAGGATGCGCCCGAACTTGGCAGTTTCAACTGGGATGATCCATTCCGCCTGTCTGACCAGTTGGAAGAGGATGAACGCCTGATCGCCGACAGCGCTCGCGCTTATGCTCAAGAAAAACTGCAGCCGCGCGTTACTCAGGCTTTCCAAAACGAAGAAACGGACCCGGAAATCTTTCGTGAGATGGGGGAAATGGGTCTGCTCGGCACAACAATCCCTGAGGAATACGGTGGAATTGGTGCCGGTTATGTCACTTATGGCCTGGTAGCGCGCGAAGTCGAACGTGTGGATTCTGGCTATCGTTCGATGATGTCGGTGCAAAGCTCGTTGGTAATGTATCCAATCTATGCATATGGCAGCGAGGAACAGCGGCGCAAATACCTGCCGAAACTGGCCAGCGGAGAATGGATCGGCTGCTTTGGCCTGACGGAACCGGATGCGGGTTCTGATCCGGCGGCAATGAAAACCCGCGCCGAGAAGATTGATGGTGGCTATCGCTTGACCGGCAGTAAGATGTGGATCTCAAACGCGCCGATTGCCGACGTTTTTGTGGTCTGGGCCAAATCCGATGCGCATGACGGTAAGATCCGCGGATTTGTATTGGACAAAGGTGCCAAGGGATTGAGCGCTCCGAAGATCGAAAATAAGTTGAGTCTGCGAACCTCGATCACCGGTGAAATCGTCATGGATAGTGTTGAAGTGGACGAGGGTGCCTTGCTGCCTCATGTTCAAGGCCTAAAGGGCCCGTTCGGCTGCTTGAACCGCGCACGCTTTGGTATCAGTTGGGGTGCGATGGGTGCGGCGGAATGTTGTTGGCACGCAGCTCGCCAATACGGATTAGATCGCAAGCAGTTCAATCGCCCTTTGGCACAGACCCAACTGTTTCAGCGCAAACTAGCAGAGATGCAAACCGAAATCTCACTCGGCTTGCAGGCAAGCTTGCGTGTCGGACGTTTGATGGATCAGGCCGAGGCTGCACCTGAGATGATCTCGATCATCAAACGCAACAATTGCGGTAAGGCGTTGGACATAGCTCGAATGGCGCGTGATATGCACGGCGGCAATGGGATATCGCTCGAATTCCAAGTCGTGCGCCACATGATCAATCTAGAGACCGTCAATACCTATGAGGGGACACATGACGTCCATGCATTGATCCTGGGGCGGGCGCAAACAGGTCTGCAGGCGTTTTACTGAAGCTTTGTCGATTAATTGTATAATCGGTATTATGTAAATAATAGGATGGGTAAACCATTGCTGGCTAATCCGCATTGGCTGTGGTTTCCCAAGATGTTACGCTGTGTTTGAAATGTAGAACACGGATATCGTGATGGATCTGAATGGAAAAACCGTTGTCATCACCGGTGCAGCAAGTGGCATCGGCAAAGGTCTTGGAGAACGGTTTTCAAAGGAAGGCGCACATGTGGTCTGTGCGGATTTCGATCTTACTGGCGCGCAGGTTGTGGCCAAGAAAATCGGTGGCGATGCAATCAGATGTGATGTTTCCAAAGAAAGCGATATTCGAGAGCTGATCGACGTGGTCGAGGATACCATTGCTCCGATTGATTTGTTCTGTGCCAACGCTGGCATTCTAACGTTCGGTGGGCTTGACGTACCTGACACGGATTGGGACCGCATCTGGCAAATCAACGTAATGTCGCATGTCCGGGCTGCTCGGCATCTGATCCCAAGGATGGTCGCGCGTGGTGGCGGTTACATGATGTTTACTGCATCTGCCGCTGGACTGCTCAACATACCCGGCGCTGCGCCGTATGGAGTTACCAAGCACGCGGCCGTAGGATTTGCTGAGTGGATCGCTCTGACATATCGCGACCGTGGCATCCGAGTTTCTGTTTTGTGTCCGCAAGCTGTGCGGACAGAGATGATGCGTGGATACGAGGATTCTGTTGCCGCGTTCGACGGAATAATTGAGCCTGCTGAGGTTGCACAATCCTGTATCGAGGCAATTTCCGACGAGCGTTTTCTGGTTCTTCCGCATCCGCAAGTCTTTGATTACATGCGCATGAAGATCGAAGACTATGATGGCTGGTTAAGTAATATGAATAAGATTAATCAACGCTTTATCGGTGATATCTAACGTAACCGACGCCGCCTTAGCAGGCCTTCCTGCGCGACTGACGCAACCAGCTTTCCATCCTGAGAAAAGATTGATCCGCGATTGAAGCTACGCCCCTGCCCCGTCCATGGTGATTCCATGGAATAAAGATGCCAGTTCTGAAACATGACGGGTGCATGAAACCAAATGGCATGGTCCAGACTGGCACCATCGATTTCGCCAGTAAACCAACTCAGCCCATGGGGCCTCATCCCGGAAGTGAGCAGCCCCATATCCGAGGCATAGGCCAAGAGAAGATGTTGCGTAATCGTGTCCGCATCATTCGCCGCACCCATGCGAAACCAGAGATAGTTCTTATCATCTGCCTTTGAGGGCGTGAACAGGTCCAGAGGATCAACTTCGCGCACTTCGATGGGACGCTCACGCAGAAACTCTGACTTCAGCTTGTCCGGCACACGGCCAAGATACTTTTGCCGCAGATCGTCACGCGATGGATAGAGTTCTGGACCATCAACATTGGGAATCGGATGCTGATGATCCCACCCATCATCCTGTTTGTGGAATGAGGCGGACATGTTCAGGATCTGTTTGCCATGCTGGATCGCAACCACGCGACGGGTCGTAAATGAACCTCCGTCTCGTGCGCGATCCACTTGATATATAACGGGAATGGACGGATCGCCGGGGCGGATGAAATAAGCATGTAGCGAATGACACAGGCGATCTTCAACCGTCCGGTAGGCTGCCGCAAGCGCCTGTGCAATCACTTGACCGCCAAAGATGCGCGTTGGCGTTTCACCGCCTGAGCCGGTGCCGCGGAATAGATCGACTTCGAGCCTCTCGATATTCAGCAGATCAAGCAGTACACGTTCGGCTTCGGTCATCTTGGGGTCTCCTGCATCCAGACTTTTCCGGTATCATTCGACAACCGATCATTCAACGAGTGCTGCATGCACAAGCGCCTTCAATTCGGCGCGCGATGGATAGGAGCTGGACGGCGAAAGCTGAGTGAAGAATACGGTCGTCAGATCATTGACTGGATCGAACCAGAAATACGTCGATGCCATACCACCCCAGCCGAAGTCACCAACCGAACCAGGGCATTTGGCAAGTGCCGGGTTTAGAACCACCGCTCCTCCGATACCGAAACCTGTCCCGTCCATGGGTTGTTCCGCGAAGCTTTGCGGCCCCATTGATGCAATGTCGCCTGGTAAGTGATTGCGAAACATAAACTCCATCGTCTTTGGCCCCAGGATTCTGGCGCCATTTCCTGTTCCTTTGCTCCGCAACATTTCGGCGAATTTACTGAAGTCGTCGATCGTACTGATCAGCCCGCCGCCTCCGGAAAAAGTAGTCGCCGCCTCGAATGGAGATTGCCCGGAATTATCCACCAATCGGAGTGTTTCGCCGCCTGATTTTGCGGCGTTCAGCGCCATCGCGTCACCTTCCAATGGGGTGTAGAGTGAGGCAAACCTGTCCCCTGCCCCATTAGGCACTGAGAACGCGGTTTCATTCATACCCAAAGGCTCGAAGATATGTTCCGTCAGAAATACGTCGAGCGATTTGCCTGATACCACTTCGATCACGCGTCCAATTACATCTATCCCGACCGAGTATTCCCAGCGCGCACCAGGTTGAAAGGCCAGTGGGAGTTGCGCCAACAGCTTTACCCTTTCTGACAGTGGGCCCTGTTGTGGGGAAAAGATCAGATCAAGTTCGTCCATGGCCTTGGGCAGCAGGCCGGGATTGAACGGGTAACTCATCCCGCTGGTATGGGTTAAAAGCTGATGCAGGCTTTGTGACGGCGCATCCTCAGTCTGATCAAGGCTAGTTGCGTCCGGAATCAGCGCCCTAGTGGACGTAAATTCAGGCAGAAACTCGGAAACTGGAGCGTCGAGATGAAACAATCCCTGTTCAACCAGGGTCATGAGGGCAACTGAGGTCACCGGTTTTGTCATCGAATATATCCGAACCAAACTATCACGTTGGAAGGGAAGGTCGTTCTCGATGCAACGCCGCCCACAAGTATGAAAGAACGCCTCTTTCCCGTGCTGGTGGATTAGAAGCGCGCTACCCGCATATTTGCGCTGGTCCACATACCTGTTCATCCATTTGCGAATATTGGCCAGTGAGGTCGGATCAAATCCCATGAGGCAACTCCGTTTGGGTCAAACCGCTTACGCCTCGCTGCGTAAAGCAGACAAGCCATGTTGGGCAAAGATTGGGACATAGGCACCAAATGCCTGTGCCCGCTTCGGATCAGATGCATTTCCGTCAAGTGCGCGCTTGTAAACACCTTGCAGAATTCCAGCCATTCGAAAGAAATTGAAAGCTAGGTAAAACCCAAAGTTCTCGATCGCTGGAATGCCGCGACGTGCGCAATAGTTTGCGACAAAGGCGCGATCTGTTGGTAAGCCAAGGTTTTCTCGGTCTACGCCCGCCAATCCGCGCCCCTCTTTTCCCGGGGGCAGCTGCCATTGCATGATAACTGCCGCGAGATCCGCATATGGGTGGCCGATGGTCGACAATTCCCAATCCAGAACCCCGATGCAGCCAGTGCCATTCGTTTCAAACATCAGATTGTCGATGCGATAATCCCCGTGCACCAACGTCCTTTGGTTGTCATCCTCTGGAACTTGATGCTCGAGAGCGGCAATCAAATGGTTCATGTCTGGGATAGTTTCGGTCTCAGAAGCACGATATTGCTTGGTCCAGCGGGCAATTTGCCGTTCGAAATAGTTGCCAGGTGGCCCGTAGTCCGAAAGACCAACTGCATCGATATCGACCATGTGTAACTCAGCCAGAACGCGGTTCATTTCATCAATCACGCCCGTGCGCGTGGTGTTGTCTTCACCCTTCATGACCGGATCTACAAACGTACGCCCTTGCAGATATTCCATTACGTAAAAAGCCGACCCTATCACCCGGTCATCTTCGCATAGCAGGTGAACTTTCGGCACAGGCACATTGCTGCCAGCAAGCGCGCTCATGACGCGAAACTCGCGATCCACTGCATGGGCTGATTTCAGCAATACTCCGGGCGGCTTGCGCCTTAAAACATAAGCCTCATTCGGTGTGCTGAGCAAATATGTCGGGTTGGATTGACCTACGGTGAACTTTGTCGCCTTCAATGGGCCGTGAAACCCATCAAGATGTGAGTTAAGATAGGTTTCAACTGCGTTGATATCTAATGTACTATCGGTTTCTTTCATCTACCAAACCTGCGGTCGATCTGGGGCTAAAGAGCATCAGCAAAGATGTTACCGCCTGTCTGGACGTTGATCCCGCCGGATACCGGCAACACCGCACCCGTGATGTAGCTGCCACCGCGGCCACACAGGAACAACATACAGCCCGCGATATCTTCGTCACGACCCACGCGACCCAACGGTACCGCCTTGCCGACGCGTTCGCGCTTACTTTCATCTTCGGTTGCAAAGGCGGTCATGCGCGATACGAACGGCCCAGGCGCCAGAGCATTCACTGTGACACGATACGGCGCAAGTTCCTTGGCCATGATTTTTGACAGGTGAATCACCGCCGCTTTTGACGCGGAATAGCTGTAGGCCCCGTCACCCATCGGGACCTCGCCCATGACCGATCCAATATTAACGACCCGTGCTGGATCATCGTCGCTGGCTGATTTCATTAAAAGCGGCAGTAGTTTTTGGGTCAGATCGAATATACCTGCGACATTGACGGACATCACTTTATCCCACGCCGAGTGGGGAAACTGACCCATCGGTGCGCCCCAGGTAACACCAGCATTATTCATTAATATTTCTAGAGATTGCGTTCGTTTGTTGACCTCACCAACTAATGCATCAATACCCACTTCGCTGCCGATATCGCCTGCGAAACCTTCTGCAGATCCGGCGGTACCTAACGCGTTCAACTCTGCCGCAACCTGTTCACATGCATCACCCTTGCGCGAGGCAATCAGAACATGAGCACCGGCGCGAATAAGCGCCTCGGCTGCCATCCGGCCAATACCCGTGGCTCCACCTGTGACCAGCGCAGTTTTTCCGTTGAGTGAAAACAATGTCTCGGGCGTCATGAAATCTCCTTTCAGGTGATCTGCTCTTTGCGCCTATCGTTTGAAAACCAGAGCGGCGGTCATCTTGACAATACGTTCGTGTAATCCAACGATTTCAATACAAACGAAGCAAGGGGCAAGTGGGGCATATGCAGACATTACTCAGCGTCAAACCGGGCGGGCCAGAAACATTGGAGTTGACCACCCTGCCCGATCCCGTGCCAAAGGCTGGTGAGATATTGGTGCGAATTCACGCGGCCGGAGTGAACTTTCCAGATACGCTGATGATCCGGGACCTTTACCAAATGAAGCCTCCTCGTCCATTTGCCCCAGGTGGCGAGATTGCAGGTGAGATCACCAGCGTCGGCAAGGATGTCGTTGATTTCTTGCCCGGTGATCGTGTTCTGGCGCTGACAGGACATGGAGGGTTCGCCACGCACCTGACGCTCAAACCAGCGACGGCGATCAAAATCCCGGATGACATGCCATATGAAGACGCTGCGTGTTTTATTTTCACGTACGGTACGTCTTACCATGCGCTCAAAGATCGAGCGCAGCTGCTATCGGGGGAAACCGTACTTGTGCTTGGCGCATCGGGTGGCGTTGGCTCCGCCGCGATAGAGCTTGCCAAAGCCATGGGCACGCATGTGATCGCGGCAGTTTCGTCCGAAGAAAAAGCACAGTTTTGCAAAAAAGTCGGTGCAGATAAAACACTGATTTATCCACGTGATCTGGACCGAGCGGCGCAAAAGGCGCTGTCTGCTGAAATCAAATCGCTGGCCGGTGGCGAAGGTGTGGATGTGGTCTATGACGCAGTTGGCGGGGACTACGCCGAACCTGCCTTGCGCAGTTTGGCGTGGGGAGGCCGATATCTGGTCGTCGGTTTTCCAGCAGGCATTCCCAGCATTCCGTTGAACCTGACGCTACTCAAAGGATGTCAAATCGTCGGCGTGTTTTGGGGCGCGTCAGTGTTTCGGGATCCGAAAGTGCATTCTCAGAATGTGGGTGAGCTGTTCAAAATGTATCGAAGCGGTGCCATCTGCCCTCGTATCAGCGCCCGGTTTCCACTTGAACGCGCGGCGGAAGCGATCACCAAGATGGATCAACGCAAAACTCTCGGTAAAGTTGTGGTCACAATGGGAACTAAATGAGCTGATATTCATTCAGAACTTTAGATTCTTACCAATATGCGACACAACCACTCGCGCCAAAGGGGCGATGGTCGCTGGACGCCTCAAATTTTCGGGTTTATGAAAAAGAAGAAGATGGGGACAGTTTGAATATGCAAAAAATATTGGTTCTGAATGGTCCGAACCTGAATCTGCTGGGGACGCGGCAGCCCGAGGTTTATGGATCAACGACCTTGAAGATGATCGAGGACCTGTGCGTCGCTCATGGTCAGGCACTGAATCAGACGATCACGCATATTCAAACCAACCACGAAGGCGCATTGATTGATGCGATTCACGCAGCACGCGGCGAACAGGATGGAATCGTCTTGAACGCGGGTGGATACACCCATACGTCGATCGCGCTGATGGATGCGATTTCTTCCGCCGAAGTTCCGGTTGTAGAGGTTCATCTGTCAAATATTCACGCACGCGAAGTGTTTCGACACAAATCATACGTTGCCCCAGTTGCCATTGGTCAGATTTGTGGATTCGGCGCACATAGCTATGTGCTTGCGCTGAATGCCCTTGCGGCCCATTTGGCTGAGGGGGGCACCGGATGAACCTCAACGATTATCTGAACTTTCTGAGCTATACCAAGACATTGGAAGAGCTGTGGGATGCCCACTGCCGCCAGATGGCAAAGTTTGGATTTGATCGGTTGCTGTATGGTTACACCCAGTATCGCACGGCGACCTCATTGGGCGACCCCGAGGATTTCGTCATCCTGTCCAACCACTGCAAAGATTACCTTGATGGGTTCCTCCGCTCGGGATTGTATTTTCACGCTCCGATGTTGAAATGGGCCTTGGATCATGAGGGTGCGGCAAGCTGGAGCATGATCAATGACATGATGTCCAGCGGTGTTATGACACCAGAAGAACTCAGGGTTTATGAGTTTAACAAATCTCTGGGTCTTACATCGGGTTATACGGTCAGCTTCAACTCGGTTTCGATGCGAACCAAAGGCGCGATCTCACTTGCGGCCCGAATGCATGATCAAGATGAAGTGGACGAGATCTGGCAGGAACACGGCGAGGATATTTTGCTGATGAACAATGTTGCTCATCTCAAAATTCTGACCTTACCGTACAACGCTCCGAATCGCGCTCTGACTAAGCGTCAACGAGAGGCGCTTCAATGGGTGGGGGATGGAAAGACCACTCAGGACATCGCGTTGCTTATGGGTTTGACGGCCGCGACGGTGGAAAAGCACCTAAGGCTGGCGCGCGAGGCGCTTTCGGTTGAAACCACAGCGCAGGCAGTGCTTAAGGCGACTTTGCATAACCAGATGTTTGTAATGGAAGCCTGACCCTGATTTAACGCTACATTGCGTCAAATTGACCTAGGGTAAGGAATACATGACTTTCCGAATCTCCCCCATAAATTGCAAATTGGTATTGTTCCGTGAGTGGTGGCTTTAGCCAGGGAACGTTTTGATTGGATCTTTGTAATACCAAAGCTCTCTGATCGCTCTGACATCGAGGCGTCTATTCGTCCGCGTCGCTTTGTCGGAATTTTTGAGGGGCCCTTCCATCCCCATCATGCAGGGCCCCTCAATCTCCTCTTTTCCTTGATGTTGTTTACTGCGCATTGAAAAGCTGCCTAGCACAAAAAAACCCGGCTGCATCGCAACCGGGTCTTTTATGGATTGCAGCCCCTCAGTGGGGCTGCATTTTATCTTTAGCCTTGAGCTGCCTTCGCAACTTCGGCTGCGAAGTCTTCTTTTTCGACAACGATGCCTTCGCCTACTTCCATGCGGACAAATCCGGTGATGGTTGCACCCGCTTCTTTAGCCGCAGCTTCGACGGTCAGGTCGGGATTCACAACGAAGTCCTGGTTCAGCAGAGTCGACTCGGCAACGAATTTTTTCATACGACCGACGATCATCTTTTCAATCACCTGCTCCGGCTTGCCGGATTCGCGGGCGATGTCCATCTGGACCTGCTTCTCTTTCTCGACAACTTCCGGGTCCATGTCCGCCTCGGACAGGGCTGCTGGGTTTACAGCTGCAATGTGCATTGCAACCTGCTTACCGAAGGCTTCATCGCCGCCGGACAGGGCAACCAGAACACCAATTTTGCCCATGCCGGTTGTTGCAGCATTGTGGACATAAGACACAACAGTGTCGCCCGACAGTTTGGACATGCGGCGCACCGACATGTTTTCACCAATGGTGGCGATCTTGTCGGTCAGGGTGTCTGCGACAGACTTGCCGCCCAGATCGGCAGCCAGCAGCGCGTCGACGTCATCGACGCCTTCGGCTGCATAGGTGATCTTGCCGACCATCTCCTGAAATTCGCTGTTTTTCGCAACGAAGTCGGTTTCCGAGTTCACTTCGACAGCAACTCCGTTGCCGCCGTTGACGTGAACAGCAACCAGACCTTCGGCTGCGGTACGGCCCGATTTCTTGGCCGCTTTGGCCAGGCCTTTGGTGCGCAGCCAGTCAACGGCTTCGTCCATGTTGCCACCGGTTTCGGTCAGCGCTTTTTTTGCGTCCATCATGCCTGCGCCGGTCGAGTCGCGCAGTTCTTTTACCATTGCTGCTGTGATTGCCATCTTTTGGCTCTCCTCAATTCAAACGGAATTGGGGCAGGTCTACCCTGCCCCATATGTCATTTACGTGACGGGCAGCTTACGCTTCGGCTTTGGCTTCCGGCGCGGCTTCTTCTGCGGGTGCTTCTTCGGCAACGGCTTCTTCAACCGGAGCTTCTTCGAATGCACCCAGATCAACACCTGCAGCACCCATCTGAGCGGTCATACCGTCCAGAGCGGCGCGTGCGGCCAGGTCGCAGTACAGAGCAATCGCGCGCGCTGCGTCGTCGTTGCCGGGGATGATGTAGTCAACACCGTCGGGCGAGCAGTTGGTGTCGACAACAGCCACAACCGGGATACCCAGTTTGTTGGCTTCGGCGATCGCCAGTGCTTCTTTCTTGACGTCGATGACGAACAGCAGATCAGGAACGCCGCCCATCTCGCGGATACCGCCCAGCGATGCCTGCAGTTTGCCCTGGTCACGTTCCATGCCCAGACGCTCTTTCTTGGTCAGGCCTTCGGCACCCGCTTCCATCGCTTCGTCGATCTGGTTCAGACGGTTGATCGACTGGGAAACAGTTTTCCAGTTGGTCAGTGTGCCGCCCAGCCAGCGGTGGTTCATGTAGTACTGAGCCGACTTTTCAGCGGCTTCCGCGATCGGGCCAGCGGCCTGACGCTTGGTACCTACGAACAGAACGCGGCCACCTTTTGCGACGGTGTCACGAACTGCCTGCAGAGCCTGATCCAGCATCGGAACAGTCTGGGTCAGGTCCATGATGTGGATACCATTGCGCGAGCCGTAGATGAACGGGCCCATGCGGGGATTCCAACGCTGTGTCTGGTGACCAAAGTGAACGCCAGCTTCCAACAGCTGACGCATGGAGAACTCGGGAAGAGCCATGCTATTTTCCTTTTCCGGTTTACGCCTCGGCGGGGGTGAAAGAAGCGGATGCTCCAACCGGCGGGCCAGATAAGGATGTCTCCCTCAAATGACCCAAACCCCGCCTGCGGGTTTGAATGGCGCGCGTATATGACAGGATTTGAGACAGTGCAAGGGCCAAATGCCCTTATTTTTCAAGCCGCGCCAAGCTGTGAGCGTGCCGCACGGCCTGTTCGCAATGCGCTGCCAGAGCTTTACGGTTTTCAAAATCGCTGACCTTGGCGGGCTCATGATATATTAATTCCACCCACCCTTGGCTTCGCGCTCCCAACGTCTTGAGCAGATGCGGCCCGAAATCCATTTCGCCCCACCAGCCGTAAAAACGCTCGGGCTGCCCTTTGGGCGCATGAAAAATTACCGAGACGGGTTGGACATACATGAATTCGCGCAACTCATCCGTGAAGAACGCAGCGAAAAGCGTTGTTTTGAATGGCAAAACTCGCAAACCATCTGTCGAAGTGCCCTCTGGGAAGAACAATAGCTTATGCCCGGCCTTAAGGCGCGCTTCGAATATGCGGGTCTGTTCGCGAGCTTTTTGGCGATTTCGCTCAATGAATACCGTACCGGTTGCTTGTGCCAACCATCCGATCCCCGGCCACTTCGCCACCTCGGCTTTCGAGACAAAGTAGACGCGTTTGCGGGCATTCAGCGCAAAAATGTCCAGCCACGACGTGTGATTTGCGACCACGGCGCCACGGTCCCTCATCAACTCACCAGAGCTATGAAATCCTATCCCGAGGATCCTGAACGCGTTGCGGCAGACAAATTGACTGATGAAAGGTGTAACTGGTCGCTGAACGCGACATAATGGACGTTCGATCAAGCGTATCGACAGCAGAACGATCAGGCCCCCAAAAACTAGCACCGCCAGAGGGACGCCGCGCAAAAACACCAATATCCAGCCAAGAACACCAAGTTCGATCGGATCAGGTTCGTCTTCGCTCTGCCATGAGGGATCGCTCACCTCGTTACGCTCCACTGTAAATGCGTCGCTGACGCGCGTTCATGCGGGTGGTGTCGAGTATCAGGCACACATCGGTTGTATTGAAGGCATGATCGATAAAAGCCCCCTCACCGACGAAACCGCCTAGACGGAGGTAAGCCTTGATCAGGGATGGCACCTGAACCATGGCAGCACGACGATCCAGGGCATCGGCCGGCAGTAGGTCCATGGGCTGAAACACGCCCGGCTGTGCCCGGACCCTTAGGTCTGGTGGGGCTAGATGGTTGTGATGCAGCATCGATAGCGGCTGTGCCAGCTTCTGGACATTGGTGCCATGAAAGCTTGCGACGCCGAACAGAACTTCGATTTCGCGCTCAGTGACGTAGGCCGCCAGCCCATTCCACAGGTGATACAACGCAGTGCCACCACGGTAGTCGGGATGCAAACACGAACGCCCGAGTTCCAACAGTTTGCGCCCGCTTTGCTTTAAAACGGTGAGGTCATATTCATCCTCGGAATAGAACTGTCCCAATTCGGCCGCTCGCTCACCGGGAAGCAATCGATAGACGCCGACAACCTCGCCCGTTGAATCATCAATGGCCAGCATATGATCGAAATGCGGGTCGAACCGGTCTTTCTCGAGCCCGGACTCATGGTCCACCATCTCACCACCGCCGCCGAGTTCACGCACAAAGACGTCGTAGCGCAGACGCTGGGCTGCGCGTTGTTCAGCCTCGGTCTCAGCAAGTTTTACGGTGAATGAGGGGCCTTTATCCGGCATCAATGATTGGTCCGTTATTTGTGATTGCGCGCTGATAGCGCGATTGCATTGCGAAAGGCAACAAGCCCGCGTTTCGCCTGAGTTGTTAACCTTTCCTAAACCAGTTTCACGGATCAAAGACCGGCATCAGGGCTATGCGTGTCCCATCGATTACCACTTTCCCCTGCTCGCGAAAGTTCACGGTGATCTTGCCCCCGATATTGGACTGCACCTGTCCAACGCCCCAATCGGGGAAATCGGGGTGGCGGACATACATGCCCGGTGCAAGAATGGCATTCAGATCTGTCATATTGGGCTCCGGGTCCTGAGGCAGATGCAGCAGGAGGTACGCATGGGCGCTTCAGACGTCAACCTGGCCGAATTGATCGGCTCTCGGATCTGTCATGATCTGATCAGCCCAATTGGGGCAATCACCAACGGGCTTGAACTGTTGGAAATGGTTGGCGCAGTCCAGGGTCCCGAGATGGAGCTGATTTCCGGCAGCGTCGGAAGTGCGGGCGCGCGCATCCGGTTCTTTCGCGTGGCCTTTGGGGCAGCCAGTGATCAACCGCTGGGCAGAACTGAGGTAATTGAACTGCTGAAGGATCTTGAAAAGGCGAGCCGGGTTCGGATCACATGGAACCTGACCGAACCTGTGCCGCGCAATCAGGTTAAACTCGCCTTCCTCGCCGTGATGTGCTGCGAAAGCGCGATGCCGTTTGGTGGTGAGGTGGAGATCGAAACTCGGGGTGATGCGTGGACTGTGACAGGAACATCCGACAAACTGAATCTAGACCCCGATTTGTGGAAAGGGGTTTCAACCGGCTGTTTTGCCAGCAAAGTCAGTCCTGCGCATGTTCAATTTGCACTGTTGCCCGAAACCGCCGCTGCGATGGGGCGTCGGGTTGCGGTAGAAACGACCACAACCCTGGTGAAACTGAGATTCTAAACCCTCGTCGTTCCGTTTCCACGCACCAGATATTTAAAGCTGGTCAACTGAGCCGCCCCGACAGGTCCGCGCGCATGCATCTTGCCCGTGGCGATGCCGATCTCGGCGCCCATTCCGAACTCGCCACCATCGGCAAACTGGGTTGAGGCGTTGTGCATCAGAATAGCGCTATCGAGGCGTTCAAAGAAATGCGCTGCAGCAGCAGTGTTCTCGGTCATGATGCAATCTGTATGGCTGGAACCATACGTATTGATATGATCGATCGCAGCATTGATGTCAGCAACAGGCTTGGCTGCGATGATGCTATCCAAAAACTCCTTGCCCCAATCCTCATCAGTTGCGGCAATAGTGCGATCATTGGCCAAGATGCCTTGTGCATGAACCTCGACACCCGCCACTTGAAGCGCCGCAATGACGTCACGCCCAAGCGTTTCCGCCACGTCCTGATGCACCAACAAACACTCCGCAGCACCACAGATTCCAGTGCGCCGCGTCTTGGCATTCAATACCACATCCAGCGTTTTCTGAGGGTCTGCAGCCTTATCGACATAGATATGAACAATGCCTTCAAGATGGGCAAAGACCGGCACACGCGCCTCGCGCTGCACAAGACCGACCAAACCTTTGCCGCCGCGCGGGACAATGACGTCAACGTAATCTGTCATCGTTAGCAGCTCTTGCACCGCGGCACGATCACGGGTCGGTATAAGTTGGATTGCATCTTCGGGCAGGTTGGCGGCCTTCAGTCCTTCGACCAAACAGGCATGAATAGCGGTTGACGAATGAAAACTCTCGGACCCGCCGCGCAGGATTACTGCATTGCCCGACTTCAGGCATAGCGCACCCGCATCCGCCGTCACATTGGGGCGGCTTTCATAGATCACTCCGATCACACCCAAAGGCGTGCGTACACGCTGAATGTTCAGACCCGAGGCCATATCCCATTCGGCCAGAACCTCACCCACCGGATCGGCCTGATCAGCCACGGTTCGCAAGCCGTCAACCATACCTTGAACGCGCGCCTCATCCAGCATCAGGCGGTCCATCATCGCGGGGCTTAGGCCCTTCTCACGACCAAACTCCAAATCTTTCTTGTTGGCCTCAATGATGCCATTGCGATTGTTCCAAACGGCATCTGCAGCCGCGATCAACGCCGCGTGCTTTCGTTCGGCGCTGGCAAATGCCAGTTCGCGCGAAGCCATGTTCGCGCGTTTGCCGAGGTCTTCCATCAGGCTGGGAATACTGTCGAAGTCTTTCATCTCGTAAGCCTTTCAGGTGGTTCTCTCTATTCTATCAAAGCGCTAGGTCATCGCGATGGATTAACACTGCGCGGCCCGGATAGCCTAGTGTGGTTTCGATTTCAGAAGACTTGCGCCCCTTGATCGCGTCGGCCTCTTGCGCGGTATAGCGGCTGAGGCCTTGCGCCAGTGGTCGCGCTGCTGGGTCTAGGATCGTAACTGGGTCACCGCGTCCAAATTCGCCGGTCACTTCAACAATTCCAACAGGAAGAAGGCTTTTACCGTTTGTCAGAGCGGTAACCGCACCATCATCGATCATGATCTCACCACGCGGTTTCATGGCCGATATCCAGCGTTTCCGGGCAGCATGTGGATCAAGTGTTGCTGTAAACCAAGTGCAATTTGCGCCGTTTTCCAGCGCTTTCAGCGGGTTCAATGTTGACCCTTCAGTTATTGCCATGGTGCAGCCGGCAGCCGTTGCCATCTTGGCGGCGAGAAGCTTGGTTTTCATTCCGCCTTTAGACAGCCCCGATCCCGCATCACCGGCCATGGCCTCGATCTCGGGCGTGATCTGGTCGATCACATCGTATCGGGTCGCGGTGGTGTCTTCGATCGGGTTGCCAGTATAGAACCCGTCAACGTCTGACAGCAGGATCAATTGGTCTGCGCCGACCGTCACGGCGATCTGTGCAGCCAACCGGTCATTGTCGCCATACCGAATTTCATCGGTCGCCACTGTGTCATTTTCGTTAACGATAGGCACAACACCTAACCCAAGTAATGTCTCAAGCGTCGCGCGAGAGTTCAGGTATCGCCGCCGATCTGCACTGTCCTCTAGCGTCACCAAAACCTGCGCGGTCTTGATGTCATGTGGCGTCAATACTTCTTCATACGCTCGGGCCAACCGAATTTGACCGACAGCAGCCGCAGCCTGAGATTGCTCTAACGGCAGCGTCTGCATTGGCAATCCGAGAACGCCACGCCCAAGCGCGATCGAGCCCGAAGATACCAGGATGACATCTGTCCCCTGCCCTTTTAGCCACGCCACATCCTGTGCGAGCGATTGCAACCACTCCAATCGCAACTGGCCGGTATTCCGATCCACCAGCAAGGCGGACCCAATCTTGACCACCATGCGGTTTGCGGCGGTCAGGGTTGCCAAGGCTCTGCCTCCTCGGTGGGTTTTTGCCGCAGGCGGTTTTCATCAATCTGTGTCCGCAAAGCACGCAGCACTTCTGTTACACCCAGATGTGCAACACCAGACATCGTCATAACCGGGCCACCCACGGATTGCTCGAGCTCTTCTTTGGTAAGCTCAAGTTCTTCCTCATCCAGAGCGTCAACCTTGTTCAGAACGGTGATACGCGGCTTGTTCGCAAGCTCGCCGCCATAGGCCTCAAGTTCGTGAATGATGGTGCGGTAATCTTCGGCGACGGTTTCGGACGTGCCATCGACCAGATGCAGCAGAACGGCGCAGCGTTCGACATGGCCGAGGAAGCGATCCCCAATCCCACGCCCTTCGTGCGCGCCTTCGATCAGGCCGGGGATGTCTGCGACGACGAATTCCACGTTATCTACGCCGACAACGCCCAGATTTGGGTGCAGCGTAGTAAAGGGATAGTCAGCGATTTTGGGCCGAGCGTTTGATGTTGCGGCCAGAAAGGTTGACTTGCCCGCATTGGGCATCCCAAGCAGACCCACATCCGCAATCAGCTTCAGCCGCAACCAAATCGTGCGATCAATCCCCGCCTGCCCCGGATTGGCACGGCGTGGAGCCTGATTGGTGGCTGATTTGAAATGCAGGTTACCGAACCCGCCGTTGCCACCTTTGGCTAACAGGACCCGCTGACCAATTTCCGTCAGGTCGCAGATCACGGTCTCTTCGTCTTCATCGAGAATCTCGGTTCCGACAGGCACACGCAGGATGATGTCATCACCATCCTTGCCAGTACGCTGCTGACCGCGCCCAGGTTGACCGTTCTTGGCAAAGAAGTGCTGCTGGTAACGGAAGTCGATCAGGGTGTTTAGTCCGTCTACGACCTCGGCCCATACCGAACCGCCCTTACCGCCGTCCCCGCCATCGGGTCCGCCGTATTCGATGTACTTTTCGCGTCGGAAGCTGACGCAGCCGCCACCTCCGGCCCCGGACCGGATGTAGACCTTTGCAAGATCGAGAAATTTCATAGCTGTCCCCTACTGCAAAGGCCCCATCGGCCACAAGTCAGAGTTTCTTTGTATACGTCCAGGTGGGCACATTCGCATCGCGCGCCACTGAATAAGTTTCCGCATCGCCAAGATACTGAAACCCGCAATGAGTCAGCACCCGCGCTGAGGCCGGGTTGTCCTGAAACACGCTGGCAAACATTGTTGCATTTTCCAGCGGATTGGCTTTGACCAGCGTTTCAACAGCCAAAGATGCAATGCCTGTGTTCCAATAAACTGGCGCGACCCAATAGCCGATTTCGGATTGATTGCGATCCAGCTTTTCAAGCGAAATCAAGCCAATCAGCTCGGGCCCGCCATCCTTGGTCGCATCCATCGCCCAAACGTCCTCGTCCCGCTCGTCCGACATGGCGCGCGTTACGAACGCCTCGACAGCTCCGGGCGGCAGCGGATGGGCGATCCGCGTGGTCATGCGCGCGACACGTTCATCGCCGGCGTAATGCTCAATTAGTCCCATATCCGACCGGCGCAGGGGGCGCAGGTCGAACCGCTCGGTTTCAATGACCGGCTGATTTATAATTGCCTCAAGTTTCATGAGTGCGTTCCTCCTCCGAACAACACAAAAAGTACGGACGCAACTGTCAAACTGGCTAACGTCCACATCAGATATTTTTCGGCAGGCCGACCTTCAACCGCATGGGCGATCCGATCTCCTGCAAATGTCCAAATCGGGTGCAACACGATCTGGCAGATCAACAAACAGAGAGCGATCGTGAGAGTCGCCTCAAAACTCGGTGTCCCTGCGGCCACAAATCCAGTGAAGCCTGCAATAATCATCGCCCAGGCCTTGGGATTAAGCGGGTGTACAATTAACCCCGCCAGAAATCCGGGCACTTGCTTATCCGTTTGACCGCGAGAAAGCCGCAGATTGGCGATTTTCCACGCAAGCCAGCAAATATAGGCAGCCGAAGCATATTTGAGCGCCTCAAACACCAGCGGCGCCTGATCGGCCACCTGCATCAGTCCGAAACCAACCGGCCAGATGATCAACTGCTTGCCCAGAATGACCCCGCCTACAAACGGCAGCGCCGACCGAAACCCATAGCGCGCACCTGTTCCCAGCAGGACCATGTTGGCTGGTCCCGGTGTGCCAACCTGCGAGGCGGCAAAAATCAGGAAACTGGTGGTTGCGACTGTCATCGGCTCTGGTGATCACGACTGCGTTAAAACGAAAAAGGGACCGGCACTTTGTGCCGGTCCCCCATGAATTTTTCTTAAACCTTCTGGGTTTCGGCTTACTCTGCGGCCTCCGCCACTGGCAGGACCGAAATAAAGGTGCGGTTTTTAAGTCCCTTATGGAACTTCACGGCGCCATCGACAGTTGCAAAGATTGTGTGATCTTTGCCCATGCCTACGCCTTCACCTGGCCAGAACTTGGTACCGCGCTGACGTACGATGATGTTGCCTGCGATGGCTGCCTGGCCACCATACAGTTTCACGCCAAGGCGGCGACCTGCTGAGTCGCGACCGTTACGGGAGGAACCGCCAGCTTTTTTATGTGCCATTCTCTCTCTCCTTAGCCTTGAGCCAGCTCTTTGGCTTGCTCAACCCATTCGGGTTTCACTTTGATGGTGTCGATAGCAGCAATCTGCTCATCCGACAAGGCGGCCAGAGCGGCAAAGCTCTCGATACCGGCCTCAACCAGCTTTTTGGCAGCGGCAGGGCCGACACCGTTCAGCTTGGTCAGATCGTCAGCAGCAGCGGCGGGTGCCTCTGCCTTGGCTTCAGCTTTCTTGGCGGGCTTTGCAGCAGGTGCCGCTTCGCCAGCCGGAGCTGAACCGGTTGCAGCTTTGATGCCCGACTTGTCAGCGCCCGACGACAGGATGTCGGTGATTTTGACCAGTGTCAGCTTCTGACGGTGGCCAACGGTACGCTTTGAGCTGTGCTTACGACGGCGCTTGACGAATTTGATGACCTTGTCACCTTTGATCTGTTCGATCACTTCGGCCTGTACGCCTGCGCCTTCAACGAAAGGCGCACCAACAACAGGAGCGTCACCGCCCAGCATCAGAACATCGTTGAATTGAACTTTTTCACCTGCGTCGGCAGCCAGTTTTTCAACACGGAGCACATCGCCCGCCTGAACCTTGTACTGCTTGCCGCCAGTCTTGAGGACCGCAAACATGCGTCTTTCCTTTGTCTAACCGCGTTCTGTGGTCCCCGGATGGGTGTTTCTGGCTTTCGCCACCTCGAACAGCGCGCCCTTTTCGGGCAGTGTGGATGACCTTAGCGCGTTGCTATCGGGTCAAAGAATAACGATACCCGGCGCGGAAAACCGGCCGGGATGCGCGCTTATCCAAGCATTGCCTGCCAAAGTCAACCCAAAACCGGGATCAAAGTTCTGAGGCGCTCATTGCCTGCGCAACGGCCTGGCCAAGCTGGTATGAGATGCTGTTGAGCATCTCGTCAAAACTCTTGAACAAAGCCGCGTTTAGGGCGCGTCCGGCATCCGTGCGCGAAAAGGCAATGTTCTCGCGCAATTGCGTTTCACTCAAAGGCCGATAGGCTAAAAGAAGAAATGAGTACATCCATTCCGTCGTTTCTGCCTTGGTTTGCTCATGTTGGGACAGCAGTTCATCCAACACGGTTGCCTCATCCAATGACCCGTTCTGCCCCGAGGCGAGCCCACGGTAGAAACTGAAGTCTGCACTTATGGTTCCCCGGACATTCTGTTCGATTAAGTCGTTAACCTGCACGTACTCGTCCACCAGACGAAAAAACATGTCTTCACGATCAGTCTCAAAATAGGCCGTTCGCGCCATCTGATCGATCGTATCATCCGCCAGAGCCTTCCGTGCTGAATTTTCAAGAGAAACAATGCTCTGCCCAAGATCGCTTTCAAAAAAGATCGAAGACTGTTCCAATTGTGCATTGGTCATTATGCGCCCAACCGATTGCGACAGGCGTTCGTACATGGATGAAGGATCATACAATTCAGCAACCTGAGCCTGAAAATACGACCCTCCCGCTCCGCCTAGCATCGACTCGTCAATCGAGAGCCCTTGGGCCAAGCCCTCTTCGCTTAGTATTTCCAGGAAATCCGACAAATGCATGGCCTGCATCAATCGTTCAGCCTGCTGATTGGCTGCCAAGGGCACTGCCCATACGACCAACAAGATCGCAGCGGCGAGAACGCGCATCAAATATCCTGAGCCGGACGAAGCTCGGCCATGCGGGCCGCCAAGACCTCGAATCGCATTGCCATGATCTCGTATTGGATCGCGTTCAACAGCTCATACACCTCTTGCATCAAAGGCTGTTCCAGGGCCTCGACATAAGCATCGACATCATCATCTGAGAATTCTTGATAGGTGTAGGCCGCGCCGGCCAAAGCGGACAGTTGCAGCGACCGACGCATATCGCCTTCGTTGCGGCGCATCATTTCACGCAGCTCATCCCCATTGAGTTGCAAGTCGATAATGCCAGACGCACTGGCCGCCATCAAAAACCGAACCTGAATCTCCTGCAGTGCACGTAAGGAAGTGCCGCTTGCATCTACCGCTCGGTTCATTCGTTTCAGGCTTTCGACGCGGGAAGATCCATTTTTGATGAGCTCGGACACAATTTCCTGCCCAGCAAGCTGCTTGGCATCGTCATCTTCATCCGAATGAGCTGCGTTTTCGGCAACGACTAGTCTTTGCCCCAGCGCGGATGCATAAAATGTCACAGCATGGTCCAACGCCTCGTCGCTGAGCGTCTGCTCGAGGATTGAAACAGCGGTATCGTACATGAGTTCTGTATCGAATACTTCTTCAGTCAGGCGCGTCCAATCTGAACCGAAACCGTCGGGGTCAATTCCCAGCATTTGCGGGGCCGAAGCAGACGCATGCGCGATACTTTCCAACGCAACGTCAAACCCAGTTGTGGTCAGAAATGCCTCAATCTGGTCTCGGCTGGCGGCATGCGACTGCATCGTCATGGCACCTAGCGAAAGAAGCAGAATTATAACACTGATGGTAAACTGGCGTAGATGGTAGGTCATACCCATCAGCCTAGGAGTTTTCTTGTCTCTGGCAATGGAAAATCCCAGGATCACTAAATTCCGGAATTTTCCACTTGCGCCCCTGCCCGTTCACCACTAAATCCCCCCTTCACAGACCCCCGCGGAGAGGTGCCGGAGTGGTCGAACGGGGCGGTCTCGAAAACCGTTGTGGGTGCAAGCCCACCCAGGGTTCGAATCCCTGTCTCTCCGCCACTTTACTAAGACTAGTACATGCCATTGAAAGCGGCGCGAAGCGTCACTCGCTATTGGTGTACTATCCGTTAGACAACAGCCGGGTCAGTATCCAGATATCTCAAAATAGTTTTAGAGTTTAAGCAAACATGTATGCTTAAGTTCGTGCGCCTCTTCCAAAAGCTCTCATGCGGTTCTAACCGGATGAGGTGGGAGGCTTCTGCTCCACCGGCATCGAGTGTGCCAAAGTGCAGTTATCATCGAATGCAAGGAAACAAGGAAAGGAGCCAGCCAATAACATTACAGACCGTAGGCCTGGATTTGGCCAAGGATGTTTTTATGTGCATGGCATTTCGGAGAGCGGCCGCATCATCTTCAACAAGGCCATCAAACGCGCGAAACTGCTTAGCTTCTTTGAGATGCTTCCACTGTGCAGGGTTGGCATGGAAGCCTGCGGCTCGTCCTATCACTGAGGCCGTCAGCTGCGCAAATTGGGGCACGAGGTGCGGCTTATGCCCGCCGGATACGTCAAACCCTACGTGAAACGCGGCAAGAGCGACGTTGTTGATGCCGAGGCGATCTGAGAAGCAGTCCGTCGACCAACCATGCGCTTTGTCGAGATCAAGACGGAAGAGCAGCAAGCCATTCTCTCAATCCACCGGACTCGAGATCTGGCCGTTCGGCAGTGCACGCAATTGGACAACAAGATCCGCAGCTTGTTGCGTGAGTTTGGACATATCCTGCTAATCGGAAATGAAGCGGTCACCGCATTTGCAAAGCGTCACTTGGCAGGAGATCACCCGGACATGTCAGAGATCGCCAACGGCATGCTCGGCATACAGTGCTATCAGTTCCTCGGCCTGAACGAACGCATCCACGGCTATTCTAAGATGATCGGACACATGCCCTGATAAATGCAGACGCGCGCTGTGATGGCGAAACGTTCGCCAGAGAAGGTCGATCTGTGGACAGCGAAGATCATCGCAGACAATCCGTTCCGACTGGCAACAACTGCCATGGCCAACAAGGCCGCGCGGGCCATCTGGACGATGCTCACGAAGAAACAGAAATACCGGCAGCCTGCGTTCTAACCGCGCCGATTGCCCACGAGATGCAAGACGTTGAGGTGATGATGCGGAACTAAGCCAACCAAGAGCAAGGACACTCCGGGAACGGCAGCGACACTAAGAGGTCGATAAGGTGACATCCAACAGCCAGCTGAGATGCTGTGGTGGTATTCTGCTTTCTAGACATTCGCCGCCAGTGCAGAACACCCCCCACAGTGAATTCAACCAGCGAATAATTTCCCGAACCGGAAACACCCGCAAGTACCGAGATATTATTGCTTAGATACTGATGTCTACGCCTTCAAAGGTGTTCTGGCGCACCGCACGGATGTACTTCATCTTAAATCGCCTCGTCCATTCCAGCTGCTTGAATCAGAATCCAGTCAACGCCGCGCAGAAAGTCGTCGATTGTGAGCGGATTGTTTTCTCCGCTGGAGGCAGAGAGCACAAAGCCATGCGCATAGTCGATCAGAAGGTGAACAAGGACATCTCCGCCATCGCTGTTCTTCAGTTGGTCTGTGCAGGCCTTCAATTCCGCCGCAACACGGACAAGGTCCTCGCTCATGAGTGTCACGTCATTGAGGATCGCACGCAGAAGATTGGCGTTCTTCAACGCATACCGGTAGTGGGCCGCCAGTATGCTACGCGCCCGTTTGACCGGAGGACCGTCCTCAATGCCACCCAGGACTCCCTCGAATGCAAGCTCAACCAGATCGCTCAAAAGCTGCTTCTTGCTACCTGCGTGATACGTGACTGCCATCGGGGTAACGCCCAGTTGTTCAGCCAGCACACGAAATGACAGCCCTTCAACGCCGCCTTTCTGAACGATCGGCAGCGCCGTTCTGAGGATCAGTTGCTTTGAGAGCTTTTGCGACGACTTTACCGGCCGTCCGACTGAAACGACCTTCGTCACCGTTTCACCTTGTATTCAAGGTCCACCAGCCCCGAAGGGAAAGGTGTTGAGGACATCAGTTCCAGATCAATGTCCCTGTCGATGGAACCAAAAATCCGGATGCCATCACCAAGAAGGATTGGGACGATGGTAATCTTCATGTCTTCGATAAGACCCGCCTCGATAAACGATCGAATAACCGCGCCACCATCGACATAGGCCCGTTGCAATCCGCGCTTCTGCAAAGAGGCGAATAGGACATTCGGCTCAAGCGTTGAAACCTCAACCCTGCTGCGCAGCTCCATGGGAACGTCTTCGTCAGTCATAGTGCGGCTCATCACGATGCAGGGGATGGAGTATGGCCACTCCCCGAATCCCACAACCGTGCGAAACGATCCCGACCCTATGACGATCACATCCATCCGGCCCTGAAACTCTGCAAAGCCGTGATCTTCGTTATGCGTCGCTTGCTTGTTCAGCCAGTCAAGCGCGTGGTCGGGTCTTGTAACAGAACCATCGAGGCTCATGGCCATCATGATGTGCCCATTTGTCATATCGGTGCCTCCGTAAGCCTTAAATTATACGGCGTATAAATTTCAAACCGATGATGTTCAAGCCAAACGTGGTCAGGATTGATTGGTCACCCATTCCGAGAAGGCGGCCACGGCCTCCGTCGCAACGGTGTTATGAGGCTGAACAAGAAAGTATCCGTAGTCGGGCAGTTCAATATCGGACAACCGGAACAGCCGTTGCGCCTCCAAATCAGCCGACACGAGGTCATCCATCAAGGCGATGCCCTGCCCGTCGATGACGGCTTGCACCCGGACATTGGGGTCAGGAACGATCAATACATCCTGCCGCGATTGCTGGGGCAGATGTGCCGCGGTCAGCCAATCGGACCAAGCGTTGCTGTCATCGCGATCTCTGAGCAAGATGAGTTGTGATATGGAGGCATCTATTCCCGATTCTGCAACCATTTGGACCGCTGAGGCATTCCCAACGGGATAGGGCGACATCGGCATGAAGCGGGTTACATTGCCGTGACCGAACTCACCGTTTCCCCATCTGATCGCCAGATCAACATCCTGCATCTCGTGATCAGAGAATTCGATCATCGGTTGAATGCGCAACTGCACATCCGGGTGGTGTTGCATGAACGTCATCAGACGGGGAGAAAGCCAGCGCGCCGCGAAATAGGTGGACACGCCAACCGTCAGAGACCGTGAGATTTTCCCCTTCAATGCCAGGATACCGGATTCAATTTCTTCATACCTGGTTTGGCAAGTCACCAGCAGCTTTAGCCCGTCATCCGTAAGCGTGACGCCGCGCGTCGTTCGCCGGAACAACGACATTCCCAAGTCAGTCTCAAGCGTCTTTATCTGATAGCTGATCGCGCCTTTGGTCATGTTCAGGGCCGTGGCAGCATCCGAGAAACTGGAATATCGGGCAATCTCAGTAAACAGCCGCAGAAGGTCATGATGATGAAAGTGACGAGGCATACCCTCATTGTATAAGAAATTTGAACGCTGAGACCAGAAAATTTCGATTTCCAATCACGCAACATTGCCCATTCTAAATCCGATACTGAAGAGCAGGAGTAACGCGTTTGGGTTCCTTGAACGCAACAAAGGATACACCGCAACCTGCAGAGCGCCGCAGCCGATCCCGTCGCAGTCGGTCGTCGTGTCGAGGCACACTTGCGGCCAGCGCTCCGTTTGCGAAGCGAAAGATACCTGCATACGCGTTGCTGAGCGATGCGGCTTTGGCGCGGATCGAAGAACAGTCGGACTGGATTCTGGGCAAGATCGGGATCGATTTTCGAGGCGACCACGCGGCGTTAGAGATGTTTGCCGAGTCAGGTGCTCACGTCGAAGGTGAGCGTGTTCGGTTTGATCCGGGACATGCGCGCGACCTTTGCGCCACATCACCGTCCGAGTTCAAACTGCACGGCCGGGACCCGACCAGCACCGTTACCCTCGGTGGCGACAATATTGTCCTGATGCCGGGATACGGGTCACCCTTTGTCAGCGATCTGACCAATGGTCGTCGGTACGCGACGCTCGAAGACTTCCGGAACTTTATCAAACTCACATACAGCTCCTCTGCCCTACATCATTCCGGCGGAACCGTAGTTGAGCCGACAGACATACCCGTGAACAAGCGGCATCTGGAAATGGTGTTGGCCCATCTCACCCTATCGACTAAGCCCTTTATGGGATCGGTCACCGCGCCAGACCGCGCGCAGGACAGCATCGACATGGCGCGATTGGTCTTTGGGGGCGACATCATGGAATACAACGCCGTGATGCAGGCCAATATCAACGTCAACTCTCCACTGGTTTTCGATGACACCATGTCGTCCGCGCTGCGCATCTATGCCGAAGCAAACCAATGCGTGTGTATCTCTCCGGCGATCTTTGCAGGTGCCATGGGGCCGCTTTCACCCGCAGCAGTGGTCGCGCAGACACTGGCCGAAGCCATGGTCGGTATCGCCCTGGCGCAGCTTGTCCGGCCCGGTTGCCCGGTTGTCATGGGGTCCTTTCACTCCAGCATGAACCTCCGCACGGGCGCTCTGACCTTCGGATCGGCAGAGGCGAACATGGTCACCATGGCGTTGTCGCAATTGGGGCGCAGACTTGGTGTTCCGGTGCGCTCGGGCGGCGGACAAATCACCGCGTCCAACGCCCCGGACGGACAAGCGATGCAGGACAGTACGGGGGCCATGTGGTCCACACTTCTATCCGGCGCGCATCAGGTCTGGCATGCGGCGGGATGGCTCGAAGGTGGATTGGTCATGTCCTACGAGAAGTTCATCATGGACGTAGATCACTGCGGCGCGATGCTGAAACTTTTGCAGGGTTTTGAAGTCGACGATGAAGCCTTTGGCCGCGATGCCTATCTCGAAACCGGCCCGGGTGAGAATTTCCTCTCCACCAGCCACACGCTGCGTCACTACAAATCGGCGAATTTCGAACCGCAAATCCCGGATGCCGGCCCTTTCGAGACCTGGACGGAGAAAGGCGCGCTCACGTCAGACCAACGCGCCACGGCGCGGTGGCGCCAGATGTTGGACGACTATCAACAGCCCGAAATGAGCCCCGGCACCCAAACCGCGCTCGAAGACTTCGTGTCCGAACGCAAGGCAAGCATGCCGGACGAATGGTACTAAAAAGGAAGCCCCATGACCGAAGAGCTTAGCCGCACATCCGCCCTTGCATCGCGCCATACCGCGCTTGGCTCTGGGTTGGAGGACTGGAACGGCATGGGTACGGCCTGGACCTATAACTCCGATCCCAATGATGAGCACGATGCGGTCCGTGAACGGGCCGGTATGTTCGACATGTCTCCCCTGAAGAAAGTGTTCGTGCGCGGCCCCGAAGCCCAAGCGGTACTGGACCATCTGACCACGCGCGAACTGACCAAAGTTGGACCGGGTAAGGCTGCCTACCTCTGTGTTCTGACCGATGGAGGCGGGATCGCTGACGATGCAATCGTGTCGAACAATGGTGGCAATGAATGGATGGTCGTGCACGGCTCCGGCGACACCATGGCGCTGCTGGAAGCCTCGGCGGCAGGGCGTGACGTTCAGATCGACTTTACTGACGATCTGCATGACCTTTCGGTGCAGGGTCCTGCCTCCTTGGAGATCCTGAACGCCCACACAGATATCGACTTGGCAGAGTTGGACTATTTCGAGCACGCACTGGCGAAGCTTTTTGGCTATCCGTGCCGCATCTCACGCACAGGTTATTCCGGCGAACGCGGTTACGAGATTTTTGCAGATGGGGCAGTGATTACGGATATCTGGGACAAGCTCGCGCAACAGGGAGTCATGCCCTGTTCCTTTACCGCTTTGGACAAGGTGCGTATCGAAGCCGGGCTGCTGTTTTACGGCTATGACATGACCGAAGAACACACCCCATGGGAAATTGGCTTAGGCTTTACCGTAAGCACAACCAAGGCCGACTATCGCGGAAAGGCGGCCGTCTTGGCGGCAAAGGGGGCCGAAAAAATAAACAATGTTTGCCTGGAAATCGACCACACCAACATGGTTGATGGCGGTGAAACGCTTTTGTGGGATGGCAAAACCGTCGGCGTGATCAACAGCCCCTGCTACTCACACCAGCTGGAGAAATCCCTAGCCCTTGCGCATGTTGTTCCAGAACTGGTCGTTGGAAAGACGCTCTCCATCGCAGGCGAGGGCCTGAACACAAAAGCAAAGATCGCAAACTACCCCATCTACGATCCAACGAAGCTACGAACGCACGAATAAGGAGATCGTTGCGGGTTTCTGTAAAACTGTGGGCGGCCCAAAGCGGACTTCAACGTTCCAAATATGATGCCGCGGTGCAGTCGGCCAAAGCCGTATTTGGTGTGACGCGTAGCATTTCAGCACCTCGATTGATGTTAACCCAACTAAAAAAGGCCCTAAGCCATTCTGACGGTGCAGCTGCGCAGCATATGAAGTGCGAACCTTGGATTTTCAAACACCCAGCGTCAAAGATGTTCATATCTTCACGTCGTTAGCCTTCTCGGCAACGATCTCGAGTATTCTGTTTCGCTGAATCTTTCCCGACGGCCCTTTTGGAAGCTCCGGCAAGATATGAACTTCGTCGGGGGACTTAAAACGACCCAATTGAGCTTCACAAAGTTTCGAAAGGCCCAGCGACGTCACCTGGGACCCTTCACGAATTTTGACCGCTGCCTCGACGGTTTCGCCATAGCTTTTGCAGGGACGCGCAAATGCGGCGGCTTCAACAACATCGGGATGCGAATAAAGTGCTTCGTCAATCTCACGGGGCGCAATGTTTTCGCCGCCTTTTATTATCAGCTCCTTCAATCGGCCGGTGACAAAAACATAACCGTCCTTGTCCATGCGGGCGAGATCACCGGTTCGCAACCATCCGTCAGACGTAAACGTGCCCGTGGTAGCGTCTTGGTTGTTGAGGTACTCCAGCATTACATTTGGTCCGCGGATAACCAGTTCGCCTTCTGCTCCGTGTGGAACAGGTCGCAGGTCGGCATCAACTATTGCCGCTTCGTTCCCGTATGGGATGCCGGGAGAGCCGATCTTGCGAACGGCTGGAGGCAATGGGTTGGACAGAATTTGCGCTGCTGTTTCCGTGAGACCCATAGTTTCCACGATGGGGATTTCGAACCGGTCTTCAAAGGCCCGCTGCACGTCCGGTGCCAACGCTGACGACGCAGAACGACCGAAACGCACGCGTTGGCGAGTAGGCGTATCTGGTTTTGTATCCGAATGCAGCAAGTGAGAAATGATGGTTGGTACAACCGAAAACCAAGTCGCTTCAGCCTTACCCAAATTGTCCCAGAACCGGCTGGCCGAAAATCGTTCGCACATAGCCAAAGACCCGCCTGAGACAAGCGTTCCCATAACTGTAACGCACAGCCCGTTGATATGATAAATCGGTAAAACGCAAAACCCGCGATCGGCCTCGGATAACTCATGAGCGACCATAGTCGTCCAGCCGCCTGCCAGCAGGCTGGAATGTGTGTGAACCACGCCCTTTGGACGCCCCGTCGTTCCCGAGGTGTACATTAACAGCGCATGGCTATCGGCTGAGATACTGTGCAGGTTGCAGCCAGTATCGACAGCATCAGCAGCTTGTAACGAGATGATCCTGGAAGGATCGGCTGTCCGCTCAAACAATGCTGTTTGATCTGGATGCACGAAACCATAGCTCGCACCACTGTGCTCCAAGGCATAGGCTACAGCGCTATCGCCAGCGACAAGGTTAATCATTGTAGCCCGGAACCCACCGTAGAGAACGCCGAAAAGAACCTCCAATGCTTCACGGCAATTGGGATAGAGGATCGCAACACTCTCGCCTTTTGCCACACCCAATTCGGTTAACATGACCGCGATGCGGTGGGCCGTTTCGCGCAACTCACTCCAACTCAGCTCCGGTGCTCCATCCGGGAAAACAAAACCGGTTCCTCCCTGGCTTGCCCTGTAGTCTAACCAGTCACGAACAGTTCCCTTGGGCGGATCCATCATTGTCCGGCCTCCGACCAGTAGTCACCGAAGATCTCTTCCAGTTCGGGTTCACGCGGGGATGATTCCCGAACAATCTTGGTAGTCTGGACGAAATGCCGCCAATGCAGGTTGGTATCGATGGAGTTACCGCCCCAGCTACCGCAGCCCATCGAAAGGGAAAAAGGCATTCCATTGGTGAAACTGCCGCCGGTGGCAAAGGTATGCGGCTGATTTACGATGACCCGACAGGTTGGCAAATCTTGACCCAGCCCAATCGCACGCTTGTCGTCGCCAGTATGTATGCCAACCGAATGCCCGGCCCCCTGATGTGCCAAAATGCGAGACGCTATGGCTTTGGCCGCCTCAAAATCTGCCGCACGATAGAGAGCCAGGACCCGACTGAGCTTTTCGCCTGACAAAGGATGATCCGGGCCGATTCCGTCAGTCTCCACCGCCAGATATCTAGTTCCCTCAGGTACTTTGCCCGCCATCCCCAAGGCTTCGAGCATTTTTTCGGAGTCCTGGGCTATGACTGAACGGTTGAGATGGCCATCAGGCCAAAGTCGCGCCACGATATCACTTGCCTCAGAGGACGGCACCAAAGCGCCGCCCTCGGCAGCCATTGCGGTTACGAACGCGTCATAGACTGCGTCCACTACGACCAGCGCGTTCTCAGAAGAACAAGACGTCGCGTTGTCGAAACATTTTGATGCCGTGATTTTAGCTGCCGCTGTCTGCAAATCAGCGGTCTCGTCCACAATTACAATCACATTGCCAGCGCCAACCGCAACGGCTGGCGTGCCACAGGATTGCGCACGTTGGACATTGTTCTGGCTGCCAGTGCAAATCACGCGATCAACAGTTTCCATCAACCGTTGTGTCTTGGCCTTGGATCCGGGCGCGGGGATCATCTGAACCAAATTGCGGTCCAGCCCCAGCTTGTCGAATTCGGAATGGATGTAATCAACCAACATTTCGCAGGACGCCACGCCTTTGGGCGACGGAGCCACCACGATAGAATTACCGCCTTTGAGCGCATTGATGATGTTGTTCGCGGGCGTTGCGGCAGGGTTGGTCGAGGGTACAACCGCGCCGATCACGCCGATTGGGCGCGCAATTTCGGTAATACCTGTTTTCGGGTCGTCACTGATGATGCCGTGGGTTTTCACGTCGGCAATGTCGCGCAGCAGGCCGAGTGTCTTCCGGTGGTTCTTGGTGATTTTGTCCGGCACGTTGCCCAGACCGGTGGTTTCAACCGCAGTTTCCGCCAGCGTCCGATTGCGCGTTGGTTCCATGATGGCCCATCCCGCTGCCAGTGCCGCTTTGTCGTAAAGCAACTGACTTCCACCAGCTTCGAAATCCCTCTGCGCCTTGCGCGCCTGAGCAACGATACGATCTACTTCGGCTATTTCCGGCGAAATCCCGTCCTGAGCGTTCATTTTGGTCCTCGATATGTTGTTCGGGGCGGAACAGCTCCGCCCCGCTGCGTCCGTCCGGATTAGAGGCCGGCCAGCAACTCGTTCAGTGTCTGCTGACGCTGCGCCCACATCTCGATCACTTCGTCACGTGTCATGATGTGCATAGGTGAACCGCCGGCCTCCATCTTTTTGGCAACGCGGGAATTGGCGAACATCTCGGGCACTGTTGCCGAGAGTTTCTCGATAACCTCGGGTGGAGTGCCTTTGGGCACCATCACGCCTCGGAAATTGACCGACGAGTTGTCGACGTCCAACCCCTGTTCCATCATTGTCGGCACGTCGGGCAGGAATGCGTTACGCTCAAGATCGGCGACACCCAGTATTTTGACGTTGCCCGCTTCTTGCGCTCGGAACGCATCTGACAGGTTGTTGATACCTCCCATGACTTCACCTGCGATCACGGCTTTCATGGCTGCGGCCCCGCCGCCTTTGGTCGGGATGTAGGCCATCTTGGTTCCAGCGGCCTTGTCGATCTGCAAAGCTGCAATGTGGTGACCCACAAATAGGCCCGCGCCGGAAACGGTCAGTTTGCCGGGGTTTTCCTTGGCAAAGGTGACAACATCCTCCATCGAGTTGAACTCACTGTCGGCCCCAACGACGAATACAGCCGGATCAGCGCCCCAATTCGCGATGGGTTCAAAGCTGTCGGTCGAATATTCCACCCCACCTTTGATCGACTGAGCGATAAAATGTGGAACGTTATAGGCCGCGAGTGTGTAGCCATCCGGGTCAGCCTGCGTGGCAAACCAATTCCAACCCACACGACCACCTGCCCCGGGTTTGTTGATAATCGCAATGGGCATTCCCAGCGCGTCTTCATTACCGGATGTCATGGTGACAATGCGCGCCTGAAAGTCGGTCGCGCCTCCCGCGCCGTAGCTGACCATCATCATGATCGGCCGTTCGGGGTAATCCTCTGCCACTGCGGCTCCTGTTAGGCTCATGAAGGCCAATGCGGCCCCTGCTATCATTCGTTTCATTTGCGTTTCCTCCCTAATTTAGTTCTCCGCGCCCTGCGCGGTTAGAACAGAATTTCCTTTGGTGTGTAGACGTTCAGAAGCATGGCGAAGAGCCCGTACATCACCGCCAAAAAGACTGCCGTGATGACGCCGCGCTTAACCCAGGATTTGGTTTCGGAATGCGGGGCTGGATCATAAATCGACAGCAGAACGAAAAATGCGATGGCCGTCGCTGTGTAGAAGCCCAGCGACTTGGCCGCCCAGAACACGTAGATCAGTGTAATGATCAAACCCGGCAGCATGTTCAGGAACATCGTGCGTGTTACGCCATTTCCGACCTTGGACAAGCCCATTACCGCTTTGCCAAATGTCCATCCGGCCAGCACCACGAAAACTGATGCGATTAGACGCGGGAACAGGAATGCCTCAGCCGGTTGCTGGGTATAGCTGACCCAGGTCACCCATAGACCCACGGCAAAGACCAGACCCGACCCGAATACGTGTTGCGAGCGGTTCATGCCTGCGCCTCCTCTTTCGTGGTGTAGCGACGGTGGAGCAGTTCCATCCAGACCGAGTAAGCGATTGAGGCCAGCACCACTGTAATCAACAACAGGTTCAGTCCACCGGTCAGGAAATACGAGGCCTTGCCGACAGTTGCGTCAGCGATCATCCCGCCTTGAATGAAGTTGGCTTCGGCGATTGGCCCAAGGATTAACCCCAACACCAGTGGTGCGGCTGAAAAACCAAAGCGCTCCAGGAAGAACATGCCGATACCAAGACAGGCCATGACATAAACATCGCCCATCGAACCCTGCACCGAATAGGCCCCGAAGACCGACAGTGCCAGAACGATAGCTGCCATAACCGACTGCGGGACTTGGGCTACACGCGCTGCGAGACCGGCGACATAGAGGCCAAAGATGCACATCAGAACCTGTCCAATCAGCATCGAGTTGATGAATGTCCATGCCACATCTGGATGGTTGTCGAAGAGGTCGGAACCTGGGAAAATCCCATGGATCAGCAATCCGCCCAGCAGAACGGCAGCCGTTGGGCTACCTGGGATCGACAGGGTCAGCAGCGGCACCAGAGACGGACCCACCATCGCGTTATTGGCAGACTCTGCGGCGATTACGCCTTCGGAATGTCCTGTGCCGAACTTGTCTTTTTCAGACGAGAACTTTTTGGTCTGGTCATAAGCGACGAGCCCGGCGATCTGCCCTCCGACGCCGGGGATCAGGCCGATGATCGAACCGGTCAGCGTTCCGATGCTCAACGCGCGTGTGCGGCTAAAGAGTTCGCGGAAGGCTTCGAGGATAGAATGCCGTTGCACCTCAATGACTTCGGCACCGGTGTTGTGGCGACCCTTTGCGAACATTGTCAGCACCTGCGGTATCGCAAACAGGCCAATCAGCGCGGCGATGATATTGATCCCGCCGCCCAAAGCAGGGTGAAAGATGAAGCGCTGCGCGCCCATGATGTCATCAAACCCGATTGTGGCCAGCCACAACCCGATACAGCCGGACAACAGACCCTTGACCACCGAGGCGGAATCCAGCGTCCCGATCACAGTCACCCCCAGAATGGCAAGCCAGAACAGGTGCGACGGGCCAAAGGCAAGCGCCCATTGCGCCAGAACCGGGGTCAGGAAGATCAGCAGCAGCACACCAAAGATGCCCCCGACGGCCGAGGCCAGAAAGGACAGCTGCAAGGCGCGTGCCCCTTGACCCTGTTTCGCCATTGTGTGGCCATCCAGAGTGGTCGCAATATTGGCAGGTGCGCCGGGAATCTTCAGCAGGATCGCACTGACCGCCCCTCCGGCAACGGTCGACGTATAGGCAGCTCCCAGCAGGATCAGCCCCTGCGCCGCCTCAAGCTGGAAGGTGAACGGGATCAGCAGGGCAACCGCCATTGTCGGAGACAGACCCGGCGTCGCACCCAGAATCAAGCCGCCAATCGTGCCGCCCAAAAGCAGCATAAACGACAGCGGCGTGAATACGTCTCCGAAGTAATAAATGAAGTCCATTCAGGGCCTCCCAACCCATCGGTTCATGTTTTTACTTTTGTTGACAAATCAGGGTAGGCGATGAAAATAGTATTGCAAATGTTTTCATAAATTCGACCAAACGGGAGAATATTATGTCTAATTTACAAAATGGTAAGGTAGATATTGTAGCGGTCGCAAAGGCCGCAAAAGTGTCACCGTCAACAGTGTCCCGCACGTTCAATCACCCGAATTTGGTCAGCCCTGCGACTCGGAAAAAGATCAATCGGGCGGTGCAAAGGTTGGGGTATATCCGAAACCGTGCCGCGCAGACGATGCATGGCAAACGTTCCGGCACCATCGGCCTGGTGGTCCCTACGATCAACCACGCCATTTTTTCCGAAGTCATTCAGGCCTTCTCGGACTCAATCGACAAAGGCGGCTTCAGCCTTTTGCTGGCGTCGCATGGATATGACCTCGATCGGGAATACGCGATGGTCCGCAAGTTTCTTGAACATCGTGTCGACGGAGTAGCGCTGGTTGGATTGGAACATTCCGACGCTACCGCCCGACTGATCGAACAGCAGAAAATACCCGCGCTCGCTATTTGGAATTTTTCACAAGATTCCATCCTTCCGTGTGTCGGGGCCGACAATCGGCTGGCCGGGCGTCTTGCGACTGAACATCTACTGGCCTTGGGGCACCGTGACATTGGGCTGATCTTTCCTCAAATCAATGGTAATGACCGTGCACAACATCGGATATCTGCCGTGCATGCTGCGCTTAACGAAATGGGTATTTCCGTTCCGAGTGAGCATGAGTCCGAAGCCCCGTATAGTGTGTCGCAAGCCAAGCAAGCAGCCCTGACCCTCTTGACAAAGCACTCTCGTCCTACGGCGCTGCTTTGCGGAAATGACGTCATTGCACAGGGCGCTTTGTTTGCGGCCCAGAGCCTGGGGGTGAAGGTTCCAGACGATCTCTCGATCATCGGCATCGGAGACTTCAAAGGATCAGCGGATGTTGAGCCGGGCCTCACAACCATTCGTATCCCGGCAGAAAATATCGGCAAACTCGCTGGCGAGAGGTTCACCGACTACATTACGTCAGAACATCCAGAACCTTTTAAAATCTGTTGCGAACTCGAGTGTGTCGTTAGAGGAACGACAAGCCCGGTGTCAGTATATTAACCTACTTGGACAGATTATTTCGCCAACTGAAATTGTTAGGCTCAGGAGCCATTGAAATCCGTTTGGCTGCGTGATTCACGGGTCGAAAAACGAGCGGTGAACAAATCTGATCTATTCTGGTTGAGCGACGCGCAGATGGAGCGGCTTGCACCTTTCTTTCCGAAGTCCCATGGCAAGCCCCGGGTTGACGATAAGCGTGTGCTGAGCGGGATTATATTCATCAATCGCAATAGGTTAAGATGGAGTGACGCACCCAAAGAATACGGGCCGTACAAGACATTGTACAATCGTTGGAAGCGATGGAGCGATAAGGGTATCTTTGCTGAAATGTTGATTGGTTTGGCCGCAGATCACGGTGAAAAGAATACAGTCATGATCGATGCAACCTACCTCAAAGCCCATCGCGCGGCGTCGAGCCTTGCGGTGAAAAAGGGGGACGTAGCCGTCTGGTCGGGCGGACAAAGGGCGGGATGAACACCTAGCTTCACGCGATCTGTGACAGCACTGGATGACCGTCGAACTTCTTCATAACCGCCGGTCAGGTCAGTTCATTACATCGGCGCTCGAACTCTCGTTTCCAGAATACCAAAGGTCGATTGGCTGCTGGGTGATCGAGGCTATGACGCTGATTGGTTCAGGGAAGCATTGAAAGACAAAGGGATACGCGCCTGTACCCCCGGTCGAAAGCAACGCGAGACGGCAGTTCGATACGACAAGCGACGATACAAACGACGTAACCGGATCGAGATCTTGTTCGGCGGGCTGAAGGACTGGCGTCGAGTTGCAACAGGATGCGACAGATGCCCGAAGGTCTTCCTGTCCGCAATCGCGCTCGCCGCACTCGTTATCTAATGGCCGTGAGTCCTGAGCCTAGTTGGCCGCTTGAGTTTCCACCACAAACTTCCGAAACATGTTTTTATCTGATCAATCGACTAAATACGGCATGATGTTGCCACCGCATACCATGCCTATCAGCACAGTGTAGCTCAAACCCGGAATGTGCTGCAGATTCACGGGTTTTCCCCTTGGCGCTAGGGTAAATTCATCCCATGTCGGCGACACATTATTTGAAGGAGACCCCCTATGTCGCGTCTATTGTTAATTGTTGCCATCGCCGTCATTGGCGGAGGGGCATACTATTTCGCCACAAAACCTGAACCAACACCGGCCGAACAGCTTCAATCGGCTGCCGAGGACGCATCCGACGCTGTTGGCGAGGCAGCCACAGCCATTCAAGAGGCTGCGAGCGATGCGGTTGAAGCGGCGACCGAGCAAGCGTCTGAGGCCGCATCTTCGGTTGCAGATCAGGCAAGTGAAGCGGCGTCATCTGTCGCAGAACAAGCCAGCGATGCAGCTTCCGACGCCGGAGAGCAAGTTGCTGCGCTCACGGCGCAGGGGCAAGAGCTGTTTAATTCCTGGGTTCAAGAGGGAATGCTGACTGCACAGAATTTTGACTATGACGCCATGGTCACATCGATCCAGGACAGCACTCTAACTGAGGATATTAAATCCAAAGCTCTTACGATTCTCGACGATATTAAAGCATCGCCCGAGCTGATCGTCGCCAAGATACAAGACCTGCGCAACTTGCTGACGCAGTAGCGCGGCACTTTGAACCAGCCCGGTTGGGGCTGGTTCAGCTAAGCTTGGGCACTTTGATTTCCCTAGTGTTGCGATCGTGCAAAGTAATACAACAAACCCACGAATGCTTGGTTCTGCAACACTGGGAAATACAATTTTAGATGTTTGTCAAAGTGTTACGTTGAAGTAGTTTCCACATTGTGTTGAACTTCCTTTCCAAAAGGATTGCAAAATGACCGCTCTGCCCGACTCCATGATTGCCATTGTTCAAACACATGACGGCTATTCGGGTACTGCCACCGGACCCACTTTGGAAAAGGCATCGGATTGGTTGGCCGAAGCTGATCTGCCCTTGCCCGTTCCCGGGCCGGGTCAGGTGTTGATCAGATTGCGAACTGCCTCGGTTAACCCATCTGATATCCATTTTATCAAAGGCGAATACGGTCAGCCTCGGGTCAAAGGTGCTGCTGCGGGTTTCGAAGGATGTGGAGACGTTGTAGCCACAGGAGCCGGCGCCGAGGCCCTGCAGGATCAGCGGGTGGCGTTTGTTGCAGCAGGCTCAGGTGCATGGGCCGAATATGTCGTTACACAAGCTCAGATGTGCATCCCTTTGCGGCCCGATATCTCAGACGAAGACGGTGCTGCGCAGATTGTTAACCCTCTGACAGCTATGGCGATGGTGGATATCGCGAAGAATGCAGGTGAGGCCTTTGTAGTTTCCGCAGCAACCAGCCAACTCGGAAAATTGATGTGCAGCCTTGGGCGGGACCTTGGGTTGAAACCAATCGCGTTGGTGCGACGAGCTGAGACGATTGACCCGCTAAAGGCCCTCGGCGCTGCAGAGGTGGTGGTGACTGGTGGCGCTGATGCAGCCACGCAGTTCGCGACTATCAGCAAAACCCTAAAACCTCGTGTGTTCCTTGATGCCGTTGCGGACCAACTGTCCGAGCAAGTGTTTTGTGCCATGCCCAATGGCGCGCGCTGGGTGTGTTACGGCAAGCTCAGCTCTGAATTGCCAAAGCTGACCCAGATGGGACAGTTGATCTTTATGAGCAAACGGATCGAAGGGTTTTGGCTGACCCGCTGGATGATGGACACTCCCCCGGCTGATCAAATGCGCGTTGTTGGCGAAGTACAGGCGCGATTTGCGGACGGACGCTGGCACACAGATGTTTCCGCAAGGCTTTCGTTGCGTGAAGTGCTGCCAAATCTGGCAGACGCTCTAAAAAAGAGTGACGGCAAGGTAATTATCACGCCATAGTAGAACAAAGCGCCGGACATAACCGGCTGAGGGAGGGTGAGATTGGATAACGCACAGCTGCTGATCAGCGGGCTGGCGAATGGCTGCGTTTACGGCCTGATCGCTCTGGGCTTTGTTCTGATTTACAAAGCGACCGAGGCGGTGAATTTCGCGCAGGGCGATTTCATGATGCTGGGTGCGTTTGTAACTATCGGCCTTACGAATACTGAATATATGGGTCTGCCCTTCTGGCTAGCGCTGCCAATCTCATTGATGATTATGGGGGCGTTGGGATATTTGATTGATCGGCTGATCATCCGTCGCCTGTTTGGTGAAAGTCAGACCGCGGTCGTGATCCTGACCATCGCTTTGGGCTTTGTGATCCGGTTTGCCGCCGGTCTGATCTGGGGGCACGAGCCACAAACGCTGCAGAATCCTCTGGCCGGGAAGGAAATCCGGTTTGGTGGACTGGTTCTAGGCATGGAAGATGTAGCCGTTATCGTCGTCACTATCCTACTCACCTGGGGCCTTTATGTGTTTTTCAGCAAGACCAAGTTGGGGCTTGCCATGCAGGGTGCGTCTCAGAACCAGTTGGCAGCCTATTATATGGGTATCCCGGTCAAGCGCGTTCAGGGGTTTATCTGGGCCTTGGCAGGTGTCGTTGCCGGAATCGCCGGAATATTGTTCGCCGCCAAAGGCTCGGTTGATCCCACGACCGGATTGCTGGGAATCAAAGCCTTTGCGGCCGCAGTTATCGGAGGGTTCGGCAGCCTTCCGGGTGCATTGGCCGGAGGGCTGATTGTCGGAGTGATCGAACCCTTTGCCAGCCGCTATGTCGCCGCCGGATACAGCCAGATCGCACCATATGCGCTCTTGCTGGCGGTACTGATCTTTCGACCGCACGGGCTGTTCAGCCAGGTGCGGGTCAAGAAGGTCTGAGCACCATGCGGATCGTGTTCAAAACCGACTATATGCAAGACATCCGCCCCTGGAAGGATGGCTATCAACTCAGCCTCTATCTTATCCTTTTGGCGATCGTTACCGCTGCGCCCTGGTGGCTGGATGATTTCTATCTGGGTGAGCTGACCAATGTGCTGATCTGGGCAATAGCCGGGCTCGGCCTGATGATCCTGACAGGTCATACTGGACAAGCCAGCCTCGGCCACGCCGCCTTTCTGGCCGTCGGATGCTATGCAAATGTTGTGCTCATAGAAGCGGGCGTACCTTTTCTACTGGCTTTCCCTGTGGCGGGCCTGTTGACCGGTATCGTTGGTGCAACGGTTGCCATCCCTGCCCTGCGCCTGCACGGCATCTATCTTGCGATTTTTACTTTGGCCCTGTCTGTGCTCATGGACGACATCATCGTTCTGGCCGAACCCATCACCGGAGGTGTCGCGGGTAAATATCTGGGTGGTGTCGAGATCTTTGGACATCTGGTCGATCGTTGGGCTACCCCGGCCCCGTTCTTCTGGCTGGTGCTGGCCGTCGCCGTTGTCGTGACACTGGGCTATATCAACCTATTGCGCGCGCCCTTGGGCCGCAGCTTCATCGCCGTACGAGATTCTGAGGTCTCAGCGCAGGCGATGGGCGTGGATATCGCGCGCACCAAGACGATCTCATTTGCCCTCTCCTGTGCAGTCACTGGGTTGGCAGGCGCACTGATGGGAATGTTTGCGGGAGCGTTCAACAACGAGACTTTCAGCGTCGTTATTTCGATCCAATTGCTGATGATGATCGTGATCGGCGGATTGGGTTCTATCCATGGCGCGTTTCTGGGTGCAATCGTGATCGGTTTCCTGCCGCAGTTCCTGTCGATCTCGAAGGAATATGCAGCGGCCATATTTGGCGGAAACACCGTTGCCATTCCGGGTTTGGAGTTTGGCATCTTCGGCATGATCCTGATCGCCTTCATCCTGTTCGAACCAATGGGCCTCTATGGCCGATGGTTGAAAATCCGCACTTGGTTCGAGCTGTTCCCCTTCTACCGCAAGGACATGTTCAAACGGCAAAAATCGTATCTCAAGACGGAGCGTCTGAGATGAGCTTGCTGGAGTTTGAAAGCGTCACCCTGAAATTCGGCGGTCTGACCGCAGTCGATAATCTGTCATTTGGTGTTCAGGAGGGCGAGGTTTTTGCCATCGTTGGTCCGAACGGGGCTGGCAAATCTACAGTCTTCAATCTGATCTCACGATTTTACGATCCTTATGCGGGGGCGATCCGGTTCGATGGGCACGACTTGCTGCGCGTGAAACCTTCGGCCGTAGCAGCCTATGGTGTGGCACGTACATTCCAGAACATTGAACTGTTCGAACACGCGACCGTTCTACAGAACCTTCTGGTCGGGCGCCACCGGCACCGCAAAACCAATCTGTTCTCGGAAATTCTGTTTACGCCCGCTGCGCGCAAGCAAGAGATTGAAAACCGTGAAATGGTAGAAGAGATCATCGACTTCCTCGACCTTCAGGCTTTCCGCGACAAGATGATCTCGGGCCTACCCTACGGTGTACGCAAGGTGGTCGAGGTCGCACGCGCGCTGGCCACCGATCCAAAACTCCTGCTACTGGACGAACCCGCCTCGGGCCTGTCGGTTGAAGAGACCTCCGATATGCGCTGGTGGATCGATGATATCCGACGGCAGATGGGGATCACCGTGCTGATGGTGGAACATGACATGGGACTGGTCTCGGGCGTTTCCGACCGGGTGCTGGCGATGGCTGACGGAGCGAAACTTGCGCTAGGAACCCCTGCTGAGGTTCAATCGCATCCAGCCGTGGTCGAGGCTTATCTGGGGAAAGCCTCATGAATGAGCCAATTCTCAGAATCCGCAATATCGAAAGCTTCTATGGCCCGATCATGGCCATTCGCGGTGTATCGCTGGACGTGCATCCAGGGCAGATCGTCTCGATCCTTGGCGCGAATGGTGCAGGCAAGACGACACTAATGAAAACCGTCTCGGGCGTGATGGACCCCGAAAAAGGCACGATCACATTTGACGGCCAGCAAATACAAGGCTCCGAACCTTACAAGGTTGTTCAAAAAGGCATCGTACATGTGCCTGAAGGACGTGAGGTTTTTCCGCTTCTGACCGTCGATGAGAACCTGAGCCTTGGCGCGTATACCCTGTCAGACAAAGGTCAGATCGATCACGATCGCGATCTGGTCTTTTCCTACTTTCCCGTTCTGAAAGAACGCCGGGGTCAAGAGGCCGGCACCTTGTCTGGCGGGCAACAGCAGATGCTGGCAATCGGGCGCGGTTTGATGGCCAACCCCCGTATCATGCTGCTGGACGAGCCCTCGCTGGGCCTGTCACCGTTGTTGGTGCAAGAGATTTTTGGCATCCTCAAGCGCCTCAATGACGAGCAGAAAATGACGATGATGCTGGTTGAACAGAACGCCAATGCCGCCTTGGAACTTGCCCATCATGGCTATGTTATGGAGATCGGGCGGATCGTCATGGATGGTGCCGCCGATGTATTGCTGCAATCCGAAGACATCCAGAACTTCTATTTGGGCGTTCAGGAAGAAGGCGCGCGGGAGAACCGCCGTTGGAAACGCAAGAAGACGTGGAGGTGAGCCGGATGGACGCGAACCCCCTGCCCCCTCAGATCACGATCAACGGCGTGCAGTTCAACGCGACGCCCGGGCAGCGCCCGCTGTGGGTCGATGGTTGCGTGACGATTTGCGAGCTGTTCCAAAAACGTTGTGCCGAGTCGGGATCACGCACAGCGCATCGTGAAAAGGATTTCGGCATCTGGAAATCCTATTCATGGGCCGACTACTGGCAGCACGCCAGATGGATCGGGCTGGCCCTGCGCAAGTTGGGCCTGCAACGTGGCGAAGTTGTGTCAATCCTGTCCGAAGACCGTAAGGAATGGGCATGGTTCGATATGGGCATCCAATGCGTCGGAGGGATCGCCTCTGGCGTCTACACCACGGATTCAGCTGCTCAGCTGAAATATCTGATCAACGACAGTGGCAGCCGGTTTCTGATCGTTGAAGACGAAGAGCAGTTGGACAAGTTCCTCGAGGTAGAAGAGCAACTTCCAGATTTGCTCAAGGTCATTATCCTTGAAGACGAAGGCCTGCACGATCTCGACCATCCGCGTTGCATGATGATTGGGGACTTGTACTCTCTGGGGCGGCAGGCTGAGGCCGAAGAACCTGGCGCATTCGAGGCTGAGATCGCTGCGGCCTCGCCACAAGACACTGCCTTGCTCATCTATACATCGGGCACCACCGGCAATCCTAAGGGCGCCATGCTAAGCCATGAAAACATCATGGCGGCGATCGAAGCTGGCGCCCATTCCCTGCCGTCTCAGTCGACCGACGAACAACTGTGTTTTCTGCCGCTCTGTCATATCCTCGAGCGCGATGTGTCGATCTATTACCCACTGGCGATGAAAAGCACAGTGAATTTCGCCGAAAGCCCCGAAACGGTATTCGCCAACCTGCAAGAAGTCTCTCCCGCCACCTTTACCGCCGTTCCACGAGTGTGGGAGAAAATCTACTCGCAGGTCATGTTCATGGCAAAAGAAGCCACGCCGACCGGGCGTTTCGCCTTTGTGCAGGCGCTCAAGGCGGGCACGGCGCGGGCTGATTACATCCTTACGGGCAAGCCCGTGCCCTCGCTGGTCGCAATGCGGTTCTGGTTCTGGGATCGGCTAGTACTGCGCAACCTGCGCCGGATGCTGGGCCTAGACCGGCTTCGTCGGGGTGGTTCTGGTGCAGCGCCGATCTCTCCTGATCTGCTTAGATGGTATTGGGCCATCGGCGTACCAATTGTCGAAGGGTTCGGGATGACCGAGACTGCCGGCATAGCGGCGTTGAACACGCTTGGGGTCAACAAGATCGGCACCATTGGAATGCCAGTGCCCGGCAACGACATGCGTATTTCGGATGATGGGGAAATTCAGGTTAAAGGTCTGAACATTTTTCAGGGCTACTGGCGCAACAATGCCAAAACGGCTGAAAGCTTCACTTGCGACGGCTGGCTGCGCACCGGGGATATGGGGCATATCGACGAGGATGGCTTTGTCACCATCACAGGTCGCCTCAAGGACATCATCATCACTGCGGGCGGCAAGAACATCACGCCCGCCGAGATCGAGAGTGGATTGAAGTTCAGCCAGTACATCTCGGACGCGGTAATCATCGGGGACAGGCGTAAGTATTTAACTGCGCTAATCATGATCGATCAGGAGAATGTCGAGAAATTCGCGCAAGAGCGTAAGATCCCCTTCTCGAATTTTGCATCCCTCTGTGCGGCATCGGAAGTCACCGAACTAATTGGTGCAGAGATCAAAGCCGTAAACAAAGAGTTTGCACGGGTCGAACAGATCAAGGATTTTCGTTTGATCGATGTGTTGCTGACCGCAGAGGATGATGAGCTGACTGCGACGATGAAACTCAAGCGTGGTCTTGTGGAAAAGAAACACGCACATCTCATTGAAGATATGTACAATTAGTTAAGGGACGACCCAACAGGGAGGAGAAATATGAAACAACTGATTAAAGGGTTTGCTGCAGCCACGGCATTAACTGCATGCGCCACAATAGGCTGGGCGCAAACCCAAGGTGTGAGCGATGATGAGATCGTCATCGGCTCTGTTAACGACCTCAGTGGCATCTTCGCTGCCGTGGGAGTACCGGCCACGAAGGGCGCGAATGTGGTCTTTGATCGGGTCAACGCTGAGGGCGGCGTTCACGGGCGTCAGATTCGCTTTGTGGTCGAGGATAATGGCTACCAGATGCCACGCGCGATGCAGGGTTATAACAAGCTTCTGAACCGCGATAAGGTGTTTGCCATGCTGCAATCGCTGGGTACGCCGATGAACGTCGCCGGGTTCAAGCTGCTGGACCCGAAAGGTATTCCCAACGTCGCTCCTCTGACCGCCGCGCGGCAGATGCTGCAAGAGCCGATGAAGAACAAGTTCACGTCGTTCTCGACCTATTACGACCAGGCGCGGATTGGAGTGAAATATCTAAACGGTGAATTCGGATCGCAAACCGTCTGCACAATGTATCTACCCACCGATTTCGGCGAGGAAATCCTGGAAGGCAGCAAAGCTGGGGCTGAAGAAGCTGGCATCACTTTCGGCGCAGAGACCACCCATAAGCCGGACGAGACGGACTTCGTGGGGTCCTTGAGCAAGCTCAAGGAAGAAGGTTGCGATATCGTCACCATGGCCCTCGGCGTACGTCAGGCAATCACCGTTGTTGGAACGGCCAAGAAAATGGGTCTGACCGACATGAAGTTCCTCGGCACCTCGGCCAGCTTCTTGACCGTGGTGGCACAGGTACCCGGAGGCGTCACGGATGGTTTCTATGCAGCCGCGTCCTGGTTGGACCTCTGGGCGCGCGCGGAAGAACCTGCCCCGGCAGCGTTTATCGCAGAATACAAAGAGGCAACAGGCGAGGATCCGGTCGGTTTCTCAATGCTTGGCTATTCAGCAGCCGAGATGATGGTCAAAGCGCTTGAGGCCGCAGGGCCTGATCTGACCCACGAAAGTTTCATCGCCGCAATGGAATCGCTGGATTACATGGATGAGCTGGTCGGCAACCAGATCACCTATGGGCCGGATGACCATCAGGGTGCTGATACTGTCTTTGTCAGCGTCGTCGAAAATGGTGCGTGGAAACTGGTTTACGAAGAATAAACCCACCAAAGAAAAAGGGCTCGCAGTTGCGAGCCCTTTCCAATTCGGTATCCGTAGCGATTAACGCTTCGAGAACTGGAACGAACGACGCGCTTTGCGCTTACCGTATTTCTTACGTTCCACAACGCGGCTGTCGCGGGTCAGGAAGCCAGCAGCTTTCAGAGCGCCACGCAGGTTCGGATCGTACAGTTGCAGCGCTTTCGAGATGCCGTGCTTGACCGCACCGGCCTGCCCCGTCAGGCCACCGCCTTTGACGGTTGCAACAACATCGAACTCACCTTCAACACCAGCAACCTGGAACGGCTGGCGCAGGATCAGCTGCAGAACGGGACGCGCAAAATACTTGTCCTGATCCTTGCCGTTCACGGTGACCTTGCCGGAACCCGGCTTGATCCAAACGCGGGCAACGGCGTCTTTACGCTTGCCGGTGGCATAGGAGCGGCCCAGTTCGTCACGTACGGGTTCACGCACGATGACTTCTTCGGCCACGGTTTCAACGCCTGCGACGGCGCTCAGCTCTTCGAGAGTATTGATCTGATCAGCCATCGGTCATTAGCTCCGGGTGTTTTTCTTGTTCATGGATGCAACATCCAGAACTTCGGGCGCTTGCGCCTCATGAGGATGCTCGGCACCGGCGTAAACGCGCAGATTGGTCATCTGCTGGCGTGCCAGACGGTTGCCCGGCAGCATGCGCTTGACCGCTTGGGTCACGACGCGCTCGGGGTGTGCACCTTCGAGGATCTGCTGCTTGGTGCGCGACTTGATGCCGCCCGGGTGGCCAGTGTGCCAGTAGAAGTTCTCTTCGCGCTTCTTGCCGGTCATCTGGATTTTGTCAGCGTTGATCACGATGACGTTGTCGCCCATGTCCATGTTCGGGGTGAACGACGCTTTGTGCTTGCCACGCAGGCGCATGGCGACGATCGAGGCAAGACGGCCCAGAACAACGCCTTCTGCGTCGATCAGGATCCATTTCTTGTCGATGTCTGCAGGTGTTGCAGAAAAGGTTTTCATGGCAGGATAGTCCTGTTTGATGTGAAAGACCGCCCCGTGGCGGAGCGGCCCGAATTCGATGGATGGGGTTTAGACCTACTCGTGATGCAGGTCAATACACGCAAGGTAGAATAAATTATGCGATAACAGATGTTTACAAAATAGGTATTATTTTACCCCAATGATTTATCCGCCAACCTATCTAAATCTATTAGGCGCGCAACTGTAACCCACTCATTAAAACCAACCTGTCCCCGGAGGCTACCATGCAAGAACTAAACAATGTAATTGCCGCTTATGGTGCGGCCTGGCAGGAAACGAACCCGAATAGACGACTGGAACTGCTTGATCAATGTTTTGCTGGCAATGGCCGCTATGTCGATCCTACCGCTGCGGTAACTGGAAGAGATAAGTTATCCGCACATATCGGAGAAGTCCTGAAAGATACGCAAGGCCGCGTTGAACTGACAAGCGCCCCCACCTCACATCATGACGTCGTCCACTTCACTTGGCATATGGTTTCACCCGATGGTTCGATCATGGTTGCGGGGCATGATTTCATCCGCCTCGATGCCGACGGCAAGATCGGGCATCTGGCCGGTTTTTTTGGCGACCCTGCCCCGTTGAACTAAGGCTTAGACGCTTATTTGTTCGGGTGGGTTATCCAACAACGCGCGCAGACGCAGCATTGCATCTTCAAATTTAGCTAACGAGACATGCCCGTTCACTGCAATTCGGACAGCATTCGGTGCCCTGCCGTCCCTAAGCGCGAATTCGTCGGCGGATCGCAATTGAATACCTTCACGTTCAGCTGCGCGACTGAATGCAGCAGAGCGCCAACCCGAAGGCAGATGTAGCCACACAAAGGGAATCTCTGAATCCCAATTGAGGTCAAAGCCGCCCAAGGCGTTTACTGCGACCCGCACATATTCTCCCATCTTGGAGCGAACATCTCGTGCCAGTTGCCTCGCCTCTGGGTGCCCCAACAATAGCCGCGTCAATTCGGCTAAGGGTTGGGCCAACCCAAAGTACCCGTACTCGGCAGATCGGCGCAAATCTACGCTTCGCTCCCGTGGGGCAATCGCGAATCCAACGCGCAGTGCCGGCGTCAGCGTTTTGGAAATTGAAGAGACATGCCAGCCCCGCTCAGGTGCCAACGCACGATAGCTAGGCGCGCGTGCCTCACCCATGCGATAGCAATCATCTTCGATGATTTGCAATTCATACTTACGCGCGATCTCAACAACTTCTTTGCGTCGCTCCAGCGGAGAATGCCCGCCCGTGGGGTTCTGCACCTCGGGTGAGACGCAAATCGCCTGCGCCTTGGTTTGCCTGAGGATGTGATCCAGCGCTTCGGGGCTTATTCCCCATTTGTCCATTTTTACCCCGACAATCTCGGCGCGCATCAATTCACCGGCACGCCGGAAACCGGCATACGATAGATCCTCGACCAGTACGACGGGTCTGGGATCCCTCAGAACGGTTTGAAAAACAACACAAATACCACTTTGTCCGCCATGCGTCAGTACAATGTCATCAGCATTCAATGAGCCAAGTGGAAGATCCGATAACCAGTCAGCCACAACTTGGCGCACCGGTAGATAAGCATCGCGGGTCGGATAGTTCATGAACATCCGCGGATCGCCTTTCGCAACCTTTTCAAGGCATTCGCGGATTAAGGTCACCTGCCCTACATCTGGCAGGCGTGGGCTGAACAGGCTAACGTTGGACTCATATTTATCGTCCCTCAGGTGCAACTGCCGCGACCAGACATCATCCAAAATGGGCGATCGCGGTGGGGCGACAAATGTACCACGCCCGACCTCGGCTTGTAGCAAACCTTCATCGGTCAGGATCGTATAGGCACGCGCGACAGTGCCTGGTGTGATCTTTAATCGATACGCCAGTTCCCGCACCGGAGGCAGCTTCTTTCCAACCTCCAGTGTCTTGTTATCTATCGCTTTTCGGATCGTGTCGGCAACCAGAGTGTATTTCGGACCTTTGGATTTCGGTAACGCCTCTGGCCAAATTGTATCCATTACAATTCTTCCTTTGATTTCGATACAATGTTGAATGTATCAACGCACTGTACCGAACATCTTAGCTTTGTGTCAATACAATTAGAAAGGATACCCAAGATGACACGCGCAATGCACAACCCCGCCCTCTTGCTGCTGAACGACAGCCCTCGGCTGCCGCTGATCGCCGCGCTGGCCGTGCGGTTTGCGGCGATTGTCACACAGTGGGAGCAACGCCGCCGAAGCCGCGTCAATTTAGGCAAGCTGGATGACAGGCTGCTTCGCGATGTAGGACTGACCCGCCATCGCGCTGATGAAGAAGTAAGCCGCTACTTCTGGATGAAATAATTATCCCCAGTCCCATCTAAGGGACCTCTTCCTGGCCGGGGTTTGTCCCCGGCCCTTTTTTATCCAAACGCGGCGGCGGCTGAACCTTCTGGAGGAATGGAATACGTCATACTCGCCCGTGCGACCGGTTTGTCCGAGCCGTCCGAGTACATCAGCACATCCCCTACTGCCAATGTTCGACCTAATTTCAGCAACTTGCATTCGGCAATTAAGTCGGTGCCACCTTCCGGCTTGCGAAGGAAATCCAGCGAACTGTTTGTAGTTACCGCCAGCGATTGCCGACCCTTTCGCGCCAAAACCATCGCATAAACGCTAACATCTGCCAGCCCGAACATGGACGGCCCGGATACGGTGCCGCCAGGGCGCAGATGTCGGTCCTCGACCCTTAGTCGCATCGTGATTGACGTCTCGGTCAGTTCTTCCACAACAAAATCGCTGTGGACCTGTGGAAATACTTCTTCCAGATACTCTGTCAAATCTTGTTTGCTCAGTGCTAACGACATGCTTCCCCTCATGGCTCTGCCCGCCTAGAGTTGGCCCGAACGCCAGCGGGAGGGCAAGATGGCAATTCTGGAACGTAACGACACAGGAGCTATTGCGCGGCTCAAGATGAATGCGCCTGAGCGTTTGAATGCACTGAGTGACGAAATGCTCGCCGCGTTGCAGGCCGAGCTCGATGCACTGCGTAATGATAATTCGATTCGTGTCGTTATTCTTTCAGGGGCGGGAAAAGCGTTTTGTGCCGGGCACGATCTGAAACAGATGACGCAAGGACGACAGGCCAGCGACCGAGGGCTTTCCTACTTTCAGGATCTGTTCGACCGCTGCGCAAAGATGATGCTGTCTATCCAGTCCCTGCCCCAGCCTGTTATTGCCCAGACGCACGGAATCGCTACGGCGGCAGGCTGTCAGTTGGTAGCAACCTGTGACATGGCAATTGCGGCCGAGGGTACACGGTTTGGCGTAAATGGCGTTAATATCGGCCTGTTTTGCTCGACCCCGATGGTGGCACTCAGCCGGAATATTCCGCGTAAACAGGCGTTTGAGATGCTGACGACCGGTGATTTTATTTCAGCCGAGCGCGCAGCCGAGCTTGGTCTGGTCAACCGGGTTGTCCCTGAAAACCTGCTGGCGGAAGAAACTGATACGCTTGCTGAGAAGTTGGCGGCAAAGCTTAGCAGTGCGGTGAAAATCGGTAAAACAGCTTTTTATCAACAAGTTAACATGCCCGTTGACCAGGCCTACGCGTATACTGCCGAAGTAATGGCACAGAATATGATGGACCGGAATACCGAGGAAGGCATAAGCGCATTTATAGAGAAACGTCCGCCCAATTGGCATCAGTGACGCTGTTATTTCATACATTTTTCAGCACTGTTCGCATTTTTTCACTTTTCAAAAGGGCGACACTGTGGCAATGCTGGGACAAGGCCAAGGCCTGAATATGCTTTTGGGTCGCCGTGGGCGGAAGGTCCCTCCAGCTGGTTTCTCTCACCGGCGCAGACATTCCCGCAGCGGCGACCCCAAAAACTTCTCCGTTTAAAGTTGCTGATATCTGCGCATTGCGTATGACGTTGCAGTGCCCTATTTGGCAGCGCATGACAGATAAGTTGCACATCGTGGGCGGCGGCATGGCCGGGTCCGAGGCCGCCTGGCAGGCGGCGGAAATGGGCGTGGATGTTGTGATCCACGAAATGCGACCCAAAGTAGGCACCTTTGCGCACCAGACCGGCAATCTGGCCGAGATGGTATGTTCGAACTCTTTCCGCTCGGATGATGATGAACAGAACGCTGTCGGATTGCTGCATTGGGAAATGCGCGCAGCAAACGGGTTGATTATGACCACGGCTGATAGCCACCGCCTACCAGCAGGTGGTGCCCTGGCGGTTGACCGTGATCCTTTTGCTGAATCTGTGACCGCCAAGTTGAAGGCACATTCACACGTATCAGTCACTGACGAGGAGGTCATCAGCCTGCCCAGTGAGGGCCACTGGATATTCGCCACAGGCCCGCTGACCTCACCCGGTTTGAGTGAGGCCATACGGTCAGAGACAGGTGCCGAAGCACTAGCCTTTTTCGACGCCATAGCGCCTATCGTCTACGCTGACAGCATTGATATGAGCAAAGCATGGATGCAGTCGCGTTATGACAAGGGCGAGACCGAAGAAGAACGGACGGCCTATCTCAATTGTCCGATGGATCGTGAACAGTACGAAGCCTTCATTGATGCGCTGCTGGCGGCTGACAAGACCGAGTTCCACGAGGGCGAAACCGCTGGTTATTTCGACGGCTGCCTGCCGATCGAAGTAATGGCCGAGCGCGGCCGTGAAACCTTGCGTCACGGTCCGATGAAACCCGTTGGTCTGACCAATCCGCACCAACCGGATGTAAAGCCACACGCTGTTGTTCAATTGCGGCGTGACAATGCATTGGGCACCTTATTCAACATCGTTGGTTTTCAGACCAAGATGAAATACGGCGCACAAACGGATGTTTTTCGTAAAATCCCAGGGCTGGAAAACGCCAGCTTTGCGCGGTTGGGTGGCATTCATCGTAATACCTTCATCAATTCCCCGACATTGCTAGATGCGCAGATGCGGCTGAAATCCCGGCCCAATATTCGATTTGCGGGCCAGATCACCGGGGTTGAAGGCTATGTTGAAAGTGCCGCGATGGGCTTGCTGGCTGGTCGTCTTGGTGCCGCCGAGATTTTGGGCAAGACCTTGCCCGAAGTGCCTCATGACAGCGCGATGGGCGCGTTGATCCACCATATTACCGGCGGTGCTGAGGCCAAAACGTTCCAGCCCATGAACGTGAATTTCGGATTGTTCCGCCCTGTCGATGGTCTGAAAGGTGGTCGTCGGGGCCGTAAAGATCGCTACAAGGCGTATACAGACCGGGCAAAAGCTGTCTGGAGAGACTGGTTAAACCAGTGTTGACTGGACGGCACGCCTACCCTGCGCCTAACATGTGAGGTATGAGCGACAAGTTTTTGAAAAACACATACAATCTGAACTCTGCCCAGGAAACGCAGGAACACTATCAGAATTGGGCGGCTTCGTATGATGATGAAGTCGATGAGCATGGCTACGTCACCCCGGATCGTGTTGCCGCAGCATTGTGGTCATTTATCTCAGATGCCGAGGTGCCGGTTCTGGACTATGGCTGTGGCACAGGGCTTTCAGGTGTTGCGCTGAGCAAGGCCGGTTTCCACGTGATCGACGGCATGGACCCATCGCCGAATATGCTGAAAGGGGCAGCGGCCAAGGGTGTCTATCGCAATCTGATAGGCTTTGACGTCACCAACCCCGAACCGATTGAGGCGGGTGCTTACTCTGCCATCACATCTATAGGGGTTATTGGAGCCGGCGCGGCTCCGCCTGAAACCTTTGATCTTCTTATGAATGCGTTACCACGCGGTGGGTATCTGGCCTTTTCTTTCAATGACCATACCTTGGCCGATCACGCCTATACCGCGCGTCTCAACGATTGGCTGGACATGGGGCACGCACGGTTGTTATTTCGTGAATATGGCCCTCACCTCCCCGGAATGGACATGAAATCTAACGTCTACGTTGTTGAAAAAGCGTGAGATTCATAACGCGCTTTGCGCCTTCTCCGACAGGTCTATTGCATCTGGGCCATGCATATTCTGCACTTCTGGCCCATGATCAAGCGCAGGCTGCAGGTGGAGAATTCCACTTGCGGATCGAAGATGTAGATCAGTCGCGTTCTCGCCTTCATTGGGAAAACCAAATCTATGACGATCTGCACTGGCTTGGCCTGACATGGCCTCAGCCGGTGATGCGCCAATCAGATCGAATTCAAAAATATCGACGCGCGCTCGAAACCTTGATCGATCTGAAGTTGGTCTACCCTTGCCAATGTAAGCGTGCCGATATCGAGGCCGCGGCTGGGGCCCCACAGGAAGGAGCGCCCCAGTTTGGACCAGATGGGCGCATCTATCCGGGTACATGCCGTCAGCGGCTCCTGCAGGATTCGGCCTCCGAGGATGTTCTTCGCCTCAATATGGAAAAAGCACTAGAGGCGTCAGAGCTTCGCACTTTTCGTGAAACCGGAGCGAAACATGCGGGAACACACTCACTTTGTGCCGATACGCTTCTCAACGCAGTCGGCGATATCATCCTCGTTCGGCGCAATATGGGCAGTTCTTATCATTTGTCCGTAGTCGTTGACGACGCAGATCAGGACATAACGCATGTGGTCCGAGGTGAAGATCTGTTCGACGCTACGCAGATACACGTCTTGCTACAGGGCTTGCTTGGGCTGCCAACGCCGGTATATCACCACCACCGTCTAATCCGAGATGAAGCGGGCAAACGGCTTGCAAAACGCGATGATGCGCGCGCGATTTCTCTATATCGCGATCAAGGTATTACACCGGCCGAAATCAGAACGATGGTCGGGCTTTAATCTTAGAATCAACCCGATCGCCAAACGCTTCATTCCATCGGTGACATAAGCTCGACTTCGGTGCCATCGCGAACCGCTGTATAGAAGCAACTCCGCCGATTTGTGTGACAGGCCGGACCGGTTTGTTTCACTACGATCAGAAGGCAATCCCGGTCACAATCGACGCGAAAATCCACCAACTCCTGCGCATGGCCCGAACTTTCGCCTTTGACCCAGAACGCCTGTCGCGATCGCGACCAATAGGTGACACGCCCAGTATCCAGCGTACGCTCGATGGACTGGGCGTTCATCCATGCCATCATAAGAACCTCACCGGTTTCTTCATCCTGCGCAATCGCAGGGATCAAACCAGCCTCGTTGAATTTCAGTGTCGACGGGTTGAACAAGACTGTGTCAGCCATCGCAAAAACCTTTTGCATCCCAGAATCTCGCCATTATGTATGGGGAATAGAAAACGAGGGAAAGCCATGAGCGGCGAAACCGATCTAATCAAGCTCTATTCCGGACGCATTCTGGCGCTGGCGGCGGATATTCCGCATCTGGACCGCTTGGAAAATCCCGATGCAACAGTGAAAAAACGTGCACCTTTATGCGGCTCGACAGTAACTGTTGACGTCAATGTCGAGGATGGGCGGATTACCAACTTCGGGCAGGATGTTAAGGCTTGTGCTTTGGGCCAGGCTTCGGCTTCGGTTGTCGGCAGCGCGGTGATCGGTGCGACACGGGCTCAGGTAGAAACCGCGCGCGATCAGCTTTCGGCAATGTTGAAGAAAGACGGCCCGGCCCCCGACGCTCCATTTGACGGGCTCGAGGTTTTAATGCCCGCACGGGACTATAAGAATCGACATGCTTCGATCCTGTTGGCACTGGACGCAACCGCGGAAGCGATGGAGCAGGTAGAACAAGCCAACTGCGCCTGATCGTGGCTTTTCCAATCAAAGCCGTATAGTGTGCCCCTAATTGATTTGGGGGTTAACGTGAACAACTTGCTGGAACATTTCGTGACGCTTTGGGTTGTAATCGACCCGATCGGCACGATCCCCGTCTTTATCGCCGTCACTGCCGGTATAGCCGCTGGGGCCCGTCGCAAGACCGCCCTATTGGCGGCATTGGTGAGCGCGGGAATACTAATGTTCTTTCTCATCTTCGGACAACTTGTGATCGAGGCATTGGACATCGGCCTGAACTCGTTTCAGGTTGCCGGTGGGATAATCCTGTTTCTCTTCGCGTTGACCATGATCTTTGGCGAAAGCAAGCAAGAGGTTGAACAACGTCAGGCCGAAGAGGACCTGGACGATAAAATGCATAAGACCAATCCAGCCATTTTCCCGCTGGCCGTACCATCCCTCGCCTCCCCTGGCGCGATGCTCGCTATCGTTGTTTTAACCGACAACAACCGATACAGCGTCGCTGATCAAAGTATCACTGCATTGGTTATGCTAGCCGTGATCGCCATCGCGTTTGTGCTGATGCTATTGGCAGAACCGATCATCCGGTTAATCGGACATTCTGGTGCAGCCATCATCAGCCGCGTAATGGGGATGATACTGGCCTCAGTCGCGGTCAATTCTGTCCTGTCGGCGACGATTGAGATTATCAAAACTGGTCAGCTTTGAAAAAAGAACCGCCGCACCTTCCGGGCGGAAAGGGCGGCGGCAAGTCATGCGTTTCTCATGTAGGGTCCGGATTACCGCACGGGGCCGAGGCTGGCCCCTTCAAGGGAAATGGGACAGGCAGGTCACCCTTGATCATGACGGGGAAACAAGCGCGGTATGATCGGCACGAGATCGCAGGCAGAAAGGCTTAGAACCCGCTTGGCAGGTGAAGGGCAACCACCAGCATCACAACCAGAGAAACCGCGCCTGCCGCATCCTGTAAGATCGTGGATTGCGAACGGGTAAAGGCAGTCTTGATCTGGCTCAGCATGGTCTCACCTCCGGTCAGGTTTAATCATTTGTTGACCTTTTGTTCTCATATTTTGACGAGTCGGTAAAGAACTTTTTGAGAACATTTGTGAACTTTATGGGATTTACAATCTAACCCACTGATATCAAACGGATTGCCCTGTCCTGTTTCATGAGCCACAGAAGAACACGCGCAGCCTGGCCTCGGTCTGATGTCAACTTGGGATCTGAAGAGAGCAACGCGCGCGCATCTGATTGCGCCACAGCCATCAATCCGGCCTGGCGTTCGAGATCGGCAATCCTGAACTTGGGCAAGCCAGATTGCGCTGTACCGATCAAGTCACCCGCGCCGCGCATCTGCAAATCGGTCTCAGCAATGCGGAACCCGTCCTCGGTTTCACGCAGAACTTCCAGACGCTTGCGGCCACCTTCGCTAAGTGGCGGTTGATACATCAGCAAACAGGTCGAAGCATCCTCTCCGCGTCCAACCCGCCCCCGCAACTGGTGCAATTGCGCCAATCCGAAAATCTCTGCCCGTTCAATCACCATGATTGTGGCATTGGGAACATTGACCCCAACTTCAATCACCGTGGTCGCGACAAGAACCTTGGTTTGGCCAGTCTGAAACGCCGCCATTGCAGCATCTTTTTCAGCGGGTGGCATTTGGCCATGCACGAGGCCGACAACTATTTCACCCAAAATCGCACGCAGCCGCTTGAAACGCTCCTCGGCGGCGGTCAGGTCTGAGACTTCGGATTCATCGACTAGTGGACATACCCAATAGCATTGTTTGCCCGCATCAATCGCGCCGCGCAGGTGGGCCACAACCTCTTCCATTCGCTGCGTGCTGACGATCGCGGTCTTGATTGGCTTTCGGCCAGGTGGCTTTTCATCAAGAACCGAGACATCCATGTCACCATACTGCGCCAACGCCAAACTGCGCGGGATGGGCGTAGCGGTCATCACCAGAACATCCGCGCGTTGACCTTTTTCGGACAATTCCATCCGCTGGCGGACACCAAAACGGTGTTGTTCATCGACGATGGCCAGCCTTAGGGCTTTAAACTCGACATCGTCCTGAAATACCGCATGGGTGCCGACCAGTATTTGAATGTCACCTTGTTTCAGTGCGGCCAACTTCGCCCGACGTTCGGCCCCTTTGTCGCGCCCGGTCAGGATTTCCAGCACAACTCCGGCCTCTTCGGCTAAGGGTCGCAGTCCTTCAAGATGTTGTCGGGCAAGGATCTCGGTGGGAGCCATCATCACCCCCTGCCCGCCTGCTTCGACCGCGATCAAAAGCGCCATGAACGCCACAAGCGTCTTTCCCGCGCCGACATCGCCTTGCAGCAATCGATTCATGCGGGAACCCGAGGCCATATCCGCCGAAATTTCTTCGACCGCACGGGATTGAGCATCGGTTGGTCGATACGGCAAGCTTACAAGCACCATGGATTGTAGCGCCCCTGTCCCAAGGCTGACGATGCCACGCGCCTTCCGCTCACGCTGTCGTGCCAGAGCCAAAGTCAGCTGATGGGCGAGCAATTCATCATAGGCCAGACGCTCCCTTGCGGGTGCAAAAGGGGCTACGTCATCCGCTCCATGCGGATGATGAGCAGCACGAATTGCAGCCGACCAGTCAGGCCAGTTTTGCTGAGCCACCTGAGCTGGGTCTGCCCATTCAGCCAGAGCAGGCACCCGCTTGAGTGCACTTTGCGCCGCCTTGTACGCTGTTTTCTGCGTAACGCCCTGGGTCAGATGATAAACCGGTTCAAACTCTGGTAATTCACCTGCGTTTTCTGGCGCAACCATGTGATCGGGGTGTACCATCTGGGCCATTCCATCAAACAGTTCCAGCTTTCCCGAAACCACGCGGCGCGCACCCTGCGGCAACAGTTTCTTCAGATAATCCCCGCGCGCGTGAAAGAACACTAGTTGAAAATCCGCTTGGCTGTCCTCGACATGAATGCGGTATGCACCACCTTTGTTACGCGGAGGCCGGTGGGTTCCGATCGTGACCTCTACCGTCAATGTGGTCGGAAGATCGGCCCCTTGTATGGTATCGCGTCGGCGCCGGTCGATCACCGCATAAGGCAATGAAAACAAGACATCTCGCGGCGACTCGATGTCTAATTGGCCGAAAAGTTGCGCTGTTTTCGGTCCCACACCATCCAGCGTTTCAAGCCCTGCGAACAGCGGAAAGAGTTGCTCTGGCCTGCCGCTCATAGATCGCCGATCAGTTGAAGCCAGCCGTCTTCATCCAAGGTTTCGATACCCAAATCGGCCGCTTTCTTTGCCTTCGACCCAGCACCCGGACCCGCCACCAACAAATCGGTTTTTTGGCTGACTGAACCCGACACCTTGGCACCCAACGCCTCGGCGCGCGCCTTGGCCTCGGCGCGCGTCATCTTTTCAAGCGTTCCTGTAAAGACGACCGTTTTTCCTGCAACCGGGCTGTCCGATGCAGGCGCATCCGGCGGAACAATGGTTAAGTGATTGCGCAGTTCATCAATCGCCTTGCGTTCGTCCAGGTTGGCAAAGGCGTCAGACAACGACAGCCCCAGCGTGGTTCCAATGCCGTCAATAGCAATCAAATCCGTCCAAGCGCTGGCAGCGTCCACTGGTACATTTAGGCTTGCAACCATTGCATCCCGCGCCTCTTTGACTCTAGCGCGCCGACCTTCTTCTATAGCTGTGATCCTCTCTGCATCTTCCGCTTCGTCAGCGGCACGCTGCGCAAGTGCTGCGGGTCGCGCCGTATCGATTGACGCGGTCATTTGATCCCAATCACGATAGAACAGGGCCAAATCCCGGGCGCCGACTTCGCCCACATGGCGAATTCCGAGTGCAAACAACAATCGAGCGAAGGGAATGGTTCGTTTGTCATCAATCGCGGCGAACAGATTGCTGGCCGAGGTCTCTCCCCAACCGTCGCGGTTTTTCAAACGGGCAAGATTTTCAGCGTCTCGTTCTTTCAAGGTGAAGATATCGGCAGGTGTGTTGATAGGCAGAACGGGGTCGTTGTGGAACATCTCGATCTGTTTGGCACCGAGCCCTTCGATATCGAAGGCTTTGCGCGACACGAAATGTTTAAGTTTCTCCACCGCCTGCGCGGGGCAAATTAAACCCCCGGTGCATCGGCGTACTGCATCACCTTCTTCGCGGATCGCCTCACTGTCACATTCCGGGCATGTCGTTGGAAAGGAATAAGGTTTCGCATCATCCGGCCGTTTTGACAGATCAACATCCGAAATCTTTGGGATCACATCCCCTGCCCGATAAACCTGCACCCAATCGCCGATGCGTATGTCTTTGCCATCGCGGATAACCCCGCCTTTGGCGTCCCGCCCCGCGATATAGTCCTCATTGTGCAGCGTCGCGTTCGACACAACGACCCCACCGACAGTCACAGGATGCAAACGTGCAACCGGGCTAAGCGCTCCGGTCCGACCCACCTGAATGTCGATCGCTTCAAGCCGGGTCCAGGCCAGTTCGGCCGGAAATTTATGCGCGATCGCCCAGCGGGGCGTTGTCGAGCGGAATCCCAACCGGGATTGCAGACTCAGATCATCAACTTTGTAGACCACCCCGTCGATGTCATATCCCAAAATCGCACGTTGTTCTTCGATCGCGCGGTAATGATCCAGCATCTGACCTGTCGTGGAACAGAGACGCGTAAGCGCGTTGATTTGGAAGCCCAATGCTTTGAGTCGTTCGATTGCCGCCATTTGCGTTTCAGCCAGAGGTTTCGACAGTTCGCCCCAGGCATAGGCAAAAAACTTTAGTGGACGTGACCGAGTTATTTCCGAGTCCAGTTGGCGCAGCGAACCAGCTGCTGCGTTACGCGGATTTGCGAAAGTCTTTCCACCTGTTTCAATTTGCCGGGCGTTCAGCGCTTCGAAATCATGATGAGACATGTAAACCTCGCCGCGAACCTCGAATATATCTGGAGCACCTTCAATTCGAGGCGGTATATCCGACACCGTGCGCGCATTGGCGGTCACGTTTTCCCCGGTCTCACCATCCCCTCGGGTCGCCGCCTGAATCAGCTCGCCGTGTTCATACCTCAAGGATAACGAGAGGCCATCGATCTTTGGCTCGGCTGTATATTCAAGCGGTGCGTCTTCCCCTAACCCGAGATACTTGCGGATTGAGCGGTCAAAATCGGCAACATCCTCATCGTCAAAGGCATTGCCAAGTGACATCATCCGCACTGCATGCGTGACTTTGGAAAACCCATCTGAAACTTGCGCCCCTACTTGATCCGTAGGGCTGTCTGAACGTTTTAGTTCCGGAAAGCGTGCCTCAATATCTGCATTACGACGTTTGAGGGCATCATAATCGGCGTCTGAAATTTCCGGAGCATCTTCAGTGTGATAAAGCTGGTTAGCCCTCTGCAACTCCTTGGCAAGCCGAGCCAGTTCTGCACGTGCTTCGTCTTCCGTCAATTCTGCGATTGCAGTGGTATCGCTCATGGCCCCGCCCTGTCACGTCATATTAGAATCCAGTGATAGGACGAGGCCATGATCAGGTCCAGTGTTGTGCTGAGACGCGAGTGAAATTACCGTCCTGGACCATCGACGGTAGCGGTCAGATCAAATCAGGCGCCAACGGCAAGGCGGGCTTCACCCATATTGCTGGATTGTGGATCACGCAGAACATAACCGCGACCCCAGACTGTTTCGACATAATTCTCACCACCAGTGGCATTGCTGAGCTTCTTTCGTAACTTGCAGATGAACACATCGATAATTTTCAATTCTGGCTCATCCATGCCACCGTAGAGATGATTTAGGAACATCTCTTTGGTCAGAGTTGTACCTTTACGCAGGCTTAGAAGCTCAAGCATCTGATATTCTTTGCCCGTCAGGTGCACGGTCTTTCCTTCGACCTCAACGGTCTTGGCATCCAGATTGACGGCCACCTGCCCTGTGTGGATCACGGACTGGGAATGCCCCTTGGAACGCCGGATGATCGCGTGAATACGTGCCACCAGTTCTTCGCGATGGAAGGGTTTGGTCAGGTAATCGTCTGCACCAAACCCGAAGCCTTTGATCTTGCTTTCGGTGTCGTCCGCGCCCGACAGGATCAGGATCGGTGTTTCCACGCGTGCGATCCGCAATTGTCGCAGCACTTCGTGGCCGTTCATATCAGGCAAATTCAGGTCAAGCAGAATGAGGTCATAATCATACAGCTTGGCCAGATCGATTCCTTCTTCACCAAGGTCCGTCGCATATACGTTGAGATTTGCGTGCGTCAGCATCAATTCAATGCTCTTGGACGTGGTTGGATCATCCTCGACAAGAAGTATGCGCATTTTTCACTGCTCCAATTAGGTCAAATTCTTCAACTGATCTGAGCCTGAATAAGAATGGTTAATCTGACGTTACCGTTGAATCATTTATTCATCTTCACCCTTAGGTTGTCGATATTTTTTTAATGCAGTCACCTTCAGCGCATCGATTCCGTGCTCAGCTACGGCTGACACCCAGGAATTGAATTCCTCATCGCTGATGCCATAGCGTTTCTTTGCTTCAGACAGGGAAATCAGCCCGTAAAGCACTCCACGCACGACAATTACTTTGCGCGAAGCCACCCATCGCCGCGTGTCTGCCGGGGGTAGATCGGCGCGTGTTAGCACGCTTCCATCCGGCAAGGTGACCGATCTTGGACCTTCAACTTTGTGCAAATACATCTGTTCCACCTTCTTCTGCTGCGACAAAGCTGCATCCAACCTACTTAAAACGGTGTGAAACCGCCCCTTGAGAGTGTGTAGAATTTTCCTATATTCTGCCGGTCTTTCTTAACCCGGACTGGAACCGCCAATGGCCCTCGATACCGAGACCCCGCTAAACTCGCTTGGCTTTGCCAAACCGCCCTCGGAAACGCGGGTGGTTGTGGCTATGTCTGGCGGCGTGGACAGCTCTGTTGTCGCGGCCTATCTGGCTGATCAGGGCTATGACGTTGTAGGGGTTACGCTGCAGCTTTACGACCACGGCGCGGCGCTTGCCAAGAAAGGCGCGTGTTGTGCTGGGATCGATATCCACGACGCGCGCCGCGTGGCCGAAGAGCGCGGCTTCCCTCATTATGTTCTGGATTATGAGAACATCTTCAAAGATGCTGTAATCGACGAATTCGCTGACAGCTATCTGGCAGGAGCGACTCCGGTGCCCTGCATCCGCTGCAATGAGCGGGTGAAGTTCAAGGACCTGCTGGAAACCGCCAAGGACCTAGAGGCCGACTGTATGGCCACCGGTCATTATATCCAGCGCAAGATGGGAACCAATGGGGCCGAGTTGCATAGTGCTGAGGATGCCAACCGCGATCAGTCCTATTTCCTTTTCTCGACAACGCCCGAGCAGTTGGATTTCCTGCGCTTTCCTTTGGGGCATTTGCCCTCCAAGGACGCCACACGCGAGATGGCCGCGCAATACGGGTTGGCTGTTGCGGACAAGCCTGACAGCCAGGACATCTGCTTTGTACCGAACGGCAACTACGCCAGCGTAATCGAAAAGTTGCGCCCAGGTGCTGCAGAGCCGGGTGAAATCGTACATGCCGATGGCCGTGTTCTGGCACAGCATGATGGAGTGATTCACTATACAATCGGTCAGCGCCGCGGGCTTGGCATCGGTGGCCTAAGCGAGCCGTTGTATGTGGTAAAGCTGGACGTCGACAAAAAGCAGGTTGTCGTCGGCCCCAAAGAGATGTTGGCTACACGGACAGTTCCGGTGCGTGAAATCAATTGGCTTGGAGACGAACCCTTTACGTCGCGAGACGAATGGCATGTGTCGGTCAAGGTCCGCTCGACCCGCCCGCCGCGTGAGGCGATCATTCGGCCTCTGTCCGACACGACGGCCGAGGTTGAGCTGTTTACGCCCGAAGAAGGTATCTCTCCGGGTCAGGCGTGTGTGTTTTACGAAACTGGTGGAAGCCGCATCTTTGGCGGCGGCTGGATCTGGCGCGGTTATTAAATCGCGTCGGTCCAGGAATTGCTGAGGATATAGATACCGGCACAGATCATTACGTAAGGAACCAGTTTCTCAAGTCGCCGCGCAAACCCGCCGGTCATGATCGGAGATCGCGCGCCTAGCAGACCAAGCATGGTTAGCGTCAGGGCCGCAGCAACCGCACCTGTAACACCTGCGATGCGGTAGCTTGGGGCCGAGTCTGCCAAAAGCGGTGCGAGCACAGCGAATGTATCCATTGAGAGGCTTATGAACAGCAACATCGTTACAACGGTTGAGGCACCTGAGGATACTTGCGGAGCCTCCTCGATCTCTGATCCCCGAAACTGCCGGATAACCCCAATCACGCCGAGGCCAAGCGGGATCACACCCAGATAGCCGGCCCAGTGTGGCACCACGTCATCGACACCCAAAGCCAGCAACAAGGCGGCGGCGATGATTAATATCTGCGCAAGCAGGAACCCCGCAACGGTCCGTCGCGGACCGGAAACCATCATCAGCGCAACAAGCGCTGCGAGGTTGTCGAGGTTGGTCAGAACCTGTGCCATGTAGGCAGAGGCGGCAAAGATCACGTGATCCAGCATCACGTGTTCATTCTGTCCAAAACGGCTTTTGCCGCGCGCAGACCCGGCGCCTCTCCACCCCGCCCAAGGCGCTCCATCGTTATCGCCATAGCCTCATGTTGGGCGTCCGGCGTAGCTGCAACCTCTTCCAGTGCTGCCGCGATCTTTAGCGGCTGGCAGTCGTCCAACAGACATTCAGGTACAGCACGCGTGTCCGAGACCAGATTGACAAGCGTCACCGTATCGAGCTTGACCATGCGCTTCGCGATCAATGTGGTCAGCCAATTCAGATTATATGCGATCACCATCGGCGTTGCCTGTGCAGCCAGCTCCAATGACACGGTGCCTGATGCCGCCAATGCCAGATCGGCTGACGCAAAGGCCGCCCTCTTCTGCGCCTGTGCTTCGTCCGACGGCAACTTTCGTGGATCGACAACAATCGGATTTCCCGGCCAATCCCAAACTTGTTCGGCAACCACATCAACCATATGCGCGACAGTAGGCACGACGACACGGGTACTGGGTGGATCTGCCAGGAATTCTTGCAGAGCAGCGCCAAATATCGGGGCTAACCGTTCGACCTCTCCCCGCCGAGAACCAGGTAATGCGAGCACAATAGGAGCGTCGCCCAGGTCATGATCCACACGGAATTTCTTGATATCTTGTTCAGACGCAATCGGCTCGTTGACGACGGGGTGACCGACAAAATCACACTCCATCCCTGCCCGCTCCATATAGGGCGGTTCAAACGGCAGCAGCGCCAGAACATGGTCGATCACCTTCGCCATTTTGTCGGCGCGCCCGGGCCTCCAGGCCCAAACGCTGGGTGCAACGTAGTGGACGGTTCGAATACTGCTGGACGCCTTCACCAGTTTAGCGACTCGCAGCGAGAAATCCGGACTGTCGATGGTGATCAACACATCCGGCTGCGTGTCCAGAACCGCCTGAGCGGTCTCGGCGATCCGGCGCTTCAAGTGAAAGAACTTGGGAAGAACCTCGACCAACCCCATGACGCTGAGTTCGGACATGGGAAAGCGGCTATTCAGTCCCTGCGCCTGCATCAGTGGACCACCGACCCCATCAAACCGCACCTCCGGCGAAAGGGTTATAAGTCCCTCCATCAAAGCGGCGCCCAATCGGTCGCCCGACGGTTCACCGGCGACCAGGAATACGCGCATCAGACGGTGCGCTCGCGAACGTAAAGAAATAGACCGAGGCGATTGCACTCTTCAATCACTCGGTCCCGTTGCAGGACAATGACACCGCCCTTTTCGATGACAATACCTGACAAGCCCGCCGCAACCGCGCCCGATACGGTGTCGGGTCCGATAGCAGGCATATCCGCGCGCCGGTCCTGATCGGGTTTGAGGCCTTTGTACAGAATACCTCCACCCGCGTCAGGGCGTTGGGTCAGCGACTGCAACATCCAAGCAGTACCGTAGATGCCCTCAATTGCCAGCGCCTGCCCTTTCAGCACTACACAAGCCTGACCGACATCTGCAGTCCCCATGCTGCGCAGGATACCTGCCGCTCGGTCAGCATCTGCGTGATCGGTATCCGAGGGGTGTGCCTCAGTCAGCGCGCCGAGCGGCGGTAGCAATTCAGGTGCGATCTCGTGCGCGGCACGGACCGTCAATTCAGAATCTTCAAAAATCCCGATAACTGCGCGCAGGGCACCGTCATCACCGGCCATAATGGCCTTTTGTAAGATCGGGACCAATGGCATCGTCGCAGCATCAATGCGCGCAGGATTTACGGTGGGCCGGCGCACAGCCCCGGCCATGCAAATCTCGATCACGCCACGCGCTTTCAGATCGGCGATAAAACTGCCCAATTCCTCAAGCGGAAAGACCACGTCAACATTCAGCCTTTCAGGTTCAAACCCTTCCAGCGCGCAAATCAAAGGTCGGTTCGGCAAACATGCGACCACCTCGTCCGGCAATGCCCCAGTTCCCGCGATCAGCGCCAACATGTCTTATTTCCTCGGCGTCAGGAAGGAACGGTCCGTTTGCCCCGTCACAAACTCGACAATCTGGCGCACATATTCGTTGTCGGCCTCCTCGCCCAATCGATTGGCGCGATCCATGAAGGTGCCATCACCTTCCGACAACTCTTTGAATGCCGCGCGCAGCGCCGAGATATCCTCGCGCGTGACACCGCGCCGTTTCAACCCGACCAGATTCAATCCATCAAGCTCACCGCGTGGTGCCTGAACCAGACCATATGGAATCACGTCGTTCGGAACCATAGTCAGCGCACCGATGATGGCCCCGCGACCAACGCGCACGAACTGATGCAGCCCCGAGATACCGCCAACGATGACGTCATCCTCGATTATGCAATGACCTGCTGCGCCTGCGTGGTTTACCAAAATGACCCGGTTACCGATCTGCACATCATGCGCAACGTGGACTCCAGCCATCAGCAGGCAGTCATCGCCAATCCGCGTGACGCCACCGCCGCCATCCGTGCCGGTATTGATGGTGACGTGCTCGCGAATGCGATTGCGTTCACCGATTTCAAGCCGTGTATCTTCACCGCCAAACTTTTTGTCTTGTGGGATTTCGCCGACAACGGCAAAGCTGAAGATCACTGTGTCGTCACCAATTGAAGTATCGCCGGTGACGACCACATGGGATTTAAGCTCAACCCGATCGCCTAGACGGACGGACGGCCCGATATGGCAGAACGGACCAATCGTACAGCCCTGCCCGATCTGCGCACCGTCTTCGATAATGGCGCTGGGATGAATGCCGCTCATGTTGTTTTTTCCATATCCCAGTCGACATAAGCCGAAAATTCGGCTTCAGCGGCGACCTCACCTTCAACGGTCGCACGGCCGCTGAACTTGAAGATCTTGCCACCTTTCTTGCCACGCACCGTCTCTACATGCATTTCAAGCACGTCACCGGGCACAACTTTGCGACGGAATTTGCATTTGTCGATGTTCATGAAATAGATCAGTAATTCACTGTCGATCACGTCCATGCCAACACCCAGCATGACACCTGCAGTCTGCGCCATCGCCTCGACAATAGTCACACCAGGCATGATCGGTGTGCCGGGAAAATGACCCTGAAAATGCGGCTCGTTCATAGTGACATTCTTGATGCCAACTGCAGATTGATAGCCGTCAATATCCACGACCTTGTCGACCAGCAAAAACGGATAGCGATGCGGCAATATACGCTGAATCAGCTGAATGTCGGCGCTCTGGGTTTCCGTGGTCATGGTGCGGATGTCCTGTTTTGGATGTCTCTTTCAAGCGTGGTTAGCAATACGCGTACTTAAGGGCAAGCCAGCCTATTTGTCATTAGCGTCTTCAAGTGCAGACCCGTCGCCAATTGCCGCGTCAATCCGGGCAATTGCGGTATCGGTAATATCCGACGCATCCGAGCTGAGAACAACATTTGAACGCTCAATGACGATCGACGCCCCATATTCGCGTAGAAGTTCGATCAATACAGGTTGCGCCATCTCTAAGAACTGATTGCGTGCCTCTTCTCCATGCCGCGCCAAAGCATCCAGTTTGGCGCGTTGGCTATCTCGATGCGACTGGACTTTCTCATCGAAAGCCTCGGCCAAAGGTCGAAATTCACTGGCGGACATTTCAGAGCGCTTGTCCGTCAGGTCTTTCTCTTCTTTGCTGAGCTGTGCCACGATCAACTCATTTTCATCCGCTAGCAGAGCGCTCTCGGCCTCAATCTCGCGAAAAACGCGCTGACCGAACCGAGAATCAGCAAACAGCCGTTCACTTGAAATGGTAAGTACGTCTGATTGCGGAACGCCCAATTGTTGCGCCAACAATGGACTTGGCGCCATCAAGACCGCCCAAACACACAGGGCCCTTAGCGGGCCCTGCAGAATGTTCATGACTTTGGTCAACATCTGAGTTCAGAACTGTGCCTGAATGGTCAGGTCAAAGCTCTGTTCCTTGTCGAACTCTTCTTTCTTCAGCGCTTGTGAAAAGTTGAAGCGCAGAGGACCAAATGGCGTTGTCCACAGAACCGAGACACCTACCACATGGCGGATGGATCCGCTGGCTCCGACGATATCGGCACCCGACGTATCCACGTTGTTGATGTTGTAAAGGTTACCTACGTCGTAGAATAAACCACCCCGCAATCCGAGCTCTTCAGGCAAGCCCAAGGGGAAATCAGACTCGAACCGGGCAACCCAATAATAGTTACCACCGATGGCATCGTCCTGACCGTTGGAAAGGTCGCGCGGCCCAAGACCGGCAGGTTCGAAACCACGGAACGTGTTCGGGCCAAGCACAAATCGATCAATCGTCCGGCTAAAATCATCCCCGGTCCAGTTGAGCGCGCCAAGTTCCAGAGATGCCCGAAGCACGACCTCCTCGTTGAGCACGCGCTTCTGAGCGATCGCGCGGGCTGTGGTTTTGATATACTCGTTGTCGCCGCCCAATCCAGCTGCATCTACGCCAAGCTCAAACAAGACGCCTGCATTAGGATTCAAGCCACCCAATCGACTGTCGTACACATAAGAAACACCAATCGAACTGCTGGTTCTTTTGCCCTGAGCAATTTCAGAAGCGATGACCGCTCCATTGGTCTCGTTGCTCTGCTGGGTCATTTCGCTTTGGTTCCAGCCGTAACGCAAACGCAGCGCTGAAAGTTCGCCGATGGCATAGCTGACCTGAGGATTAAAAAAGACGGTTTTGGTGTCGTAACTCGCAAAGCTTGAGTTGGTGCTTGCGAGACCTACCCCAAGATCAAAGCGTAATTTCCGCCCCAACAGATAAGGTTCGGTAAAGTTAATTGTATACTGCTCAGAATCTTGAGCCGTCGATAGCGTGATCCCAAGATTCTGGCCACGGCCAAGGAAATTGGATTCGTTCAGGCCAATGGCGATCCCGAAACCGTCCGAAACCGAGTAGCTACCACCCAGGCTAAGCGATCCGGTCGGTTGTTCTTCAACATCGACATCAACGATGACCTGACTTGGAGATGTACCCTCGCGGGTTTCAACATCAGCGGTCGAGAAGAAGCCTAACGCACGAATACGTTCGGCGCTCTGACGGATTTCTCGCGGATTGAAGGGGTCACCTTCCACGGTATCGAATTGCCGCCGGATCACCCGGTCAAGTGTTGTGGTATTGCCTTCGATGTCGATGCGTTCGACAAAAATACGCGGGCCGCGCGTTAGGACAAACTGAACATCCAGCGTCAGATCACGCGGGTTGCGCGTCACCCGAGGTTCAACCCTCAAGAAATCGACGCCCTGTTTCAGACCCAGACGCTCAAGTCGAGCAATCGAGTTTTCAATCAAAGTCGGCGAGTAGATAACACCAGGCTTGACCTTTAGTGCTGCCTGATAGGGTGCCGGATCGACCCCAGGAATTTCGCTTACAGTTGAAATCTGACCAAAGGCGAATCTCTGACCTTCGGTGATATTCATGACCAGGAAAAACGCATCCCGTTCACGCGTGAATTCCACATTGGCACTGTTTACTCGGAAATCGATATAACCGCGCGAAAGGTAGAAATCGCGGATGACCTGCTTATCGAATTCGATACGATCAGCAATAAATGTGTCGCCCCGTAGGAAAGTCCGCAGAATATTTGCTTGTTTGGTCTCGAGCACACGACGCAGGCGGCGGTCCGAGTAAGCACGGTTGCCAACAAAGCTGACGCGCTCAACTTCGATGGTGGTGCCTTCGGCCACCTCAAAAACCAAATCCACACGATTGTCATTTCGGCGGATGATGCGTGGGATCACCGTTGCTGACACCCGGCCCTGCGCAGAATAGATCTCGGCGATCAAATCTGCGTCGGCTTCTGCCAATTGCGGGGTAAAGACACGGCGGGTCTGGGATGAGATCGCCTCGAGCAGTACGTCATCCTTGACGCGACGGTTCCCCTCAATGCTGATCTGATTAATCGTCGGGTACTCTTCAACCGCAATAATCAGTGTGTTTCCGCGAGGAGTCAGTTCGACTGTTTCAAAAACACCACTGTCAAGCAAACGCTGAAAAGCATCATTTATCTGTCCGGCACTGACAGTTTGCCCCGGCTCGATTCCCGTTCGTGCGATGATTGTCGAGGTTTCGATCCGTCGATTGCCTTCAACCTCGAAGCGGTTAATCGTGTAAGATTGCGCCTGAGCAGGATCCGGTAATACCAGCAAACCCGGTGTAGCAAATAGAAAAAAGAGCGTTAGTGCCTGCCACAAAATATTGGTCTTCTGCCCTCGAGCGCCGCAGAATGTGCTCGTGCCCCTGCAATCAGTCATTTTTATCACTACCCAGAAATCTCAGCCTGTAGTTGCTGAGTAGCCGGATTGAGAAGCCATGTCAAAAGAGCAAATACAAAAAAACGGCCCGGTGGGCCGTTGCATTTTCATAGTCTTGGTCTGAAGAATCACAAACCGACGAGATATCCACCTACAGCCAATGCCAAGGCGGTTACGCCAAAGCTAAGTAATACATCCCAGTTCAACTGAAAAAGGACGCTGACGCTTTTGTAAGATCTCTGCAACGCTTCGGTCATCGCTCTCAAGCCCGCTCATTGAATTACACCAATGAAGATACGCTTCAATTGCGGCAATATTGCGTCCAAATGACGCCTGTCACGCCTTATTCAGCAGAACAGGTCATTGCTGACAGAGAAAATCATCAACGAAAGGATCAGCGTTATTCCAATTCCCATCAAAATCCGCAGGGCATTGTCACTGGGTGGTTTGCCCGAGACGGCTTCGTAGGCGTAAAACAACAAGTGTCCGCCATCAAGCGCTGGGATCGGGAACAGATTCAGCAGCCCAACCGCCGTAGAAAGTACCGCGATAAAGAAGATGAAATTCTGTGCACCTTGACTGGCCATCGCGCCAGAGGTTTCCGCAATCCCGATCGGGCCGGATATATTGCACGTGCTGATTGCCCCCGTGATCATGTGCCACATACCGGACAATGACCCTTCGATAATGCGTCCGGTCTGGGCAAAACCGGTTTTTACGGAATCCCAGATGCCGGCGGGAACAGTCTGAGGTTCGAACATCATCCCCCGAACGATCCCGATCCGCCAATGGGTCACAAAACCACCATCTGCTTTCGGCTCGTCAGTACGTCTGGGGGCCAGCGCAAATTCAAGCTCGGTTCCATTACGCCAAACGTCCAGAAGCAACACGCGCCCGTCCGAGCTTTCGACACGTTCTTTCAATTGTTCGAAATTGAAAATCGGGTCGCCATCGACCGCTGTAATTACATCGCCCTGCTGCAATTGTATGTCCATTGCAGCGCTGCGTGGCGTAACCTGCTGGATCAACGCTGGAAACAGCCACGGGGCAGAAACATCGATGGTCTCACCGTCCCGGATTACAGTATAGTCCAGTTCAGGCTGTACGGGCAGAGCATCAACGAAATCCGACCAACTGCCTGCATTGTCAAAATCCGGTGTCGGCACGCCTGCAATCGCAACAATTTCGTCCCCTTCAAGCAACCCCTGCTCGACTCCGGGGAGCGGCTGCAAGGAACCGACTGTCAAAGGTTCTCGTGATACGCCTTGCGACCAGTACACAAATCCAAAAACCAGGATCGACATCGCGAAGTTGAATATAGGCCCTGCCGCCACAGTAGCGGTACGCGCCCACAGCGGAGCCCCATGCATCGTTCGACGCAATTCTTCCGGGCTCTGTTCGGCGATCTCGTTTATCGCATCCGTGTCTTTGCCAGACGCAGCGTTGGCATCCCCCAAAAACTTGACGTATCCGCCAAATGGAAGCAACGCGACCTGCCACCGTGTGCCACGCTTATCTAACCGGCTCCACAGAACCGGACCGAAGCCGATCGAAAACACTTCTGCATGAATGCCCGACCAGCGCCCGACAATATAATGACCGTATTCATGCACAGCGACAATCACTGAAAGCGCAATAACAAAGGCTACTATGGTATAGAGAAGATTGCCGAATTGCGGGATCAAAGAGAGTATGTCCAAAGGTATTATCCTGCTCGTTCCAATACGGTTTCATCGACCCACTGACGTGCGAGATGGTCCGTTTGCTGTACATTATCAAGAGTCAACGGAGCATCAATAAGGCCATCTGTCGCCTCAAAACGCTCCAAAACCGACGAAACTGCGTCAGCCATATCCAGAAACCGAATTCTACGGGCGATAAAGTGGTCCAGCGCGCGCTCTTTAGCAGCATTGAAGATCGCACCCGTCAATCCGCCGCGTTGCATCACTTCGCGTGCAAGACGCAACGCAGGATACCGGGCCTCATCCGGAGCGCTAAAGCTCAATTGCCCCAGTTGAGCCAGATCAAGCCTTGCGACAGGTAGATCGAGCCGCTCGGGCCAGTGCAATGCGTATCCGATGGCATGGCGCATATCGGGTGCACCCATGTGTGCCATCAAGGCACCATCCCGATACCCAACCATCGCGTGAACAATAGATTCGGGGTGCACCAGAACTTCGATTTCAGAGGGCTGAATGCCGAAGTATTCTTTTGTTTCTATGACTTCCAATGCTTTATTGAACATAGAAGCACTGTCGATTGTAATTCGCTGCCCCATGTTCCAATTCGGATGGCTTGACGCTTGTTCGACAGTTGCGTTCGCCAGATCACGCAGCGGCCAATCCCGAAATGCGCCACCGCTTGCCGTGATAATAATCCGCTCGACGCTTGTCATATCTTCGCCGACAAGGGCCTGAAAGACTGCCGAATGTTCACTATCGACAGGAAGTAGCCTTGCGCCGTAGTTCCGAGCAGTCTCCAGCACCAAAGGTCCTGCACATACCAGCGTTTCCTTGTTCGCCAGCGCAAGCGTCGCGCCTTGCCTAAGGGCTTCGATCCCCGGAGCAAGCCCCGCGGCGCCGACAATCGCTGACATGACCCAATCCGCGGGTCGCGCACCTGCCTCGATCAAAGCCGCCTGCCCCGCAGCCGCTTTGATACCGCTACCGGCTAAGGCTGAACGCAGGTCATCCAACCTGTCATCAAACGCGGTGACAGCAACATCTGCGCCCAGACGGACCGCATCTTGCGCCAATTTCGAAATATTGCCGCCACCGGTCAGCGCGACGACATCATAGGCATTCGGATTCCTCGAAATCAGATCAAGCGTGTTCTGCCCGATCGATCCGGTCGCGCCGAATATCGATACCTTTCGCATTACATGCCTCCGGGTGCATAAAGCAACCCTGCCAACAGGACAAAGACCGAGGCCCCCATCATCCCGTCGAACCGGTCCAGAAAGCCACCATGACCAGGTAACAAGTTCGAACTGTCCTTAACTCCAAACCTGCGTTTCGTTGAGCTTTCGACGATATCGCCGATCTGGCTCGCCATAGAGGCGAGAACCGATACAACTACGAAAGCCAAACCAAAACCCGCGTAGAACGCAAATAATGTACCAACTATTCCTGCGGCGACCCATCCCCCTATCGTTCCAGACCATGTTTTCTTGGGGCTGACCTTTGGCCAAAACTTAGGTCCACCAAGCGTTTTGCCCACAAAATACCCGGCAACATCCGTCGCTATGACAACAAGGATCAGCCACACCATCCATCCAAACCCCAAGCTTTCGCGTATCGAGATAAAGCCCAACCCCGAAGTTGCTATCCAGATCGCAAAAAGCGCATAGGTACCACGCGCGCACTTGATTTGACCCGCGCCAACCAAAGCAGGTGCCAACAAAAATGGAATTTTATACAGCGGCGGCAAATGGTAACTCAGAACAACGGCGACACCGGTCAATATCGCAAGCTGAATCGCGACGCCTTGTTGCTGAGGGTCGACAATCCGCACCAGCTCCCACGTCATGAGTCCGCACGAAATGGCAATAAATGCCTCGAACCAAAGTCCGCCTAGCCACACCATGATGGCCGCTATGACGACCAACACTGACGCTGACAAAACCCGAGCGGTCAGATCAGACCATCGGCCATCACTCATGCCGGAACCGCCCCAAATCGCCGTTCACGCGATCCATAGTTCAGGCATAAACGTTCCAACTCGGCAGCAGTAAAGTCGGGCCACAATGTATCTATGAATTCATACTCTGAGTAGGCAGATTGCCAGAGCAAGAAATTCGAAATTCGGGCTTCACCACTGGTGCGGATTACCAGATCAGGGTCCGGCAGAACCCGCGTGTCCAGATATTTGGGCAGAGTTTCCTCGTCCACATCTTCGGGACGCAAAACACCTTCGGCCACGTCACGCGCCAAACGTTTGGTTGCGCGAGCAACCTCATCTCGACCGCCATAGTTCAAGGCGACTGTCAGATGGACCAGATCATTATCCTGCGTTTCACGTTCAAGCGTATCCATCAGCTCGGTAAGTTTGGCATCCAAACGTACGCGGTCACCGATAAATCGCACCCGGATACCATTGTTCTTTAGCGTATTGGTTTCTTTGACAATATAGCGTCGGAACAGGCTCATGAGGCCTGCAACCTCCACCTGCGTACGCTTCCAGTTTTCTGTCGAAAACGCAAAGATCGTCAGATATTTGATCCCGAGCCTTGGGCAGGCCTCGACTACCTCACGAACACGCCGCGCGCCTGCGTGATGGCCAAACAACCGAGGCCGTCCCCGTGCCTGAGCCCATCGACCATTGCCGTCCATGATAATGGCCACATGGCGCGGACCGGCTTGCAAAGCGTTATCGGGATCCTTTGGCATGACCGAGTCTCAGACCTGCATAATCTCGGCTTGCTTGGTCTCAAGTGCCTCATCGACGGATTTGATCATCGTGTCGGTCAGCTCCTGCACTTCTACCTCCCAGAATTTCTGATCATCCTCGGACATGCCATCGGCTTTGGCTTTCTTGATCTGGTCCATACCGTCGCGGCGCACGTTCCGGATCGAAACACGCGCGCTTTCGGCGTATTGGCCTGCAACCTTGCCCAATTCACGTCGGCGTTCCTCGTTCAACTCGGGAATCGGCAGCATGATGATCGTGCCATTCAACTGTGGATTGATGCCAAGCCCGCTTTCACGAATTGCTTTTTCAACTTTGCCCACAAGACCTTTGTCCCAGACATTTACGGTAACCATGCGTGGTTCGGGGACGTTTACGGTGCCGACCTGATTGATCGGAGTCATCGAGCCATACGCGTCAACCATCACGGGCTCAAGCATCGAGGCCGACGCGCGCCCGGTCCGCAATGATGCGAATTCGGTTCTGAGGTTGGCCATTGCGCCGTCCATACGGCGTTTCAGATCATCGGTGTCGAGTACGAAATCATCAGACATGCTGCTCACTCCCCGTCTTCAGGTGATGTTTGGATGGGTCTTAAGCCATCACAATTGGGATGTATAGCAATCATGCGGATGAATTGTGGCAATGACCAGAACTGTTTCCAGCATTCCGGCCCCAATCGCGACCAAGGGACCGACCGAACACTGAACTCGGTCGGATTTTTCTTGGTACAATCAATATCAGGTGTTCACATCGACAACGACGCGACCTTTGACTTGTCCCTGCAGAATATCCGCGCCCAATTGCGGCAGATCAGACAGTGTTGCTGGGTGAATCATGGCCTCAAGCTTATCCATGGGCAGATCGGTAGCGATACGCTGCCAAGCGCGAACGCGGTTGTCATAGGGCTGCATGACGCTGTCGATACCCAACAGATTCACGCCACGCAGTAGGAATGGGATCACAGTCGCAGGCAAACCTGCACCTCCGGCAAGTCCAACGGCAGCAACTGATGCCCCATATTTCATCTGACCCAATACGCGGGCGAGCATGGCGCCACCCACTGCGTCAACACACCCCGACCAGGTTTCACTTTCCAACGGGCGCCTGGTGGTTTCGTTCAAATCGTCGCGCGGAACAATTGTGGTTGCACCCAAAGACTTTAGGTAGTCAGCGGTATCCGGGCGACCGGTTACTGCTGCGACTTCATATCCCAGATGAGCCAGAATGGCAGTCGCGACCGATCCAACACCGCCCGCGGCACCCGTGACTAGCACCGGGCCATGGCCCGGCTGCATTCCATGATCTTCCAACGCCATGACGGCTAACATGGCCGTAAATCCTGCGGTGCCAACTGCCATCGCCTGTCGCGTATCCAAACCCTGCGGCAATGGAACCAGCCAATCTGCACGGGCATTGGCCTTCTGAGAATACCCGCCCCAATGCGCCTCACCCACGCGCCAGCCCGTCAAAACGACTTTGTCACCGGGTTTATAGCGATCATCAGAGGATTGCTCGACGGTGCCCGCATAATCGATACCCGGGATATGCGGATAACTCCGCACTAAGCCGCCACCCTTTGGCGACATACACAACCCGTCTTTGTAGTTAACCGTTGAATATTCGACAGCAACAGTCACTTCTCCATCCGGCAAATCATCCAGAGATATCTGTTTTACCGAGGCGCTTGCGAGGCCACTTTCTTCATCTTTTTCAACGACGAGTGAATTAAACATAACCTTACTCCTTTAGTAGCCCGTATGGGCATGTCCTCAGATACAGGGCTCAGCGCCAGAATTTCTCTTGTACGACGGCCCATCGCATACCGTGTTCAGTCATCAACTCGATCCGCGTGTCGGGTGCCCAATGCGACCGGTCCACCATCCCTATGGCGACGTTCACCTCAAACTCGGGCGAATATGCAGCAGAGGCCACTTGCCCCACCTGACGACCCTCAGCCATCAAAGGCCAAGATTCGGTGCACGGGCCGATCTCGCCCTCGATAGTCAGCGGACGGATTTGTCTGGGCGGCCCGTTTTCTGCCTGATCCGCCAAAGCGGCCTTACCGATGTAATCCAGCGGAGAATTGCAAAAGCGCTCAAGACCGCATTCATAAGGAGTGTTCTCGCGTCGCATATCCGACCCAAAACTCAATAGGCCACTCTCGATCCGTTCAATTCCATTGGGGCAACCCGCACGTACATTTAGGTCGCGCCCATTTGCGAACAACGCATCCCAAAGCGGCATTCCGTAATCCGCTCCTTCGACATAGATCTCGAACCCACCTTGTTTCGACCAGCCGGATCGGGCGATGACAAACGATGTATCTTCGAAGGGCAACCTCTTGTATCGGAAGAATTTTATGTCCCTGACATCATCTCCAAATACCCGTGCCATCAAATCATCTGCCCTGGGGCCTTGAACGGCTAGCGGAGACACGTCTGGTTCGGAAACTTCGACATCCAGCCCCAGGGCAAGCACGATGCCTAGGGCAAATTGCCAAAGATCTCCATCAGCGACGGAAAGCCAGTAATGGTCATCTGCCAGTTTGATCGCCACCGGGTCATTCAGCATACCGCCATTTTGGTCAACGATCGGCACATAATAACACTGATCCGCCTGCATCTTGTCCATATCGCGCGGGCTGAGCATTTTCATCAGTCGCAGCGCATCCGGGCCTTTGATCAGAACTTGTCTCTCACACGAGACATCCCATACCTGCACATGCTTTTTCAGATGCGCAGCATCAGCCTCGACACTTTCGAAGACTGTAGGCAGAAGCATGTGATTATAGACAGTATATCCCTTTACCCCTTCGGCTTCGACACCCGGAGTAAACGGGGTTTTGCGCACGCGTCGGTTCGGTGTAATGACTGCCATGTCAGAAATCCTCTGGCAGAAAGACAAGATCGCTGACGGGCGCATCAGAGCCTGCCTCGGTCAGCATTTGGTGCAATTGTCCGCGATGATGCGTCTGGTGATTGAACATGTGAATGATGCATTGCGCATAAGGCTTTGTTACTTCTTCTTCTTTTGCAGCGGAATACCATGAGAACGGGCCCGTAAGTTCGTCGTCTCCCAGAGTTTCGCTCCACCTAGTAATCCGATCGTCAATGGTATCCCGCAGCGACAACCAGTCGGACAAACCAGCGCAGATTGACACGCTCTCTGGGATGCCACCGCCTGGTCCAGGGCCTTTGTCGAACCGTGAGATCCAGATCCAGTCCCCCCAAAGCAGATGATTGGCTGTTCCCATGATTGAACCAAAAAAGGCACCCTGATTCCGCGTCAGTTCTTCGTCGGGAAGAGCCTTAAGAAAACCCTTTAACTGACTGTTCTCCCATCGACTATAACGCGCCATCTCACGGGCATAGGCACCGGTGATCATTACTTTGGCCCGTGCCAGTCGATGGGGCAAATCTCGGCTGATTTCCCGCCAAAGTCCCAGACGCGACCGTAATCACGTACCTTGGATTTCGTTCCTCTGGCCACGATGATGTCCGGGCCCATCCAATATTTCGAGTTTGAAACCATCACCGGATGTTCAGGATCTTTACCAGCCAGCATCTCGATCTCGCCCTGAATTTTGCGCCCGATCATAATCCGGCGTTTTGTCCCATCTCGCTCGATTTGAACCGGTGCACGCTCTGCCCCGATGATTTCACTAACCAACATGGTGAATAGACCGGTAGTGCCGCCTGCCTGCCCGCTGAAGATTTGCAGCAACCCGTTATAGGCCTTCCCACTGGCGCGTTCGTCGACATAGGCCGCGACCTTCCATTGGCCTTCACCCATGCGGCCCGGAATGTCGACCAGCAGCCCAACATTCAGCCCGGACAGGTCTTCGCCTTCGTAATGGCCTTCGTCGATCACGATACCCATCCACGCATGGCAATGTCCTTCGGTCGGAGGGTGTGCGCCTAGCGAAACGACGCAAGGACAAAACACATCGCAGGAGCAGTTCAGGATCAGTTCACCCTTGACTGCCCAGTCGGTCGGGCTCATCTCGCGGCGTTTGGGATTGGGCATCCGGCTGTCAATTCTCTGACTGACCGGCAGCTTATCCGCATCCGGTTTTCTGTTTTTAGCCATAGACCTATCCTCCGTAAGTAATGTGATGTACGAGCAGTGCCAGACCGCCTGCTATTAAGATGAACCCCATAGGCCGGGTTATTGCGTGTCCGATTTGGGGTAGTTTTTCCAAAACCATGAACAGCGTCGCCAGCCCCATCCACAGCAGGCTCATGACGCCGCCCACAAAGCCCAGAGCCATGAAGCCCCAGCAACAGCCAACGCAAAATGCACCCAACCCTAAGCCCATGCGCAGGCCGCCTGAGAAACCCGTTTTCCAATGTCCCAGAAAGTACGTCATGGGCGCATGACAAACGCCATGGCAGACCTCTTTTGCACGGGTGAATTGGAAAGCGCCCACCGCGACAAGCAGGCCTGCAGCCAAGTAGGGCGATTTGGCGATGCCCAACATATCAACCGCACCCCCGAATAGCAGTGCCAACTGCAGGCAAGCGATCAGCGCCGCAAAACCCACCCAAACTATGAAGTATCCGGATAGAACGCCCAGCCACCCTGCCCGCGTGCCGTTCGCGCTGCGGATCAGATCATCGTAACTGCGCAATGTGGGGACTAGTGTTGGCAGCATCATTGCCGCCATCATGATTGCCCACATCGAGAACAGCGGGCGAAACTCGGCCATGGGCATATACATATCCATGCGCGGGTCCATCGCCGCCATGGCCTGTCCCATCGGGCCGGGCCGCCCGATCCAGTCCAAATCCATATCGCGGCTCATCGAGACCATCATCCACCACGCCCAAAGGATCGCGATGTAGAAGCCCAACCAAAGCGCGCTGCGGAAAACTGAGCGACTCACTTGCCTCTCCCGACTCAACTCTCTTGCTTTTCAAATGTCAGACTTTTAAATGTCAGACAAATAAAAATTTACTTTTGACGCAAGCGACGATGAAAATTGACCCCCAAAGCTCTGCCGATCTATCGGCTCAAATTGCCCAAGCGATCCGGGATGCCATCATATCGGGGCAGCTTATCGTCGATGAACGCTTGCCCTCCGAATCTGAACTTGCCGAGCAATTCAATGTCTCGCGCCCGACTGTTCGCGAAGCTTTGAAACGCTTGGCGGCACAATCTCTGATCCGTACGCAACGTGGGGCCACAGGGGGCGCGTTTGTAAATCGACTAAGCTTTGAAGGTGCTTATTCTCAACAGGTTACGACCTCAACGCTATTACTGTCGATGAACGCGGTCAGTTTCGACACTGCGTGCGAGGCACGGTACGCGTTGGAACGAGCCTGTGCGTCCCTGTCTGCGCAACGTCGAACGGCAGATCAGCTTGCGACAATGCGGGCCGAGATCTTTCGGCAGGCACAGCCCGGTCTGACTGACGAAGCATTCTGCGCCTCAGATGTTGCCTTCCATCGAGCGCTGGTCGATGGCGCTGGCAATCCGGTCTTGTCCTACCAGCTGGCTAGCGCTGTCGAGGCGATGCAGCCATTAATGAACATGATCACCTTCACCGCTCGTTCGCGGGAAGAAATCATCGCGTTGCACGCCAACATCGCCAATGCCTTAGAGGCGCGTGACGCTGAAAAGGTTGATGCGGCGCTGGTTCAGCTTGAGAGCTATACTCGGCAACTGGCGCAAGATGTTGCCCAGAAAAAACGCAAACCGGCCTGATCTAAATGGCTTAATATCAGAGGTTTAGAATAGAAACATGAGGTGGAAATGATCAATGCCCTCAATGTAGCTGCCGCTTTGCTGACAATTGCTTTCGGGTTATTTGGCTTCCTGGCGCCTGCGCATACTGCTAACGCATTGGATTTGGTCCCGACCAAAAGCACCATGGGTCTCAGTGAAATGCGCGCCTCGGTTGGTGGGCTGTTTGTAGTCACCGGCGCTGCAGTGCTGTGGCTTAACAATCCGATGGCTTATGTGATGCTGGGGATAGTCTATTCTGGTGCAGCACTTGGCAGATTCGTTTCTGTTGCTCTCGATCATCCACCTTTGGCGAAAGCATTGATTTTTGGTGGAATCGAACTTGTTCTCGCCATCTGGCTTATTCTGGCAAACATGAACAGAGCATCCTAACTCATTGAAATAAAACCACCCCATAGCCCACATTCCGAGTTTGCATCCCATCGTTACCTCACCTATATAAGAGAGGTCCCTCGGGACTATGGACATAAACGCGCTCGTAATAAGCGGATCGGACCCGGGGGCGGTACCCGGCGGCTCCACCAATCATCCTTCGTTTGGGGACTTTGGGGCCGAAACAGGATCGACGAACGTCTAAAGGGGTTAGCTTTGTCTCGGCTGTCTGCCACCGTTACCGGCGAAAATAGTACAATTGCAAACGACAATCGTGCTCCGGTTGCAGTTGCTGCGTAAGCAGTAGCAAGACCGAAACTTAAGCCCTTGCGCCTAGCCGCGTAAGGCGGGGTTCGCAGGTACCTGGCAACAGAAACCTGCATTTTCCCTGTTATGTCTGCTTATTGCTCATAGCTCATCAGAGATTCAGGATTTATTCACTTGTTTATCCCATATTTCTGTCCAGGCGACAGGAGGGTTAAGATGACGAATTCTGACAGGCTTAGGGCGTGGTATTCTGAGGTTTGGGAACAGGGCAATACCGACGCAATCGATCAGTTTTTTGCACCAGACACGATGGCCGAGGGGTTGATCCCTGAAATGCAGGTTGGGGCTGATGACTTTCGCGATCTGGTCATGGCCTTCCGACATGTGCTGGGCGAAATCAAGGTCGACCTCCCCAAAATCATTGAAAACGGTGATTGGGTTTCCGGAGTTCTTCATGTCCGCACATTTCGGGCTGACAACGGCGCACCATTAGAAGTTACTGGGCAAGTCATGGCCCGATTCAAAGGGGAGAAAATGGTCGAGGCGTATAATCAGTTCGATTTCATTTCACTCTTTGAACAGCTTGGGCAGTTTCCGCAGGATACGCTTCCGGTTTGCATGACAGGGCAAAGGTTGGACTGGGTCGGTTAAACCACAACCGCAAGCTTGACCCCTACCGCGTCCACGCGATAGCAGAGGTTTAAGGGGTAAGCTTGCGAACACCCCGTGAGGCGGCAGCCCAAGTTCGCATGTATCCAAAGCCACAAGGAAACATGCAATGGCTGCCCCCAATGCAATAACACCCCGACAACTGCTTCGCTTAATCGGTACGCCTAAGGCTCCTGTCCTTATCGACGTACGAACCGAGGCGGATTTTGCGGACGACCCTGTGCTTGTTCCGAGCGCTATTCGTCGTTCTTTCAAAGATGTTGACAAAATCAGAGAATGGATCGGAGAGCGCTCTTCTGTTGTGATTTGTCAAAAAGGCAAGAAACTAAGCCAGGGTGTCGTCTCTTGGCTGCAATCCGAAGGCGTAATGTCCGAATATCTTGAGGGCGGCATGTTTGCCTGGCGCGATCTGCCTGGGGCACCCTCCGTGCCTGTTTCGGCCCTGCCTGAGATTGCCCAGGGCGGTACGATTTGGGTGACACGACATCGCCCCAAGATTGATCGCATTGCGTGCCCTTGGTTAATCCGAAGGTTTGTGGACGCTCAAGCGCGCTTCCTTTTTGTGGCGACTGCCGAAATACAGGGAGTGGCGGTGCATTTCGGCGCCACCCCCTTTGACGTTGAGGGTGTCGACTGGAGCCATCACGGTGAGAAATGCACTTTCGATACCATGCTGGACTTGTTCAACCTGCATTCAGAACCAATGGACCGATTGGCCACCATCATACGCGCTGCAGACACCAACAAGCACGATTTAGCCCCTGAAGCTGCTGGATTATTGGCAATATCGGTCGGACTGTCGCGCCAATATCGGGACGATCAGCAACAACTGGAGGCTGGTCTGCATATCTACGATGCGCTTTATCGATGGGCGCGGGATGGATCTGGTGAAACACATGACTGGCCAGCAGGTCACGGGAAATGACACCATCGTACCGTGAGTTGTTCAGCGTTTTCGGGCGTATCGGGCTTTTGTCCTTTGGTGGGCCAGCGGCGCAGATTTCACTGATGCATCAGGAACTCGTCGAGAAACGCCCCTGGCTGGACGAGCAAACCTATCTACGTGCGCTTTCGTTGTGCATGTTATTGCCGGGGCCCGAGGCCATGCAGTTGGCAACATACGCGGGTTGGCGATTGCGTGGTGTGATCGGAGGCTTGATTGCAGGTGGCTTGTTTGTCCTGCCCGGGGCGCTGGTCATTGCAATACTTGTAGCGCTGTATGCAGCGTATGGTACATTGCCACTGGTTCAGGCGGGGTTTTTGGGCATCAAGGCCACCGTCATTATCATCGTTCTTCAAGCCTTGCGTAATCTGTCGAAAAAGGCGTTGACCGATACCGAACATCAGATGATCGCCGGGCTCGCGTTTCTTGGAATATTTCTGTTCAACCTGCCCTTCCCTCTGATCATTTTCTGCGCGGCCCTTTGGGGCTTTGCAATATCCAATGACCAGGCTCCTACAGCCGTCCAGGCAAGCCCAGCATTAGGCAAACCCGTTCAAACGGCAGTATTCTGGCTCATATTGTGGCTGGGACCTTTGTTTTTGCTGCAATTGTCAGGGCAGGAACTGCTCAGCGACTTGGGTTGGTTTTTTGCCCGTCTTGCCGTCGTCACCTTTGGAGGAGCTTATGCGGTGCTGGCCTATATGACCCAGACCGTTGTGGACACATACCAATGGATCAGCACGGATCAGATGATCGACGCGCTTGGCCTGGCCGAAACCACGCCGGGACCTCTAATCCTTGTGACGCAATTTGTAGCGATGCTGACTGGACAGGTTGCCGGAGGGCCATCACTTGCGTTGGCGGCCGGAGTTGTCGCTTTATGGGCGACATTTGTCCCCTGCTTCCTCTGGATCTTCCTCGCAGCGCCACAACTGGACAGAATTGCAGCACGCCCTCGGCTTGGGGCCGCTATGCACGGCATCACAGCTGCGGTTGTCGGAGTGATTCTCAACCTCTCCGTGTGGTTTGGGTTGAATGTTCTGTTTGGCTCTCTCCCCGGTTGGTCATTGGGACCTGTGTCAATCCCCCTGCCCGATCCTGCTACGCTCGATATCAGGGCGCTTGTTCTTACGGTGTTAGCTGGCCTGTTGATTTTCCGTATGAAATCCGGTTTAGCGACCACATTAGGAATTATGGTTCTGGCCGGAATCGGGTTGCAGTTTTTGTGATCAATACAGCCCAGCACGGCCTTTCGTTTCCGTCCGAATGAACTATGCTGGTAATAACCACTTTCGAGGATCAAACATGTCGCAAGACATCGACTACGGGAATCTGATGCACACGGCCATGCGGGGCCTGATCAAGACCGTCCTGACGGATGTGTCCAAGACTGGCCTGCCCGGAGCACATCATTTCTTCATCACCTTTGATACACGATATGAAGGCGTTGAACTGGCTGACTGGCTAAGAGAGCGGTATCCCGGTGAAATGACGATCGTCATGCAGCATTGGTTCGAGAATCTCGAAGTCGGTGAAGAAGGATTTTCGATTACCCTGAATTTCGGCGATGCGCCTGAGCCGCTGTACATACCGTATATGGCAATAAAAACCTTCGTTGACCCTTCGGTCGAGTTTGGCTTGCGCTTTGAAAGCCCCGAGGATGAGGACGACGAAGTCTTTGTGGCGGATGAAGCCCCAATCGAACTGGAAGCGGAAGAACCGGAACCACAGCACCATGATGCGGATGTTGTTTCGCTGGATAGCTTCCGCAAGTGATCAGATAAAGCCCCGCTTTATGCGGGGTTTACTTCTTTTTCAAAAATGTCTCGACCGAGCGTGATTTGACTCCGTCCCGGAACCTCGAAAATGACAAATCCAGACCGCCATCTGCCAAGGTCCGGTCAAACTGTTGCAACTCGTAGCCCCCATTTTCTGCGATGAACAACGAAAATACAGTCAGAGTGTCGCCTTCAATCCTGCCCCAGACAAATGGTTCACCTTTCATCGGGTCAAGCGGCACCTCGTGCCCGAACACGTTGCGTTTCATCGCGGCAGAATAAACATCCGCACGATCCGAGCTTTGAAAATCAACCGAATATTTCTCATCCTTGATGCGCCCATCTGCTTTGTAGGTCGTGGTGGTCCAACTTACGTTGAAACCACCTTTAATCTCATGGATTGAAACACTCATATCCCGAGGCGTCGAAGTACCATCGGCGTCAACAACTTCGGCAGATCCAGTATAATCGCCGACAAAAGGCTCAATGTTGGTCGCGTTGGCTTGCTGTAAAGATGCGGCCAGCCAGATACATGCGGCAAACGCCAACGCAACCGCATGCAGGGGTCTGTTCATAAATGATACTCGCATGGCTGACTCCGTCCTCTATGTAACTACATTCTAACTTTAGTCCGTCTGCGCACAATGGCACTGTTTTCGCTAACAGAAATTAATTGGGGCGGCGCTTCGTCTATACCTTTGTCCGGCCTAGGTTTATGGTGCGCTCAACTGGCCGATTGCGCCTCAGCCCCGCTGCGGTTAAACGGCATACGACTGCATACCAGACCGGAGCGACCGATGTCTAAAACCCGTACCGAATCCGACAGCTTTGGCCCTCTCGAGGTGCCCGCCGACAAATACTGGGGCGCACAAACACAACGCTCGATCATGAACTTCCCAATTGGCTGGGAAAAGCAACCCGTTGCAATCGTACGGGCGCTGGGCGTGATCAAGCAGGCCTGCGCAATGGAAAACAAGGCGACGGGCAAATTGGATGATAAGATCGCTGACGCGATTATTCAGGCCGCAGGAGAAGTATTCGAGGGTAAGTTTGATGACAACTTCCCCTTGGTCGTCTGGCAAACCGGATCGGGTACTCAATCCAACATGAACTCGAACGAGGTCATTGCAAACCGCGCGATCGAGATTTTGGGTGGCGTGATCGGCTCGAAAGAGCCAGTACATCCGAACGATCATTGCAACATGGGTCAGTCCTCGAACGATACCTTTCCTACTGCTATGCACATCGCCACCGCAATGAGTGTACGAGATGTGCTGATGCCAGGGCTCGAGAAATTTGCGTCTGCGCTGGAGGCCAAGGCGAGAGAGTTCGCCGGGATCATCAAGATCGGTCGCACCCACACACAGGACGCCACCCCACTGACACTGGAACAGGAATTCGGCGGTTACGCGCATCAGATTCGTCAGGGGATTGCGCGGGTCGAAGCCTCGATGCCCGGCATTTATGAACTGGCACAAGGTGGCACCGCCGTTGGTACTGGATTGAATACTCATGACGGTTGGGACGAGGCTGTCGCCAAGAATATGGCCGAAATCACCGGCCTTCCCTTCGTTACTGCACCGAACAAATTCGAAGCGTTGGCCGCTCATGACGCCATGGTCTTCCTGTCCGGTGCTTTGGCCACGATCGCCGGATCCTGCTATAAAATCGCAAATGATATTCGTCTGTTAGGTTCGGGACCCCGCTCGGGCCTAGGTGAACTTATCCTGCCCGAGAACGAACCCGGCTCGTCTATCATGCCTGGCAAAGTCAATCCGACCCAGGCCGAAGCGTTGACACAAGTGGCCGCGCACGTGATGGGCAATGACGCAGCAATGAAGTTTGCTGGCTCGCAAGGACATTTCCAACTGAATGTCTATAACCCGATGATGTCGTATAACCTGTTGCAATCCATCCAACTGTTGGGTGATGCGACCGACAGCTTTACCGAACGGATGCTAATAGGCATCAAAGCCAATGAACCGCGCATCGATAAACTGATGAAAGAGTCGTTAATGCTGGTGACAGCTCTGGCCCCCACCATTGGGTATGACAACGCCACAACCGTCGCAAAGACGGCCCACAAGAATGGCACAACTCTCAAGGAAGAAGCAATTGCGCTGGGCTTTGTCGACGAAGAAACCTTCGATGCTGTTGTCCGCCCAGAGAAGATGATCGGGCCCAAGAACTGATGGGCAAGCCGGTCAACCTGAACCGGTATCGAAAAGAGAAAGCGCGGGCCGAAAAGAAGGCCCGTGCAGATGCAAACGCTGCGAAACACGGACAGACCAAATCCGAGAAAGCTGTGGTAAAGCTGGAGCAAATGCGCCAGCGCCGCGACCTCGACGGTCACAAGGTCGACGAATGAGCGGGCGGCCTGTCAAACGCTCCCTGACCTTGCAAGGTCATCGAACATCCGTTTCGCTTGAGGATGAATTCTGGCAGGCATTCCGTGACATTGCGCGGAAAAAAGATATACCAATCAATGTCCTGGCGGCAAATATTGATGCAGAACGTGATCCTGAAACCGGGTTAGCTTCGGCCATTCGCGTTTTCATTCTGAATTGGTATCGTCAAACTGAATGATTGCTTGATTTCAGCCAATCGCGTCGCTTATCCTCGCGGGGAACAAAAGAGGTACATTCATGAGCGATTTGGCAACGGGTCCAGATGGGAGATCTCGGTGCGCGTGGTGCAACGCCGCCCCTGAATTCTTCGACTATCATGACAACGAATGGGGATATCCCGTTTCCGACGACAGACGGTTGTTTGAAAAACTATGCCTTGAAAGCTTTCAGTCGGGCCTGAGCTGGCGCACCATTCTGTCAAAACGCGAGAATTTCAGAGCAGCGTTTAGAAACTTTGATTTCAACAAGATAGCAGTGTTTTCTGATGCAGATGTCAATCGTCTTCTGGACGACAAAGGAATCGTACGTCACCGCGGCAAGATCGAAGCCGTGATCAATAACGCCGGTCGCGTGCAGGACCTAATCGCAGCTGAAGGATCATTGGCAGCGTATGTCTGGAGGTACGAGCCTGAGACACCACCAGCCCCGCAAAGCGCATCCACTTCGGCAGAATCCATTGCGATGTCGAAAGATCTGAAAAAACGCGGCTGGAAATTCGTCGGTCCTACGACCGTGTTTGCCTTCATGCAGGCTATGGGGTTGATTAATGATCACGCAATTGGATGTGCCATGCGCGAAAAAGCGACGCAAATGCGCCGCGATTTCATCAAGCCAGTATAAAATCTCCTGCGATCAGATCGAGGCGCGGTAGATATTGTCAATGTTGCTTCCGAGCGCTGCATTGAATTCCGCATCGGATTGTTGCTTGGACAAGCCTTCAGTCAGCGCGCGAGAGAAAGACGCGATCATCTTGCCGTTCTTGCCGAGCAGGTCACAAGCCTGCTCGGTCGAATATCCACCCGACAGCGCAACCACGCGCAGAACACGTGGGTGGTCGGCCACCTCGTCATACAAGTTGGCCTGACTTGGAATGGTCAGCTTCAGCATCACCTCCTGCCCCTCGGCCAATTGATCGAGGTTCTTCAGGATTTCTGATTTCAAGATGTCTTCGGCCTCGGCTTTGGTTTCCGAATGGATGTTCACTTCGGGCTCGACAATCGGCACCATGCCTGCGTCTGTAACGACCCGGGCCACTTCAAATTGCTGTGCAACAACATCCGCGATGCCCTGCGCATTGGCTTCGTGGATGACCGAGCGTTCCTTGGTTCCGAAAACGCCATCCGCGTTGGACAGGGTTTCTGCCAGCCCCGGGATAGGCTTCATCATTTGAACGCCATTGGCTTGTTCCTCAAGCCCTTTATCAATCTTCAGAAATGGCACGATGTTTTTGACCGACCACAGGTAATCTGCGACCTTCTTGCCATCGATTTCTTCACCTAGCGTACGTTCGAACAGGATCGCCCCAATCACTTTCTCCTTGGTGAAATCTTCTGCCAGAATGATCCGGGCGCGCATCTTCTGGATCTCTCCGAACATCTCTTCGTCTGAGTTATACCCAGAGGCATCAACGCCATACAAAGCCAGTGCTTTTGGGGTTGAACCGCCGCTTTGATCCAGGGCTGCAATAAATCCTGCGCCTTCGGACATCTGCGCGCGCTGTTCTGCTTTCGACATAACTCATTCCCGTTCAATATGATTCCGCATTTTCCAACCGCATACAGCAAGCCGACGAACGATGGTAGTTTGTTAGCGCTCAACTAGACGCAACCAAATCCCATCCTTTGATCTGACGGTCAGATGTGCGACCGGTACGGGCGTTTTGCCTTCGATTGTTTCAAAGCGATATCGACGCAGCAGCATCGACAGTATGAGTGGACCCTCAACCATGGCGAACCCCGCGCCTGTGCAAACCCGAGGGCCGGCAGAAAATGGGATGTAGGCGTCGCGTTGAAATGCCTTTCCGTTCTCTGTAGCCCATCGCCCGGGGTCAAATTCGTCTGGTCTGTCCCATAAGCGTTCGTGGCGATGTAAATGCCAGGGGCTGACTACAATCTGAGATTTTTGTGGAATATCTCTGTCACGGAATTTTTCCGGACAAGAGGCTTCACGCACCATCATTGGAACAGGTGGGTACAGGCGCAGCGCCTCACGAAATACATCGCGGCTAAGTCGTAGTTGGGACATCGCCGAGAACTCGGGTGTATCCAGCGCTTGCGCCTCTTCTGACAGTTTATCCTGCCAATCGGGATACAAGGCCAGTAGATACAGGGCCCATGCCAACGCTGATGCACTGGTTTCATGCCCCGCGAGAAAGAAAATGGCGACCTGATCGACCATGTCTTGCGCGTCAAAGCATTTGCCTGTCTCTGGATCGTTAGTCGTCATGATCTTTGTGGCGAGATCATCAGGTGCCGTTCCGTTCTTGATTGCTGCTGCCCGGTCAAGTGTTAGTTGGCTGATCAGAGCGCGTATTTGTCGGGCGGTCTGACGCGTCTTGCGCGAATGTAACCGGGGGCCCCATTTGGGAAGCGGTACAAAGGCTGCTAGGTTCAACAAAGGTTGTTCGCGCTGATAGATCCTGAACTTTTCAAAAACCTGCGCAGCTACCTCATGCTCAATCGGAACCGAGAACAAGGTTCTAAAAATGACATCTGCGGCCACGTGGCTGGTGATCTCTTCACATTCCACGTCCTGCCCAACGCGCACCTCAAGCCTGTCGACGCAAGCTTGCGCCGCATCTACCATCGCGGGAAATGTGTCTTTCAATCGGCCACCTTCAAACGCAGGGTCGATGATCCTGCGCTGCTGTTTCCAGACCGCCCCATTGGTCAGAAACACCGACCGCCCCAGCAGCGGGCGCAAACCTTCGCTGATGCGGCTTGATTTGGGAAACGCATCGGGTCGATCTTTCAACACGGTGCGGATCAGTTCCGGTTGGTTGATCAGGAACGACCGAAAGAAAGGCGTCCGAAACTCAGCCATCCAGGCCCGATACAAACGTTGAGGTTGCGCCGACAGAAGGTCTTGTCGAAACAAACGCATATACCGCCAGAGTGAAACCTTATCGGGCCGTGAAGCAGGTTTAGGTGGCCTCATGCCGCCACCGTAGTGTGTTTCGAAATGGTGCTTTCAATGCGTGAACGCGAAGGTGTTCGGTTAGCAAACCTTTCTCCCAGCGTTTGCGGGCCCGCGGTTATTTTGAAGTAGTCGTAATCATTGGGCCTATCGAACGCGCACAGATACTGGAAATGCAGCCGAAAGAACCGCCACCTGAGCTTTTTCCAGCGCTCAGGTGAAAGGGTTTGAGTGAACGCTGCGGACAGTACCAGCGGCCAGCATTTGTTGGGTGGCGATACTCCGCTAACCGCCACCGGATCACACAAAGCGAAGGCGCAGCCGTCTCCGGGTGCTGAAACATCGACCCAGGTCAGTCCCTCGCTACCCGAGAGATATTGCAGATCGGTCCGCAAGACGCAGGCCTTTGGCAAAAAGGAAACCATCGGCACAACCTGCCCCAATGACAGGAATGACAAGGCCGGCCCGCCGATCTTGCCCTGCCTCCTTAGAACCTCAGCCAGGGCTGTCACGCCAAGATGAGCCCCAGAGCTATGGCCAACGACCAAAACCTCATCAACGTCAGATCTGAGGGCCTGCGAAATCTGATCTGAAAACTGGTCAAGCCGCGTTGTCAGCTCAGGTGAATATGCACCTTTTAAACGTGCGGAATGCGCATAGTCATGCATCAGGTAATAGGCGAACAATCGGTTGTCGATCGCTCGAAACCAGCGCATCAGAGCGTAAACGGCCACAGCAGCAGGCAGCACAGACCACCACCACATGAACGTGCTTAACCCAACAGCAACACCCCACCCAACCAGCAGAGCCAGCGCAAGTTGAGCCAATAACATTCCTACCGGATATAGTGCGGCGATAACCGGACCCTTGCGCAATTGCATAAGGCGCCAAAGCGTTCCCGTTGATATGTAGATGCAGGCGGTCTGTACCATTTGAAAATACGTCACCAGTATCGAGCGCACCATGCTGTCCTTAACGATATCAGCCCAAACCAAAACCTCGATCTCGGTCTCAACAGATACACCGTCTTGATGTGAAAGAACGCGCCAACCATAGGCTCCACCATCGGTTTTGCCGATCACTTCGATCTCGTAACCAGATATCGCGGCCTGGGAACGGCTCTCTCTTCGATAGAGTTCGCGATAGCGGCGTGGGGGAATCGGATCATAGCCGGGTATATAAAACACCCGGCGCTTGCGCACCTGTGGTTGGGTTTGTTGACTGCTCATGACCCGGCCCTCTGATCCGCAGATTAGCGCAGCGGCAAGGTCAAGGTAAGACCCGCCGTTTAACCATCCACGTTTAGTGCCAGAGGGTTAACCAAAATTCGCCAAAGCTGGAAATGTTTCAAGCAGCCACCAGCTGAATTCCGTGAACAGCCCAGTGATCAGCATGATACCGACGAACAATAGCAACCCACCCATCACCTTTTCGATCGTACCCATGTGAGGTTTGATACGGTTCATAACGGCCATGGAGCGGTTAAGGAACATTGCGGCCAAAAGAAACGGAATACCCAGCCCTGCAGCATAAACACCTAGTAACAACGTGCCGCGTGCGACAGACGCCTCTGACGCGGCCAACGACAAGATTGCCCCCAGTTGGGGACCGATGCAGGGCGTCCAGCCAAAAGCAAACGCCAGGCCCAGAATATAGGCCCCGAATACGGAACCACCGGATTCTCCAGCATCAACGCGCGCTTCGCGATCTAACAGAGGGATACGGAACACATTCAGAAAGTGCAGGCCAAAAACAATCACCACCGCGCCTGACAATTTAGCAAAAAGCACCTGATTCTGGAGTACGAAGGCTCCAAAGGCCGATGCTGTGAAGCCCAGCAGAAGAAATACCGTCGACAGACCCAGAACAAAGAAAAGCGCCGACAGGGTCGCCTTGCGCCGCGCGCGCGCCTCGTCCTGCATTTCGTGAATGGTCACGCCGCTCATATACGCAAGATAGGGGGGCACAATCGGCAACACGCAGGGCGACAAAAAGCTGATCAGCCCGCCGAGCAAGGCGACAAACATGGCAGGTAAAAGTCCTGCATCGATGATCTCAATTCCGAACATGGATCAGCACATATGGTATCAAGTGGGTTTCGTCACGGGGCCATTCGGTCACATCCTCGTGGTTGCACGCTGGACAGTGCCCCTTGTTGGAAATATCTCAACCGAATGACAGATGAGACAGATACATTGGATGCGCTGGGATTGTTATGCCCTCTACCCGTCCTCAAGGCCCGAAAAAGGCTTAAATCCTTACCTGCAGGTGGTGTCCTGCGCCTGCTTGCTGATGATCCGGCGGCGATAATCGACGTGCCGCATTTCTGTACTGAGGCGGGTCACACGCTCATTTCACAAGACAGTGTAGATGGTCATCAGATCTATTTGATCCGAAAATCCGTCTAGCGACTCGTCACGATAGTATTAAAGAAAAAGGCGGGCCAATCAGCCCAAGGCCCTATAGGTAAATGTTGAAAGAGGCTGAGAGTTTAGCCTCTTTCCTTTTGTGCTCAGATTGGGAAGTTCCAAAACTGGCGCCAATTATCAGACGTTCGATTTTGGTGCAGCGAAGTACCGCTTCGAGCCCCGAGCAGTCGTTACAAAGCTGGCTTTGAGCAAAGGACTTCATCTGGAACTCAGTCCAGCGTGTTCTTGTAGACTTTGCCGTCTTTCATGATCAGATCGAAATTCTCATGCGGGTCTGCGATCAGGTCGATATCTTGCAGCGGATTGCCGTCCACAAGGATTAAGTCGGCATAAGCGCCCTTTGCGATTACACCCAAATCGCCTTGTTGATAGGGGTGGCGCGGGCCTGAGAGTTTGAGCAGTTCAGCATTGGTTGAAGTCGCCATTTTCAGCACCTCGTATGGCGTGTACCAGCGCTGCAACTTGGCAAGGAACGCGCCTTGACGTTCGGCCAGTTTGGGATCGAACAGGATGTCGGTGCCGAAAGCGACTTTCACGCCAACTTCTTTCGCCGTTTTGTAGGTGAAATCTGTACCGTTGGTGACGTCGATCCATTTCTGCTGGCTAACAGGGTCGTCGAAAGAAAAGCCATCCTCGTCATCCAGAAGAGGCTGCACTGACAACCACACGTCGTTGTCGCGCATCAGTTCCATCGTTTCGCGGCTCATCAAGAAGCCATGCTCGATGGACTTAACGCCAGCGGCAACGGCTATCTCCACTGCCTCGTCCGTGAAGACATGAGATGCAACATAGGTGTTGTAGGTGTCAGCCACCTCTACGAATGCCTCGATTTCGGCCTTGGTGTATTGGCGTACATCCAGAGGGTCATAGGTAGATGACACCCCGCCACCGGTGGAAATCTTAAGCTGGCTTGCGCCCATGCGCATGATTTCACGCGCGCGTTTGACCACTTCCGGAACACCATCAGCCTGCGCCATCAAACCAACGCTGTACCAGTACCATTGCGAATCCGCGCCGTTCGTCGGAACCGCTTGGTAGGGGCGATAGTCAAAGTGGCCGCCGGTTTGTGTCACGGGTGGGCCGGACGGCAGAATACGGGGGCCTTCGATCTCGCCTGCGTCAATCATCCGTTTTATGGCAAATGAATTGCCGCCAACGTCGCGCACCGTTGTAAAGCCGCGCATTAACGTGCCTTCGGACCCGATGGCACCCCGCACCGCGACCTCAAGAATATCGCCGGTCACAACCACACTCTGCGGATTGCAACAGTAAAGCGTGTGCCAGTGCACGTCGATCAGGCCCGGCATCAACGTGCGCCCGCCACCGTCGATGACGATACCATTGGCGACGGCGAGGGGTTCTGAGGACACATCTGTGATCAGATTGTCGGTTACAACGACATTGGCATTTGCAATCATTTCCTCATTCACACCATCAAACACGTTGACGTTTGTGAACAGTATCGGTCCCCCATCCTGGGAGAGCGCTTGCGAACTGGTTATTGCAAGAGCAATCGACGAAACTGCGGCAAGTTTGGGAAAATGCATTCGAAATTCCTCAGAAAATTCTGTCGGATAAACCATCCCAGCGGAAGCAAGATTTTTCAAGCATTACCTCGCTTTTCTCCAAGGTCGGCTTTGTCCGCAAATTAGACGTTCAAGCAAGTTGTAGCGAACGACCGCATTGCGAGAAATAGCGGCCGCAATTCGAATTCAAACTCCTAACTTGGTGGCTTCCAATTGGCCTGTCTCATTGCGTTACCAAGGTCTTCCCCGTATTGCGGATTTGCAAAAAGCTTCTCAAACAGCGCACCCACGCGACTGTCAGGCCACTCGCGTGACAGTTGTTCAGATAGAGTCTGAGCTTCAGCCTTATTCCCCAACATCTGATGTGACGCCATTAGGTAAGCAACGGTTACAGGTCCGACAGGGCCGCCTTTTTCCGTTACTCGTTCAAAGGCTGACACAGCGCCTTCATAGTCCTTCATATGGAACTTTGCTGACCCCATCGCGTTCTGAAACACATAACCCCGCTCTAGTTTGATTTTTGAAAGTGCGTCCTCGCTAATTTCTACGACTTGTTCAAATGAACCGGAATAGAGAAGAACCAGCGAGACGAACTCCAAAACATGTACGTCGTGCGGTGCCAAACGCCGTGCTCTTTGCGCAAATTCTATGGCCTCAGGCCAGTTTCCCTTGGCAAACTTGACCCAGGCCATTGCGGACTGACTCCACCCCGTTTCCGGGGCCAACTCGATGGCCCTGTTTGCCTGAGCGTCGGCGTAGTTCAACATTTCCTTAGCTAGGTCGGCATCTGATGTAAGCACAGCAATTGTCGCAGCGACCTGCGCAGCGCCTGCATGACCGCCGAAGTAGCTTTCGTCGTTTTCAATTGCCCCCTTGAATATGGTTAAGGCCGCGTCAAGACGCGCAGGTTCCAAGGCCGGAAAGATTAGATCACGACCAGTATTGGCCAGATTTACAGCCTGAAGGCGCATAGGGGATGCATCAAATATGGCGCTGCGCTCGTCACGACTCAGTCCGTCGGCTGGCGAACCGACTGGATCCGCCAGTTTTTTCGATAGCACCACAACAGCAACGACAAAACAGGCTAGAACGAAGAGGCCGGCAACTCCAACGAACGGGCGACGCCAAGTGTTTGCTCTGATTTCCGACCCAGCCGGAGGAGGCTGAAACGTCTCGGGCGACCTGACCAGAATCTCAGGTGCATAGCCGCCCTTTGGCAGGTCGAATATCGTGCCTTCTTCGAGACCGTCTTTGGCATAGTATTCGGCAAGCTTGCGACGCAGTCGACCAGCATCGACCCGAACCACGTTTTCACGGCGCGACATCTCTGACGGGGTCCCACCATAAACATCCATGGCGATGGTCTTGGCACGAATATCATCGGCCCGACCGTTGAGCGATTCTTCGACCACATACACCAAAAAGTCCTGCAATCGCTGCGAACCCGCGAAGGTCGAAGATTTGACAAGCCGCTGAAGTGCCGCCCGAACATCTTTGGGCACAGGTGACCCGCCCTCATTCAGTGCAGTAGATGTGTCTTTGGTTAAATCCATATTTTCAGTAAGTTACGCATTAGATTACACCGTATTATGCCCCGATAAACCTTTTGTGAGAAGTGAATTCGGCGAAAACTCAGGGCAGTCTGCTGATCCATCGAATGAGTCATCGCAATTGGAACGTTACGCCTTTGATACCCTGTTTCCCGATCACCAAACCGCAATTGCGGATTTACGGCGCGCGGATACGGAATTCGATGAGATCTGCCGCGACTATCAGCTTCTATGTGACGAGTTTCTGTCAATGAACTCGGAGCCGGGAAGCCACTCGTACCAATTCGCCTGCGATATCCGCGATACCCTGGATGGTCTTCGGGATGAAATCCTCCAATCGCTGCGGCGCGCAGGAAAGATGTAATCCATAGGGGAAGGGATACCGATGAGATCATTATTGAAACATGCCTCAGCCATGGTGCTGATGGCTGGCGCGGGTTTTGCCCAGGATGCGCCCATCATCCATGATGGAGAGTTTGAGTTCTTGCGCGCACAGTTTGGAGAGCAATGGGATGCGCAGGACACCGAGATTGAGGCGAAACTTGCCGAGATCCGCGACGCCAATGGCGGCCAGCCGCCCAATATCCTGTATATCCTGATCGACGATGTCAGCTTCGGTCAAATGGGTAACCGGACGATGAACTACGTCACCGGTTTCGATACGCCCAACATCAACGACTTTGCCACCGAAGGTATGTCCTTGATGAGGATGTATACTGAGCCATCCTGCACACCGACACGAACGGCCATGTTGACCGGTCGTCATCCGGTGCGCGCCGGCGTTGAAGAGGTCAAAGTTGCGCTGGTTGGCGAAGGTCTTGCAGCTGAAGAAGTCACGATTGCCGAGATCCTGAAGGAAGAAGGATACAACACTGCGCATGTTGGGAAATGGCACCAGGGCGATATTGAGCAGGCCTATCCGCACAACCAAGGGTTTGATTGGGCCGCATTCCCCTTGCATCAGCAGGTTCAACTCAGCCTGATGACCCGGGATGCTATGGTTGCCAACAACATGCTTGGCTTCCATCCATCCGGTCAGTCCAACCAATTCCAGCTGGATGAGCGATTCAAGCCCTACGGTCTGGTAACCGGCGTTGAAGGGGAAGTAGGCGGCTTGGCTCGCGAAGTCGACATGGCGCCGGGCGAAGAATGGACACAGGCCAAATACGAAGAAATGAACCTGCGCTATCAGCGACAGGCACTGGAACAGCTAGACCGCCTCGCCTCGCAGGACGACCCATTCTTTATGCAATACTGGCCACTCTATCCGCTGAATTTTGCTTATCCGGATCAAGCCGTTTCCCGCAATGGTGGCGTTCATGCCGACAAGTTGCAGGTTCTGGACGGCTGGATCGGTGAGGTTCTGACTAAGCTGGATGAAACTGGCAAGGCGAACAACACCGTCGTCATGATCATGGCTGACAATGGCTTGATGTATCACTACGAAGGAACGTCCGGTCTGAACCAGTTGATTTATCGCGGCGGCAAGACGCAGCACCTTGAAGGCGGTGTGCGAACTGACGCGTTCATCCGCTGGCCCGGCGCTATTGAGCCAGGTAGTGCAGCAGGTGACATCGTGCATGTATCTGACCTGTTCACCACCTTCGCGCGGATCGCAGGCGCAACTGACCGCATCCCGCGCGACCGCGTGATCGACGGCATTGACCAGACTGCGCTGCTACTTGAAGGTGAAGGCAACTCGCGTCGCGACTACGTCTATGTGTACGAAGGGCCCGTGTTGCGTTCAGTCGTGAAGCAAGAGTTCAAAATGCATTTGCCGGCCCCCGGTCAGCCCGGAGCTGCAGCCCCCGTGTTCAATGTCTATCGCGACCCACGTGAAGAACATCCGCTTGTCGGGTATTCATTATGGTCCGGTGCATCATTCCAAGACATGGTGAAGCGGCATGAGAAAACCATTGCAAAACACCCGCATCTGCCGCTGGGCAAGGGTGTGCCGTATGAAGGTATTGAGAACCTTCGTCCCGAAAGCGAGTTGACCCGAGAAGTCTTCTCCAGCTGGCAATGATGAAGGTAGACGGCGGCGAGAACCTGTCGCCGTCTAACCTGACCATCCAACTTCTCCCAGGTGTATGATGTTACGCAACTTCCATTGTCTTGTTCCTCTGATCTATGCACTGGTCGTGGTAGGCTCTGCTTCCGAAGCTGAGGAAAACGCGTCAAATCCATTGGCTGCGATTAACAACACCGACATTCGATATCAGTACTTCGATTTGGCACGGGGTGCAGACCGTCAGGATGCCTTTGTCGATGGTGCATACATGTTACGCCCCGATCTAAAACTAAAATACGAGCTCCACTACAATTCAACGAATGCTACTGGCGAAAGGTTCAACGGGTTCGAAAAGACAAGCTTCAAGCTGATCTACTTTCCCTCACAGAAACCCTTGAATGACACCTGGAGCGTGAAGTCCGCACTTGGTTTGGAGTGGATCCTCGATTTTGGTGACCCTGACGAAGGCATCGGCACCGGGTCGGATCAGATAGCCCCATTTGGTGGGTTCGCATTTGCAAACACTAATACTGGGCTGACTCTGATCCCTCTGGTCCAGCACTTTGCTTCATATAACGGTTCGACCGATGTCAGCCAGACTGCGATGCGCCTTATTGCGCTTCAGCCATTTGGTGACGGGTATTGGGTCAAAGCAGATATCAAAGCTCCATACGATTGGGAAAATGATGCGTGGCCCGCGACCGCAGAATTCCAGATCGGTAAGAACCTCAGCCCTGGAATTGCCCTCTACGCAGATGTGTTGGTCGGTATTGGTGCTGACAGACCCTACGACCAAGGTGCCGGGATAGGTCTCAGATTCAACTACTAACCGCCGCCAATATGCAAGGAAACTCCGATGCTCCATCTCAGATTAATTAGCGCACTCGTATTTCTGTCCGGCGTATTATCTATGCCCGGGCATTCCCGCGCTCAGTCTCTACCTGCGCCAGGTCAAAACGAAACAGGCTGGCGGCATGAAGCCTCATTCTATCTGTTCACACCCCTAAGAACCACAGGTACGTCAACCGTGGCTGGACAATCCGCGGAATTGGATCTGGACCTTGGTGACGTCCTGGATGTGCTCGATTTCGCGGCAGCCGGCCGGTACGAGGCTTGGAACGGGGATTTTGGGATCATCGTTGATGCGAATTATGTGGGGATCGAACAGGATACCACATTGCCTGGCCCTCTCGGTGCCGGGATTAACGTCGACGTTCGTCAAAAATGGTTTGGTGTGCTGGGGGCTTACCGTGTTGCAAATGGCGTGTACGGTAGCAGGAGCCAGCGATATGCAATCGATCTCCAAGGCGGTCTGAGGTACAACTCCATTCGTCAGGAAATTGACCTAACTACCCCGGGACCGAGAAATCCACCTACATTGGGCGGAGATCAGGGCTGGATCGAACCAGTAGTCGGAATACGCGGAATGTGGCGGGTAAACCAGAAATGGACTGGGATTGCGTCTTTGGAACTTGGCGGGTTCGGTGCCGGTGGAAATGATCTCCAGGTTGGCGCAAACGTTGGTTTCGACTATCAGCCGTGGGAGAAAGCTGCGCTCACATTCGGATATCGTTACTTTAGCGTAGACTATAGTGACACTTTGAGTTCCGGTGAATTCGCCTATGATGTCGACCAGCATGGTCCATACATTGGAATCAAGTACTTTTTCTAACGAATGGGCGTGAAACAAGTTCCATAAGAAACGAACAGGGCCGGAAACTCGCGCTGCGTCAACTCTGTCGCTAGTCTGACCACGGCTCGGGGACATGTGCTTGATCGCACTAAGGTCGATCTACGCCGGCATCAAGTGCAACTGCAAAGCGCGGTTACCTCCAGCATTTGGTTAGCGAAAAAACTCGGTTTTGATTGTCTCCTCTGGGCTGCAAATAGTCCTTGATTGTTCAGCCTTCGATGGCGACTTTGTCCGCAAAGCGGCCTTCGGGCGATGCAAAAACGAACGGCGGTTTTTTTGCTTACCGAATTCAAAAACTGAAGAGATCCCGATCATACACAAAGCCCTTCGCAATACCGAGCTTCATAGCTGGGCTCTTGTGTTCTTTTACCATGAGGTCGGTGTAGTTATGGGCAAACCTCAGGATATCCACCAGCTTCATGACCATGACAGGATTGTAGTACTGCTTGTAGTACCAAAGGCTTTTGCGCCCCGAGGTTGACAAGCCACGCTCAAATCCCATGACCTTGGTCCGTGCCCGAGCGTGATACATATCCACCGGATGTGTTCCCGCCCTAACTGCGAACTGGGCCATCTGGGCAAAATCTAATCGTGTTGGGTCAGTGCGGAAAATCACCCGCTTATGCGGCTCGTTGATGAAGTGGAACGGATAGTGAATGCCGGCCGATTCAGACTGACCGGTATGATCCATTAGGACCGCCCTGATATCGGAGAGTGCTATATTGCCAAATGAAGCTTCCAAAAGGTACTCCATGGCGCCGTCCTGTGGTCTGGAGACAGCCTGATCACCGTCTCCAGGCAAGTACCCTGCCTGACGCATCAAATACTCCACGCGCTCTAATTCCTTGTTACCATCAGCCACAAACCCCAGGCGTCGCGGATGGCTTTCATTCTTTGCCATGGTGACGTCTGCAATCCGCACCACTCTCTTCTGCACTTCATTTTTGAACACAGCCAAAAAGGCTGAAGAGACACCCGTATCGCGGTCAACTGAAAAGTTCAGCAGTCGGTACTTTCGACCGATCTTCTTCTTGAGCAGCATGATATGCGCAAACTCGGCCGCGTCTTGTCGAACCCTGGCGGCCATTTCAAGGAGCCTGATATCGTCATCAAGTTCTCTTGGCTTTTTGTTACGGTGCCACCTACTTGATTTTGGGTTTGTCGCCTCGTGTCGTTTGCAAATGTACTCGATGTATTCACTGGCAAACCAAATCCGAGCGTTCTCCCGCATAGAACGAGGTTTTTCTTTGTCTCCGATAATATCCATCACCTTTTCGACGGCAAGCGGGTGAACGTCAGGATCAACATCTGTTGTAGACGCAATGACATACTTGCTGTCGCTGTGCACGGTGCACATGTGGCGCACTTCTACAAGTTTACGAATACCTCTGTCGGGCCAGTTCACCTGAAGGATTTGTGTGTCCGTGGCGAAGTGAGGACTATCTCCTTCAAATACTTCGGGCAGTCGCTTCTCCCGATCTGCCGCAAAGGCTTGGCATTGCTCGTGGATGAAGTCGATCTTCGAATAGACTTCCGGAAGTGATGTATCGAGTAATCGTGAGATAGCTGAAAGTGTCACGCCATTAACCAACGATCTAAAGACTTTACCATTTAGGTCGCTACGCTTATGTCGCCTCGTCGAGCGACCAATCGAGAAGGTCTTCTTACACGCTTTGCACTGATATCTTGGATCTCCTTTGGCCGTCTTACCAAACTTTCGATACCGGCTCGGCATGAGCCTAACGGTCGCTCCATGATTGATACATGCAACACTCGGACAACTTTCACGTTTTGTTCTTCTGTTCAGGCGGGAGAGCCTTGCGTATTCTTCCGCCAATGCCCTGTTGGATTTGAGGATGCTAGACCGTCCGCAACTTGGGCAAACATAGGTGCGCTCATCTCCAGAACCGGAGACCTTGCCCCGCGCCATGTTCGAACCAGGAGTAGCTGGTCGGCCGCGCCCATCTCTTGGGTCAGGTAAAACGCCGTAAAGGTCACAAATTGGATTGCGGCAAAAATTGACGGAGAAGCCACCCGGCAGGCGAGGAAGCCGAGTTCTCATTTTGTTCGCAGATTTTTGCGAAGCTTTCTTGGGTTCCGGCACGTCACAAGTTCTTATTTCTAAACGAAAACGACCAGCAGCCTAACTGCTGGTCGATAGCTCGTCAACATTTATCTATAGTGGCTTGCAATCAGCCCGCCTTTTCTTTATTGCCCGAGTGACCACCACCCGCGCCGCTTTGGCTTGGCTGGCGCAGGTTCAGGTTCTTCCGTCACAACCTCCAGGACAGGCTCCGGGGTCTCAGTCTCTACAACTTCAGGTTCAATCTCTATAGGCTGTTCCTCGGCCTCTATGGCCACCGGTTCAGCCTGTTCAGAAGCTTCTACTGGCTGAGCCTCGGCAACCTCAGGTTCGGGTGCTTCCCCGGGGTTCTGGGCTTCTGGGGTTTGCTCTGGTTCAGCGTCGGAAACCTCAACTGTGGAAGCAACTAGTTCGTTCGCCTGTTCAGCCGCCGTGTCATCTGTGGCAGACTGAGTTTCGTTGGCATCGGCGTCAGTATCTGCATCCTTTTTACGGCGACGCGGCGCCCGACGCTTCTTGGGCTTGGCTGGTTTCTCAGCCGCTTCCTCATTAACCGGTTCGGCCTCGGCCTGCTCGGTCTCAACAGTTTCAGCCCGCTCAGCCGCCTCAGCGTTATTCTCGGCCTCAGTTTCGTCAGTATCACTATCAGACGCCTCCGAACCGCCCGCGTTCTTCTTGCGCCGACGCCGACGACGCTTGCGCTTGGGCTTGGTCTCTTCCTCGGTCTGTACTGTGACTTCTTCTTCGCTTTCTTCCTCTTCGGTGGCGTCGACCAAATCCATCAGGGACGCATCCACCGATACCACCGGGGCAGTAGCCTCGGGAACAACGCGGCTGGCGGTTTTGAACTTCTCCATCGAGAAATCAGGGCTAACCAGATGCACATCCCCTTCGATGCGCACCGACAAACCATACCGCGCCTCGATCTGAGCGATATGTTCACGTTTCTGGTTCATCAGGAAATTGGCGATGCTGACCGGACACCTCACCAGAACCTCACGCGAACGGCGGCGGGTGCCTTCTTCTTCGATCTGGCGCAATATCGACAGCGCCATATTGTCATCCGATCGGATCAGACCAGTGCCATGGCAAGACGGGCACGGCTGTGTCGTCGCTTCAAGCATACCAGGCCGCAGACGTTGGCGGCTCATCTCAAGCAGACCAAAGCCCGAAATCCGGCCCACCTGAATACGGGCGCGATCTGTTTTCAGCTTGTCCTTCAAGCGTTTTTCAACAGCCGAGTTGTTCTTACGCTCGTCCATATCAATGAAGTCGATGACGATCAGGCCCGCAAGATCGCGCAGACGCAATTGGCGTGCCACCTCTTCTGCGGCCTCTAGGTTCGTTTTAAGCGCAGTTTCCTCGATCGAGCCTTCTTTGGTCGCCCGACCCGAGTTCACGTCGATTGCCACCAGGGCTTCGGTCACGCCGATAACGATGTAGCCACCCGATTTCAACTGAACCGTCGGGTTGAACATCCCTGCCAGATAGCTCTCCACTTGATAACGCGCGAAAAGTGGCAGCGCATCCTCATACCGTTTCACGTTCTTGGCATGGGACGGCATGATCATCTTCATGAAGTCTTTGGCGATGCGATACCCGCCCTCACCTTCAACCAGAACTTCATCGATATCACGATTATAGAGATCGCGGATCGACCTTTTGATCAGGTCGCCTTCTTCGTAAATCTTTGCCGGCGCGATGGATTGCAGCGTCAGTTCTCGAATCTGTTCCCACATACGTTGCAGGTATTCATAGTCGCGCTTGATCTCTGACTTGGTGCGCTTGGCCCCTGCCGTGCGCACGATCAGACCCGCACCTGTTGGTACGTCGATCTCCGAGGCGATGTCCTTCAATTTTTTCCGGTCGGCCGCGTTGGTGATCTTGCGGCTGATCCCTCCACCGCGCGCCGTGTTTGGCATCAGCACGCAATAACGACCGGCCAACGAAAGATATGTGGTCAGCGCCGCACCCTTGTTGCCACGTTCTTCCTTGACCACCTGCACCAGCAAAACCTGGCGCACCTTGATGACTTCTTGAATCTTGTACCGGCGTGGGCGCGGTTTACGCGGAGGACGGATGTCCTCGCTATCATCTTCATCCGCTACGGATTCGATCGAGTCGTCTTTCGAGGCAGCGTCCGGCGCCTTGGCCTCCTCGCTCTCGTCCACGTCTTGATCAGCCTCCTCCGAGGTCTCCGTGTCAACAGAGCCCTCAACGGCTTCTTCTTGAGCCGCATCCTCGGCAGTCTCTTCGGATGCTCCTTCTGTGACATCCCCTGCAACAGCTTCGGATTGCTCCTCAGAGGAATCTTCCGCGCTGGGTGCCTCTTGCTCGGCAACCTGCTCAATCGCGGTCTCTTCCGACTGGTCAACTGCTTCGTCGGCCGGTTCCTCTACAGGGGTCTCAGCAACCGTTTCCATGGGCGAAGTCCCCTCGGGAACCGATAGATCGGTCTCCTCAGTTTCATCTCCCAGATCGATGGTTTCCATACCGGTGGGTTCGGACGAAACTTCGAGGGTTTCGACCGGGTCATCCGTTTTCACATCTGCCGCCTTGCTGCGTGAGCGCGAGCGACGTTTTTTGGGTTTGGATTCCTCCGCCTCATCCCGTGCCCTCATGGCTTCGGCATAAGCGCGCTCTTCTTCCATCAGCGCTTCGCGGTCGGCGACCGGGATTTGATAATAATCCGGATGAATCTCAGAAAACGCCAGAAACCCGTGCCGGTTACCGCCATAATCCACAAAAGCCGCCTGAAGCGACGGCTCAACCCTCGTTACTTTTGCAAGATAGATGTTGCCAGCAAGCTGGCGTTTGTTTTCGGATTCAAAGTCAAATTCCTCAACCTTGTTTCCATCGACCACCACAACGCGGGTTTCCTCCGCGTGGGTGGCATCGATAAGCATTTTCTTAGCCATGTGTCCTTGGTGCACCGCGCCAAACGCGTTGTCCTGACCCGTCCAGGCGGACAGGCGCTTTTGGGGAGGTGTCTTGTACGGGCGATTTCAGACGGCGCGCGGCAGGGTGCGGCGCTGTGGCCCCCTGCCCGTATACTCAATCGTTGCGCGCGCGTCATCGCGGTTCTTCTCCGACAGGCACGGGATAGGGCCGCGGCCTGCCCATTATTCCTTTCACCCGCCAGAACGGGTTCAGGTACTCAGTTGCCCCGGCTGGGGCACAATCGGCCTGCTGAACTGCGTGGAAATGATCCTCAGCAGCAGATCAGCAGCGAAACTCAATGATTCGGGACTTCTGGGCGTCAAATCGCCCGGCCCGTCCGAACACAATAAAAGCAGTCCTGTGGAAAAGACAATGGGCAAACTGAATAACACCCACAGATCACAGCACAGGATCTCTTCATCTGGCTGAAAATATCTCGTGGGTGAATTGAGCCTAAGGCTCAAGAGGGGGCTGGCCCCCTCTCCGGCCTACAGGTAATCCGAGCGCTGCAATCCATACTTTGCCATCTTTTCATTCAAAGTTCGGCGCGGCAGGCAAAGCTCTTCCATCACGGATGCGATCGATCCCTTATGACGGCGCATCGTATTGTCGATCAGCATCCGTTCGAAAGCTTCAACATATTCCTTTAGCGGCTTGCCCTCGGTGGTCATTACGGGCTGCATCTCTTCATGATCTGACATCAGCAGCGACGCAATCGTCCCTGACCCGCGTCGCGATTGAAGCACTGCGCGCTCGGCAATATTGATCAACTGCCGAACATTCCCCGGCCAAGGGGCTTGCAATAGCTGCGCCGCTTCTTGTGCGCTGACCTGGGGTGCATCGCAACCATATTCTTCGGCAAACTGTTCGCTCAAGCGCGTAAACAGAGTCAGGATATCCTCGCCGCGCTGACGCAGCGGCGGCATCGTGATGCGCAAGGCCGCAAGCCGGTAGAACAGGTCAGGCCGCAAAACATCCTCGGATGTCTTGCCGGCCTCCTGCAGATTCGAGATCGCAACAATCCGCGTTTCCGCAGGCGTCCCCTGTTCGTTCATAACACTCAGCAAACGCGCCTGCAGCGTATCGCTCAGCGCTTCGACATCTTCCAAAACCAATGTCCCGCCTCGTGCTTCTTCGATGGCAGGCAACTGAGTATCCTCTGGCAGCATCGGGCCAAACAAGCGCTTCGACAACGCTTCCTCTTCCAACGCGGCACAAGAAACCAGAACAAACTTTTTGCCCGCCCGGCTCCCGACAGCGTGCAGGGCATGCGCCACCAAAGTCTTCCCGGTCCCCGTTTCACCATCAATCAGAACGTGACCATCGGCCTGCCCCAGATCAAGAATATCCTCGCGCAAGCGTTCCATGACGGGGCTGGCGCCAATCAGCTTATTCATGATCTGAGTGCCACCCGACAATTCGCGGCGCAGCGCCCGGTTGTCCAGTGTCAAACGTCGTGCGTTGCTGGCCCTCTTGGCCAGTTCAGACATCTTGTCAGGATTGAACGGTTTCTCAAGAAAATCAAAAGCACCCACCCGCATGGCTTCGACGGCCATTGGGACATCGCCGTGCCCTGTGATCATAATCACCGGTAATGTGCTATCCGCGCCCATCAATTTCTTTAGAAGCTGAATGCCATCCATACCCGGCATTTTGATGTCAGAGATCACGATCCCCGGATATTCCGGACCAAGCACCTTGAGCGCATCTTCGGCGCTGGCGAAGGTTTCCGTGTCATACCCCGACAAAGCCAGCCACTGGCTAATTGACTGGCGCATGTCCTGTTCATCATCCACGATGGCGATTTTCATGGCCTGTGCCATAGTCACTTCCTTTATTCCGCGGCCTCAAGGCCGTCGCTTCCCAGAATGGGCAATTGCATCTCAAACACTGCGCCGCCCTGTTGGCCGTTTCGTGCGGTCAAACGTCCGCCATGGTCGTTTACGATCCCGGACGAGATGGCAAGCCCCAGACCAACACCGTCTCCGGGGCGTTTGGTCGTATAAAACGGCTCAAACAGATTTTCGATATCTTCGATCCCGTGGCCATTATCACGTACGGTCAGTACAGCAGTATCTCCTGTAGCCAGGATAATCTCGACATCAGGTTCAGCTACAGATTTGGTGGCATCCAGCGCATTGCGCAAGAGATTGACCATAACCTGTTCAATCCGCATCCGATCCCCCATCACTATAACAGGGACTTCGGGTAAAATCTGGGTTATCTTAACGTGCCTTTGACGGAGCTGCGGCTCCATCATCGACAGGCTCGATGCCAGTGCTTCGCCTAGATTTACAGGCGAAAACGCATCCGCGCCCTTGCGGGCATACGACTTTAGCTGGCGCGTGATCGCACCCATCCGTTCAATCAAACCATCAATGCGACCAAAACTTGCCAGAGCTTCTTCGGGTCGGTTCCGACGCAACAGCAAACGCGCGCCTGCCAGATAGGTTTTCATAGCGGCCAGCGGCTGGTTCAACTCGTGGCTCACCGCTGCCGACATCTCACCCAGAGCCGCCAGTTTCGAGCTTTGAGCAAGCGTTTGCTCAGCAACTTCCAGCGTCTTTTCAACCCTTTCTCGCTCAGCGATTTCCCGCTGCAGCCTGGCGTTCAATGCGCGAAGCTCCGCCGACTCTCGCTGGAACAAAGTCATGCGCGAGGTGGCCCTGCGACTGAGCGCATAGAAGGTCAGCGCCAGAAGAATCGCAAATGCCATGATTTCAAGCGCGAGGACGCTGTTCACACGTTCCCGGATTGACGAATAGGTGGTGAACGATGTCATCTGCCAGCCCCGGAACGGTATGCGAGTTTCCATTCGCATCACAGCTTCGCCTTGCAAGTAAGCATCCGGCGGCAGCGCATTCCAGTCGGCCGTCGCGCGGATCGCACGTTGAATGGCACTTTGAGGGGGCTGGCGCAGAATAGCGCTTCCTTCTTCCAGGCCACGCCATTGTGGTTCAGTCGACAGAATGATCGCACCGGTGCTGTCTGTCACCATCACTGCATCAGAAATCCCGGCCCAGGCGCGCTCGAATTTTTGCAAATCGACCTCGACCACAATCACCCCGAGTATCTCTGCATTGGCTTCAATTCTGCGTGAATAGACAAAGCTGTATCCCCCAGCCTCGCGCGGGATGACCGAGAATATCGTAGCATTCGATCGCATCGCATCAATGAAGTAGGGAGAGCTACGATGCCCCTCACCCAATCGATTGCGATCGGTTGCCGCCACCGTAAGCCCATCTCCGTCCAACAGAACCAGCGACGCCGCTCCGATTTCTTCTACAAAAGAGATCAGCCGCTGAGTCGACAGCGTATAGTCACTGGACTGCAAGGCCGAGATCAGCGTTGGGTCTCTGGAAAGAAGTTGCGGAACGATGGAATTGCGACGCAATTCACTGAGCAAGTTACCGGAATACAGCGCCAGACGCAGTTCGGCCCGGTTGCGGGTGGATTCCGTGAAACGGCTGGTCAGAAGACTGTTGGTAATCCAGACTGTGGCGACCGTTACAAGCAGCAGCAAGAACACAGCAAGACGCAACCGCCAGCCCATTGGCGAGCCACGCAGTCGGTTCAGGAACCCGTTGCGGTCTGATTGATCTTGGGCAGTCATGTTCTGACGCTACGCGTCCCGACTGATGACCTCAAGTCACGCTGGCGCCAACACCCCGGCCAATGCGCGGAAGAGCGCCGTTCCATCAGTGCCACCGTGGCCTGAATCCGCCGCCCGCTCGGGGTGGGGCATCATGCCTAACACGCGGCGGTTGTGTGATAAAATGCCCGCAATATCGTCGCGCGAACCGTTGGGATTCTCGGCGTAAGTGAAGGCAATGCGATCCTGATCCTTAAGTTCAGAAATGGTCGCGTCGTCGGCGAAATAGTTACCATCATGATGGGCAATCGGGATATCGATCACATCACCGGCATTATACCCTTCGGTAAATGCACTGTCGCTGGTTTCGACTTTTAGTCCGATAGTTTTGCAGATGTATTTCAGACCAGCATTTCGCAGCAGTGCGCCGGGCAGAATTCCGGTTTCGGTCAAAACTTGAAACCCGTTGCAGATACCGACGGCGTAACCACCACGCTCGGTATGCGAAGCCAGCGCTTTGCAAATCGGTGACTGTGCCGCAATCGCGCCACAGCGCAGATAGTCGCCGTAGGAAAATCCACCCGGAACACCAACGATATCGATACCCTCGGGCAGCGCGGCATCCTTGTGCCAGACCATATCGACGGAAAAACCGGCCTGTTCGAAGGCGACAGCGAGATCGCGATCGCAGTTGGAACCGGGGAAAACGATGACGGCTGCGCGCATGGCGGACCCTCCTAGGTCGGAAAAACTCAGAGCAGTTCGATCTCGAAGCGTTCGATGACCGTGTTGGCCAACAGCTTTTCGCACATTTTAGTTACGTCCGCTTCGGTCGCGCCGTCGGCCAGTTCCAAATCGATCACTTTGCCCTGACGGACACCTTCGACCTGATCAAAACCCATCGCACCCAATGCGTGACGCACAGCCTCACCCTGCGGGTCCAGAACCCCGTTCTTGAGCATCACATGCACACGTGCCTTCATTTTCGAAAACTCCACTGGTGGACCGCTCTCCGATCCGTTTCGTTGCGCGCGGGATACCCCGCTTGGGCGTGTCGGACAACCCTGCCCGTCCGGGGCAGGATCAGTTGATCAGCGTTGGCTTGGTCACATTACTTTTGGGCAGAACACCAAGACGACGGGCGACTTCCGAATAGGCATCCGTCAGGCTGCCCAAGTCGCGGCGGAACACATCCTTGTCCAACTTCTGACCGGTTTCGATATCCCAAAGACGGCAACTGTCGGGGCTGATCTCGTCCGCAATGATCAGGCGTTGGAAATCACCTTCGAACACGCGCCCGATCTCAATCTTGAAATCGACCAGTCGAATGCCGACAGCCAGCATTACACCGCTCATGAAATCATTCACACGCAGTGCAAGGCTCAGGATATCGTCCATGTCCTGCTGGCTAGCCCAGCCGAATGCCGCGATGTGCTCTTCAGTCACCAGCGGATCACCCAGCGCATCGTCCTTGTAGCAGTATTCAACAATCGGGCGCGGCAGCTGAGTCCCCTCGGCGATACCAAGACGTTTGGACATCGTTCCGGCGGCATAGTTGCGCACGATGACTTCCAGCGGCACGATCTCGCAATTCCGCACCAGTTGTTCGCGCATGTTAAGACGGCGGATGAAGTGCGTTGGCACCCCGATCTGGGCCAGACCAGTCATGAAGAATTCACTCAAACGATTGTTCAGAACACCCTTGCCGTCGATGACATCTTTTTTCTCGGCGTTGAAAGCAGTGGCGTCGTCTTTAAAATACTGCACGATGGTTCCCGGTTCCGGGCCTTCATACAGAATTTTGGCTTTACCTTCGTAAATCTTCTTGCGACGCGCCATGAGCGACCTTTCCAGGCTGGGGAAAGGGAATGAGTCCCCTTACGTTGGCGCCCTCATAGTGCAAGCCCCGCCTTCCCGCAAGTTCGCGACCCCGAGAGGCTTTGACGCAGCGCAAATACCTTGCGCCCGAGGCGTCGTATAGTCATATCATCAGGAAAGAGAATTCAAGCCAAGGGGTCCCCAACCAATGACCACATTCGACGAACGCGAAGCCGCATTTGAAAGCAAATTCGCTCATGACGAAAAGATGCAGTTCATCGCACGGATGCGCCGTAACCGGTTTATGGCTGTCTGGGCATCGACACTGAAGGGCGAAACCGTAGAGCAAGCGCGGAAATATGGCCAGGAACTGGTCCATACCGATCTGCAGAATGTCAGCGAGGACGATGTCGTCGAGGCGGTTAAAGGCTATCTTGGCGATCTTGCAGACGAGGCCAAGATTCGTGAGAAAATGGCCGAACTGCTGGTTGAAGCCAAGGAACAGGTTATGGCGGAAGCCGAAGATTGATTGCGTAAAATGCAAAACTCATGATCTTCATGAGTTTTATGAATTTGATTTGACGCCCCGGTCATGAGACACGGGGCGTCTCATATTTTGACGGGCCACGGCCTTATTCTTGGAATACCTCAATGACAAACGCGCTCAGCACTCTACTTGAAACCGTCGACGTCATTCTTGCGGATGGTGCGACGGGCACGAACCTGTTCAACATGGGCCTGCAATCTGGTGATGCACCTGAGTTGTGGAACGTCGATGCTCCCGACAAGATTCGCGCGCTGTATCAGGGCTCGGTCGATGCTGGTAGCGATCTGTTTCTCACCAACACATTCGGCGGCACCTCAGCACGTCTAAAACTGCATGATGCCCAGAACCGTGTGACCGAATTGAACCGTATCGGAGCAGAGCTGGGTCGTGAAGTTGCAGACAAAGCAGGCCGCCCAATTGTTGTGGCAGGTTCTGTTGGCCCGACCGGTGAAATCATGGAGCCCGTTGGCAGCCTTTCGCATGCTGAAGCCGTCGAGATGTTTCATGAGCAGGCAGAGGCGTTGAAAGCCGGAGGCGCAGACGTTCTGTGGCTTGAGACCATCAGCGCCCCAGAAGAGTTCCGTGCCGCAGCTGAGGCCTTTGCACTGGCCGACATGCCCTGGTGCGGCACAATGAGCTTTGACACCGCGGGCCGGACCATGATGGGTGTTACATCCTCTGATCTGGCGATGATTGTCGAAACCCTACCCAATCCCCCTGTGGCCTTTGGGGCCAATTGCGGTACGGGTGCGTCCGACATTTTGCGTACGGTGCTTGGTTTCGCTGCTCAGGGCAGCGAACGTCCGCTGATTTCCAAGGGAAACGCGGGCATTCCGAAATACGTGGACGGACATATCCACTACGACGGAACGCCCGAACTGATGGGCCAATACGCCGTCATGGCCCGAGATGCAGGTGCGACTATTATTGGCGGGTGCTGTGGCACCATGCCTGCGCATCTGCGCAAGATGCGGGAAGCACTGGATAGCAGCCAACGCGGAGATCGACCGACCCTGGATCAGATTACATCGGCGCTTGGTCCGTTTACCTCAGCCTCAGATGGCACCGGCGACGAGGCGGCGCCTGAACGACGAACACGACGTCGCCGCCGCGCCTGAATGATCTCTCAGCGCCCCTCGAATTTCGGGGAGCGTTTTTCCAGAAATGCCACCACACCTTCGGCAAAGTCACGGGTTCTACCGCATTCGCCTTGCAGGTGCGCCTCGGCGGCAAGCTGTTTCGGCAATGTTCTATCGTAGGTCCCCCGGATCGCTTGTTTGATTGCCCGGAACCCGGCAGTTGGGCCATTAGCCAAATAGGTGGCCCGTTCGCGCCAATGCGCGTCGAACTGATCGTCAGAGACTGCTTCCCAGATCAACCCCCAGTCGTCCGCCTGACGCGCGCTGATCTTGTCAGCAAACAAAGCAGCGCCCATCGCTTTGGCAAATCCCATCTGACGCGGCATGAACCAAGTTCCACCAGCATCAGGCAGCAATCCGATCCGAGCAAAGGCCTGCAGGAAATAGGCGCTCTCGGTTGCGATTACGACATCGGCACAGAGTGCGAGATTCGCCCCTGCCCCTGCTGCCGCCCCGTTAACGGCCGCGATCGTTGGCACCGGGCAGTCGTAAACCGCCTCAAGCATAGGCTCATATTCATCCCGTAATGCTCGTTCGAGATCGATCTTTCCTGTGCTCGACGCGTCCCCTAGATCCTGGCCAGAACAGAACGCAGGCCCAGCCCCTGTCAAAACAATTGCTCTGGCATGGCGAGCCGCTTCTTTCATCGTATAGGTGATCTCGGCCCGCATCTGCGTCGTCAGCGCATTCATCTTGTCTGGTCGGTTCAATGTCAAAACCGCCAAATCATCGGTAATATCCAGAAGGATCGCTTCGTATTCCATGTACATCCTCACCTGCGCAGTGTTTCGCAAAACCCTGACGCAAATGTGGAAAAAGGAAAAGCAGAACCGCGCGTCAGTCTTCCAAGATTTGGCGCAAGCGTTCCTGTTCTTCATCGGTCAGCGCATCAGAATGCGCCGCTTGTTGATGCCGCGAACGCTTCCGCAAAAAGCTCCAGCCCATGCCCGCCGCGATCAGCAACATGATCGGGCCCGCCAACCAAAGCATCAGATTGGCTCCGGTCGTGGTTGGTTTCAGAAGAACGTATTCGCCATAGCGATCAACGATAAATTCGACTGCCTCTTGGTCCGTATCGCCCGCAACAAGACGTTCCCGCAGAAGAATGCGCAAATCACGCGCAAGCTCGGCATTACTTTCATCAATGCTTTCGTTCCGACAGACCAGACAGCGCAAGCCCGTGCTGATATCCCTCGCCCGCGCTTCAAGCGCCGGGTCATCCAGAACCTCGTCCGGCTGAACAGCCAAAACCGGTGACGCGATCAGCAGCACTATCAAAAGTAAACGTTTCATTCGGCCGGCACCCCACCTGCAGGCGTCTTACGCGCACCAGCTGCGACCCGGAAACGGCGGTCCGAAAGGCTGAGCGCACCTCCCAGAGCCATCAAGATACATCCGCCCCAAATCCAGTTGGCGAGAGGTTTGATGTAGGTTCGCATCACCCAGCCGCCATCCGCCTGTTGATCACCGATCACAACATAAAGATCACGCAAGAAACGATAGTCAATCGCGGCTTCTGTCGTCGGCATGCGCGCCACGGGGTAGTCACGCTTTTCAGGGTTAAGCGTCGTGACAAAACGCCCATCCTGTTCCACCATCACATCCGCCATGGTCGAGAAATAGTTCGGTCCCTGGACCCGGCGCACATCCTGCAATGTCAAAGTGAACTGCCCAACTTCGAATGGCTGACCGGGTTGGGCGACTCGAATATCTTCGACTTCCCAAGCTGTCAGTCCCGCGATGGCAAACATTGTGACACCCAAGCCAGTATGGGCGACGGCTTTACCCCAATCAGCACCCGGAAGGCGGAACAGGCGTGCAAGGCTGCCTTTGCGGCCTGTTCGGCTCCAAAGATCGACAAGAGCACCGAACGTAATCCAAGCGCCTAGGAACAGACCAACAGGCCCTAAAGCGCTGCGCCCTGTCTGTATCACCCAGACCAGTATCGCCAACGCTACTGCAAGAATGAATGCATAGCGCAGAGACCACGCCGCGCGACCCAACCTGCCCCGCTTCCAGGGCAGCATAGCGCCAACAGGCAGCACGATCCCCAGGGCAATCATGAATGGTGTGAAGGCCGCATTAAAAAATGGCGCTCCGACCGAGAGTTTCCGGTCAAATGCCATCTCAGCCACCATGGGCCACAGCGTACCAAAGAACACGACGAAACAACTGACTGCCAGCAGAATATTGTTCAGAATCAGCGCGCTTTCCCGGCTGACCATCCCGAACACTCCCTTTGCTTCCATCGCCTGCGCACGGGCAGCAAACAGGGTCAGTGCGCCGCCGATGAAAATCACCAGAATGAACAGGATGAATACCCCCCGTTCGGGATCATTTGCGAAGGCATGGACCGAGGTCAAAAGCCCCGAGCGCACGATAAAAGTCCCGATCAGCGAGAACCCGAAGGCGATGATCGCCAGCAAAATAGTCCAGCTTTTTAGCGCCTCGCGCTTTTCGACAACGATGGCCGAATGCAGCAGCGCTGCGGCCAGCAGCCAGGGCATAAAGCTGGCATTTTCGACCGGATCCCAGAACCAGAAACCACCCCAACCCAATTCGTAGTAGGCCCACCAAGACCCCAGTGCGATACCAATGGTCAGGAAAATCCACGCTGCAAGCGTCCAAGGTCGCACCCAACGGCCCCATGCCGCGTCCACGCGGCCTTCGATCAGGGCCGCGACAGCAAAGCTGAAGGCCATGCTCAGGCCAACATAACCCAGATAAAGAAACGGTGGGTGAAACGCCAGGCCCGGGTCCTGCAACAGTGGGTTCAGGTCCCGACCGTCGAAAGGTGGAATTGGCAAGCGATCGAACGGATTAGACGTGAACAAAATGAATGCGAAAAACGCAACAGCGATGGCTGACTGCACCGACAGAACTCTTGCTTTGAGCGTCGGGGGCAATCCGCCGCCAAAGATCGCAGCCATCGCCCCGAAAATTGTGACGATAAGGACCCATAGCAGCATCGAGCCCTCGTGGTTTCCCCAAGTCCCACTGATCTTGTACAGCATCGGCTTGGCGGAATGGCTGTTTTCAACCACAATCCGCAACGAAAAGTCGGACGCCACGAAGGCCCAGACCAATGCTCCAAACGAAAAAGCGGTCAGCAAAAACTGCGCAATGGCCGCAGGTTCAGCGAAAACGATCCATCCGTTCCAACGTTTGGCAGCCCCGACCTGAGGCACCACAGTCTGAACAATGGCGACCAGGAAGGCTAGGATCAGTGCGAAATGGCCGAGCTCTGTAATCATGACGCGCTTATACTGCGGCAGGTCGGCATGTGCCATTAACATTCGTCAAGTATCGCCGCACATAGTGTCGCGCCTCAGGCTGCGCGCAGCCGTCGCCAATCTTCTAGTGCAGGGTTGAAATCGGCCTGTATTACTGCTTCGGTCAAGGCCGCGTCCGACCGGGTATCCGCGATGCTGGGGCTGTCCTCGCGAAATTCACGGATTGTCGCAAGGTTGGCCAATACTTCTGGCGCTTGCAGCACCGTTTGATTGATCTCGCGCTGAAAATCCTGCGCTTTGATCTGATGCCTCGCGCCAAAGTAGAATGACACGATCACACCCAACAGCCACCACAGCGGTTCCGGCACCAGTGCAATGCCTTGCATGCGCGCCGCAAACCAGAGCGGGTCGATCATAGCGGCAAGAAACAGGCACAAGGTGCCCAACGCCAAAGCCGGGCGCGGCAGACGATTCAGCCCGTCCATGAATCGATCAAACCCCCCTTTTCTGGGAACTTGGAACTCGGCCCCGAACTGCACCATCGCCGCACTGCGTAACGCTGTGGTCCGCTGCGCCGCGCTTTCAGCATTTTCTCGAAATATCTCGGTAGTTTCACGAACCACATTGCGGCCTCCACCGAACAACAGGGCTAAAAGGCCAGAAATCAAACCCATCCTGAAATCCTCCTCTGAAAGTCTGCATCCGTCAGGTGATACTGAGGAGACAAAAACTCTTCAGCGCGCGTGATCCAACCGCCTTTGCCCCCGGCCCGAGTTCGGGCATATTTACGTAGTGAAACCCTCCGATCTGCTAACCGGAAATAATAGTTACGCCGTGCGACGCCATAGGCATCTGTTAGGGCCTGAGGTTTTGGTTTGGCAGCAGCATCTGTTGCACGTGCGGTTTGGGGGCCGATCACGCCATCAACCGCGACCTCAAACCCCATTTGGCACAGCAGGCTTTGCAATATTCTGACTGCCTGCGAACCCGCATTGACGTACATATCAAACACCGAGGCCTGTACAGCCTGGGGCAGCAACCCAAGGCGAGGCCTTTCAAAATAGTGGTCGACAAAGATGTCTATGGCCTGCGCCCTGGTCAGAACTTTCACATCCCGATGTGTCACAGCACCGTCGCGATCCAGATCAAGACCCAAACGCTGCATGGTGTGGATCGTCACACCAAATTTTGTTGCCCCACCGGGATCGTCGGGATCGTCGACAAAGCCACCTTCCCGCGCCACGATTTCATCTGCGATCTGTCGAACCGTCCGCATGCCCGCCCCCTTTAGTGTGGTCAGGCTAACGGTCCGGCAAATAAGTTAATCCGACGATAGAACAAAGGGCGCTGCGTGTTTCTTGCACGCAACGCCCTCAAGATTTCAATGCTTTGGAACTAATCAGCTGTCGCCGGCTTCTTTGTAAACACCTTGCTCTTTCAATGCGTCCACAACCTCTTTCGGCATATAGGTTTCATCGTGTTTCGCAAGGATTTCAGTGGCTTCGAAGACACCGTTCACATAGCTACCTGTACCGACCATACCTTGATTTTCTGAAAACAGATCAGGCAGGACACCCGTGAAAGCGACTTTGACGCTTTCACCGCCATCGGTGACGACGAAATACACAGTTTCACCCTGCCCACGTATGATCGAGCCCTCTTCGACAAGCCCACCGATGCGGAACACTTCGGACGGCTTAGGCGGCTCGGCGATCACTTGACTGGGTGAACGGAAGAAGTTGATGCCATCTTTCATGGCCACCCCAATCAACGCCGTCGATAAGGCAAGGGCCACCGCGGCTAGCACAATGATCTGTATTCGACGACGTTTCTTGAGCGTTTTCATACCGTCCTCACGGGAACAGAGGGGCCATCATCAGCCCTTGGGTTTCATCCTCACCTAACATCAGGTTGGCGTTCTGCAAGGCTTGCCCGCTGCTACCTTTTGTCAGGTTATCCAAAGCTGCCACAACGATCGCGCGCCGTTCTATCCGATCGGCGACGACACCGATATGGCAAAAGTTCGACCCCCGCACATGGTGAGTCGAAGGGGTTTCGCCAAAGGGCAGCATCTCGATGAACGGCTCATCCTCATAGGCCGATTGCAAAGTCTCATAGACGCTCTGTGGATCGCCCTTTACGTAAGAGGTCGCCAGAATGCCCCGATTGGCCGGGATCAGATGTGGCGTGAATTGAATATGAACGGTCCGACCGGCAAGTTCAGAAAACTCCTGATCGAACTCACCCAGATGCCGGTGTGTCCCACCTACTGCATAGGCATTTGCTCCTTCGCTGAGCTCTGCGTGCAGAAGGTTTTCTTTCAGTGCCCGACCTGCGCCTGAAACTGCGCATTTCAAGTCTAGAATGATGTCATCCAGATCAATCACGCCCGCTGATATCAATGGCCGCAGCACATATTGCCCGGTCGCTGCGTTACAACCAGTACCTGCGACGAGCCGCGCAGAACGGATATCATCACGATAGAATTCAGTTAGGCCATAAACGGCTTCTTCCTGATGTCCCAACGCGGCGTGCGGGTTGCCGTACCATTTCTGATATTCGTCTCCGTCCCGAAGCCGGAAATCAGCCGAAAGGTCAACGATTTTCAATGTGTTGGGTAGATCACGGATGACTTCCTGGCTGGTCTTATGCGGCAGTGCGCAAAAGCAAAGGTCGATCTGGGAAAAGTCGATCTCGGAAATTTTGCAAAGCACCGGCAAATCCATATGGCGCAAATGCGGAAAGACCTGCGCCATGGTCTGCCCGGCCTTCCGCTCGGCGGCCAATGCCTTGATTTCCATATTCGGATGCCCGGCGATCAGCCGTACCAGTTCCGCGCCGGTATAGCCGGAAGCACCGAGAATTGCGATTTTATGGGTCATGTCAGACCTCTTTCATTCATGTGTCACATGGGGTGACCGCCGATGCGACGGTCAACGAATTACAAAATCAGAAAAGCGCCGTCCTTGACCAAAATCAGGCGGCTTCAAAGGTGATTTGTCGTCGGAGGAATTGCGTTGCGCGATCCGACACTGTGCTGGGCTTGCCGGTGGTTAAGAACCCACCTGCACCTTCGCCGAGCATGTTTGGGTGACGTTTCAGGTAGTCTGCAAGGCTTTCAGCCACCAAGTCTCCTTGGCTATAAACCTTCACATTAGAGCCTAATGCATTCTGAAACGTTTCCGCCATCAAGGGGTAATGGGTGCAACCCAGAATAGCCGCTTGCGGTTCCGGCATCTTGCGTTTTAGAGCGTCAACATGACTGCGCACCAAGGCTTCGGCCAAGATCATATCGCCATCCTCAATGGCGTCGACCACACCGCCACAAGCCTGCGCCTCAACATCAACGCCAATCGCCCGGAATGCCAATTCCCGCTGGAACGCCCTGCTAGACACAGTCGCGGGCGTCGCAAACAGCGCGACATGTTGCACTTCGACCTCGCGCGGAGGTGAATTGTCACCCCATTGCCGCTCGGTCAGCGCTTCGATCAATGGAACGAACACGCCCAGTACCCGCTTTCCATCTGGCACACCCGCCTCCTGCATCCGGCGCAGAGCGGCAGCACTGGCTGTGTTGCAGGCCAGAATCACCAGATTGCAGCCGCGATCCCAAAGATCATGAACGGCAGTGCGGGTCAGGTCGTAGATGTCTTCAGCATCGCGAACGCCGTAAGGCGCATGCGCGCTGTCCGCAAAATATAGGAAATCCACGTCCGGCAGATGTTTCTGCGCGGCGTTCAAGACGGTTAGACCGCCCAACCCGGAATCAAAGATACCTACTGCCATTTGCCCCTTTAGGCGCGATGCCGTTCCTCAAATTCATAGCCGTAGTCATAAGACTTTAATGGCTCTGGAGACAGCTCATACGTCGCTTTGCGCAGGAAATCCATCATCTTGCGCGTATCCTTGCCCAATGGGTCCAGAATGTCGCGCCCGATGGGGTCTCCAACAACCACGCGCACTGGAGTATCAACACGTTTTTTGAATTCTTTGATTAGAAGACCCATGCGCAACGTGTTGTGCAGATGGCTTGCAATCTGGAACAATCGCGAGGTGTGTCCATCAAAAAACACCGGCACAACAGTCGCATCAGATTTGGCCACCATCCGAGCGGTAAATCCGCGCCACCCTGGGTCCATCGGATGCGCAAATGGCTTCGCAGCCGTGCTGACGGTGCCACCTGGAAATATCCCGATTGCCCCGCCGTCGCTTAAATAGCTTAGAGCAGTCTTGCGGGTCTCAAGGTTCAATCGCATCGCCTCTTTGGTGGCATCAAAAGAGATTGGCAGGACGATCCGATCCAAATCTTCAGCTTTGCGGAAGACATGGTTGGCAAGAATACGAAAATCTCCGCGCGTCTGAGACAGGATATGACCCATCATCAGCCCGTCCAGAATGCCGTATGGATGGTTCGCAATCAAAATCAGGGGGCCATCTTTGGGAATGTTCGATAACGCGCCACCAACCACATCCAATGTCAGCCCATAGCGTTCCATCATCACCGACCAGAAATCACGTCCCTGTGCGACTTCCTGATGGTAGCCATCTGCGCGACGGATAAGACGCAAGCGGCCCGTCGTGTTTTCCATCAACTTGATCACCATACGCCCACCCCGCGTTTCTGCGGAATGAGCGTAGGATATGTCACGAGCGACGTGATGATGCGGCGGCATTGGCTACTCCGGTTTGCTACCGACTAAATATGACGAGGTAACCAATTTGCCTAGATTTTATGACAGGATTGTAAAGCCTCACTCTGCCGCAGCTTGCATTTGAGGCCCGCCATCGCGGATAACAGCCAGCAATTCTTCGCGCCGTTTCGCGGCCTTGGCCTCATTCGCGACCAGAACCGGACCAAATCCACGAATCTCCAAAGGCAGAGCGGCAAGCGCCGTAATTGCATCGCTAGTCTCGGGTGTCAGCTTGGGCAGAACCTCTTTCAAATCCTTTTCATACTGACGGATCAAAGCACGCTCCATTTTGCGCTCCGCCGTGTAACCGAACAAATCCAGTGGAGTGCCACGCAGAACTTTCAGTTTTGCAAGCACTTTCAGAGGGCCAAGAAACCACTCGCCAAAGGCTTTCTTGGCCGGACGTCCATTATCGCCCTTTGTGCCCAAAGTCGGCGGTGCAAGATGGAAGGTCATTTTGAAGTCGCCGTCAAACTCGGCCTCTGCCTTCTGGCGACTGTCGAGCAGCAACCGTGCGACCTCATATTCATCCTTATAGGACAAGAGCTTATGGTAGCCTTTGGCGATCGCTTCACGGACCTTCTGATCATCGACGCTTTCGACCAAATTACGATAGCGTTTGGCCAATCGCTTGCTCTGATAGTCGATCAGATGTGCCGCGCGGAAATCGATCATCTGATCCAACGATTTAGGTAAATCGGCCACGTTCGGCCTTAGGATTTTGTTGACCTCTTCGTGATGGGTCACAGCCCAGCGGCCAACTTCGAACGCGCGTTTGTTGCGTTCGACCGCCGCACCGTTCAGTTCAATCGCTTCCATGATCGCCTGATGACTGATCGGTAGCAGGCCACGCTGCCATGTGGCGCCAAAGACCATCATGTTGGAATAGATCGAATCCCCCATCACCGCGCGGGCCAGATCGGTTGCATCGAACAGTGCGACCCTATCCTTTAGCCGTGCTTGCAGGGCAAGCTGCAGCTGATCACTTGGAATAGTAAACTCGGTATCTCGAGTGAAATCACCGGTAATGATCTCATGGCTGTTCACGACTGCCCCGGTACGACCAGTCTGCGTTAGACCCAGCGTTTTTGCCCCTGCCGAGACCACCAGATCACCGCCGATCAGCGCGTGCGCTTCACCAGTGGCGACACGGATCGCGCTGATGTCTTCTGGCTGGTTTGCAAGCCGGCAGTGGATATGAACGGCACCGCCCTTTTGTGCGAGGCCCGCCATCTCCATCATGCCTGCCCCTTTACCGTCGATCTGTGCAGCCTGTGCCAGTACCGCACCTATCGTGACGACGCCTGTGCCGCCAACACCCGTGATTACGACATTATGGGTTCCATCGATCTGCGGCAACTCAGGTTCCGGCAGGTCAGGTAAATCAAGCTCAGTGGTGGCTTCTTTGCGGATTTTCGCGCCTTCTACCGTCACGAAGGAAGGGCAGAACCCATTCAAGCATGAGAAGTCCTTGTTGCAGCTCGACTGATCAATTGCACGTTTGCGCCCGAGCTCGGTCTCTTTCGGGACAATTGAGACACAGTTCGACTGGACGCCGCAGTCCCCGCAACCTTCACAGATATCGGTATTGATGAACACGCGCTTGTCCGGGTCCGGGAACGTGCCCCGCTTGCGCCGCCTGCGCTTTTCGGCAGCGCAGGTCTGGACATAAACAATGACTGATACGCCCTCGATTTCGCGGAACTTTTCCTGAACCTGCATCAGTTTGGCACGCTCAAAGGTCTCGACGCCCGAGGGTAGCGCCCCGAAGTTCACATCTTCTTTTTCGTCATAGACGATGGCAACGTTGCTGACACCCATCGCGCTGACCTCAGCAACGATACGCTCAGCACTCAGACCACCTTCGTTCTCTTGCCCACCAGTCATGGCAACGGCATCGTTGTATAGAATTTTGAAGGTTATATTGGTGCCAGCCGCCAACGCGGCCCGGATCGCTTGAACGCCCGAGTGATTATAGGTTCCGTCGCCAAGATTCTGAAACACGTGTTTGGTGGTCGAGAACGGAGCCTCGCCAATCCAGTTCGTCCCTTCACCGCCCATCTGGGTGAATCCGGTAGTTTCGCGATCCATCCATTGCACCATGTAATGACAGCCAATCCCGGCATAGGCACGGCTGCCTTCCGGCAACTTGGTCGAGCTATTATGCGGGCATCCTGAACAAAAATAGGGCAATCTTGCTGCGATTTCCTGAGCATTATCAGCGCGGCGCGCCTCGTCCAGTTTTGCAAGACCTGCGCGAACGCCATCAGTATCATGGCCTTCCTCAACCAGAATCTGCCCAAGTTTTTCAGCAATCATGATTGGATCAAGCGCCCCTCGGGTCGGGAACAGCTCTTCGCGGTGCAGAGTCCCTGCTCCACCTTTGTACCAGCCGTAAACGCGACGACCACGCCGATCGTCGAAGATCGCCTCTTTGACCTGAACCTCAATCAGCTTGCGCTTTTCCTCGACGATCACAATCAGGTCGAGACCTTCCGCCCAATCGTGGAAACCCCTCATATCCAGAGGGAAGGTCTGGCCGATCTTGTAGGTTGTAATGCCAAGTCGCTCAGCCTCGTCTGCATCAATGTTCAGTAGTGACATTGAGTGCATCAGATCAAGCCAGTTCTTGCCCGCGGCAACAAATCCGATCTTGGCACCGGGTTTTCCCCAGACCCGTTTGTCCAGTTTGTTCGCATGAGAGAACGTCTCAGCCGCAAAACGTTTATAGTCAATGACCCGCGCTTCCTGTAGATGCGGCGTGTCTCCCAGCCGAATGTTCAGTCCTCCTTCGGGCATATCGAACTGAGGGATAGTTATCTGCATCCGATCGGGGCTGCCATCCACGACCGAAGTGACCTCGATCGTGTCCTTCATCGTTTTCAACCCGACCCAAACCCCAGCAAATCGGCTTAGCGCAAATCCGAAGACGCCGTAATCCAGGATTTCCTGAACTCCGGCCGGGCTGACGACTGGCATATACATATCGACCAAAGACCATTCAGACTGATGCAGAACGGTCGAGCTTTCGCCAGTATGATCGTCGCCCATGGCCATCAGGACGCCGCCATGTTGCGCGGTACCGGCCATGTTGGCATGACGCATCACATCTCCGGACCGGTCGACCCCAGGGCCTTTGCCATACCAAAGGCCAAATACACCATCGAACTTGCCGTCGCCACGTAACCCGGCTTGCTGACTGCCCCACAATGCGGTGGCGGCAAGATCTTCATTCAGACCGTATTGAAACGTCACATCGCTTTCGGCCAATTGCTTTTCAGCGCGCGACATCTGCAAATCGACAGCCCCGAGGGGTGAACCTCGATATCCCGTAACCAGACCTGCGGTATTAAACCCCGTCGCGCGGTCACGTTCTTTCTGCATTAACATCAGACGCACCAACGCCTGCGTTCCGTTTAAAAGAACCGGGCTTTTGGATAGATCAAACCGATCATTTAACGTGATCTTCGGCTGACTCATCTGACGTCTCCCCTCGTCGGATTAGTGTGCTGTATCTTTAGGTATTTTAGGTCACAATTGCTGACCTGTATAGTAATTTTCTCCTTTGCCGTAACGATTTCCCGGTTTGAATGTGGAATTTGTTACGTGTTTCATATAGGGCTGCCGAAAGATAACGAAAGTTGCGACGATGGATTGGGACAAGCTCAGAATATTTCACGCGGTTGCGGATGCAGGCAGCCTCACACATGCAGGGGACAAGCTCAATTTGTCTCAATCTGCTGTGAGCCGTCAAATTCGCGCTCTCGAAGAATCACTGGATGCGACCTTATTCCACCGCCATGCGCGTGGCCTGATTCTAACTGAACAAGGCGAATTGCTGTTCGACGCGACTTCGGCAATGTCCAAACGTCTGGACACTGCGGCTGCAAGAATTCGGGACAGCGAGGACGAGGTGTTCGGTGTTTTGCGTGTTACCACCACGTTTGGTTTCGGCACGCTCTGGCTCGCGCCTCGACTGCCCAAGCTTTACGAAAGATATCCCGATCTCAATATTGATCTGATGTTGGAAGAACGCGTTCTTGACCTGCCGATGCGCGAAGCCGACGTCGCCATCCGCATGAAAGAGCCCAGTCAGGCGGATTTGGTGCGCAAGCGCCTGATGACAGTGCAAATGATGCTCTATGCCACCAAAACCTATCTGGACAGCCACGGCGGCAAACCTGAGTCTCTCGAAGAAATCACCAAGCACAGATTGATCTGCCAGACACCATCCGCGCCTCAGGTCGGGGCCGGCGCTTCGATGGTAAAGCACCTAATGACCTATAATCCTGGATCGTTATTAACCGTGAACAACTATTTTGGCGTTCTGCAAGGTGTACTCCACGATCTTGGAATTGGTGTCCTACCCGACTACGTAACTGAGGACTTTCCCGATCTGGTTCCGATCCTGTCAGACATCGAAACTGCTGATGTACCAGTTTACCTCGCTTATCCCGAAGAGCTTCGCCATTCCAAGCGGATCGCGGCCTTTCGTGATTTCGTGCAGGACGAAATCATCGCCCACCGCAAACATCTGAGGCAGATGGGGAAACTCTAGCCATGCACTCAGGTCATAGCGGGCATGACGATCTTATCTCCTATTAAACCTTGATCGTTAACAAACTGATCCCTAAATGAGCAATTGAAGGCGATGATGCTGTAACGCTCATCATCTTCATACCTCCCTGTTGGACTACGGCCGAGCTTAGTGCTCGGCCTTTTTTTTGGCCTTACGTTCGGCAATTCTCAGGAAAGCACTGGGAAAATTGAATACACGAGCCTATGATCCCGAAAAAACACTTAAAATCGTGTTCGAGGGCTAATTCATGTTCCATTCATTGCGCCTATTGTTGGCGATGATTTCAGTCTTGTTTCTGGCGGTGCCGCTGCACGCACAAGACACAAGCACAACTTCTTCGGTTACGATCCCCCAGGATCTAACGCCTGAGCAAGTCGATGATCTGGTTGCGCGTATGTCTGATGACCAGGTACGGGCGATCTTGCTTGAACGCCTTGATGCAGTTGCCGAAAAACATGCCGCAGAGAAGGAAGGTCACGAAGATCCGCTGACTGAACTGAACGAGATCTGGGCGGAAATGGTTACCTCCTGGACGCAAGTACTAACGACAGTTCCCAATATCGTCAGTGCGCAAATAAAAGCGTTCAGCAATTTTGCGGATAAATTCAACGAAACCGGGGTCCTTACCTTGATCGGGCTAGTGCTATCGGTCCTACTGGTCGGATATGTAGCAGAAAAGCTGTTCAGCATATTAACCCGTCGCTGGTCAAAGGCATCCGAAGTCGGAGATGAAGCTGACCTTAGGGGAGCCGTGCAGTACCTATTCCGCCGGTTTTGCCGCGAAATTGCCGGTCTCATCGTGTTCTACGTGGTTATCCGGGCGCTTGGTCGCGCATTACTGACCCCCGATCAAATCACGTTTGCCGCACCATTCGTATTCTTCTTGATTTGGGTCCCGCGTCTTGGGGCAGCTGTGTCGCGATTTGTACTCGCGCCGCAAAAACCTCAATACCGCTTGGTGAATATTGATGACCACTGGGCTAAATACCTGCACAGAAATCTGATTGGCCTTCTGATCCTGATCGGTTTCACGCTATTTGTTGTCCGCTTCAATGGACTCAACGGAATTACTCCAAACGAGACGCGCATCGGCTTTTGGCTGAATGCGGCAATCCACATCTATATCGGTGTAATCGCCTGGACTGCTCGTGAAGGACTGTCGCAGATGATGCTGGGCACAGACCCGGATCGCACCAAGTTTGATGAGGAAGTCGCGCATTATTACCCCTACTTCGCCATTGGCGTGTCGGTGGTGATCTGGTTGCTCGTTGAATTCCTCGTGGCACAGCGTAATCCGGCAATCTTGCGCGTGCTTGGAACCGGGGCGCATTTCACCACTATGTTCTGGCTGTTGATCGCACCAGCGCTAGACACGTTGATACGTGGATTGGTGCGCCATCTGCAGCCACCGCTATCGGGTGAAGGACCTTTGGCGGAACGCGCCTATCGCTCGGCCAAGCGCAGTTATATCCGGATTGGGCGGGTTATTGCGGGGCTGTTCGTGGTCCTGATGATTTCGCGTGCCTGGCAACTTGACCTTCGCCATGTCGCATCAGCTGGCATCGGAGCAGAAGTCGGTGGCGCGGTCATACAGTTCCTGCTGATCATCGCGGTCGGCTATATCTTGAACGAGATTGTCTCACTCTGGATCAATCGTCGTCTGGCGAAAGAACAAACTGCCGCGGAAGAGCTGGATGAAGAAGCTGGCGGCGAAGGTGGCGGAGCTGGTGGTTCGCGCCTGGCAACGGTTCTGCCTTTGCTGCGGATCACCGCACAGGTCACAATCTGCGTCATCTTTGGCCTGCTGGCGTTGAGTGCGCTTGGGATCAACATTACACCGCTACTGGCCGGTGCTGGTGTTCTGGGTCTGGCTATTGGCTTTGGCGCGCAAAAACTGGTGGCCGATATCGTAGGTGGTATTTTCTTCTTGATCGATGACGCCTTCCGTGTCGGCGAATATGTCGATGTCGGCGGTACGATGGGAACGGTCGAAAAGATCTCGATCCGCTCCATGCAATTGCGCCACCATCGCGGGCCCGTTCACACGATCCCATATGGCGAGATTCAGAAGTTGACCAATTTCAGCCGCGACTGGGTCATCATGAAGCTCAAGTTCACAGTGCCTTTCGATACCGATCCCAATAAGGTCAAAAAGATCTTCAAGAAGATCGGTGCCGAGATGATGCAGGACGAGACTCATAAAGATGGGTTCCTGCAGCCGTTCAAATCTCAGGGTGTGTTCGACTTTGATGATGTCGGTATGATCATCCGAGGCAAGTTCATGGCCAAGCCGGGCAAGCAGTTCACGCTGCGGAAGGAAATCTTCAATCGCGTGAAAGCAGAGTTCAACGCCAATGGCATCGACTTCGCCCGCCGCGAGGTGCGCGTTGCGATACCTGGCAGCGAGAATATGACTGAAGAACAAAAAGCAGCCGCCGGTGCAGCTGCAGCTGATGCCGTCAACAAAGGTCAGAACCCGGCCTAAATCGGTAGGATTGGCGCTGGGATTTTACAGCGCCAATCTATAAGCCAACCTCCAGATGTGCGGAATCGGCGGCATTGTCGGTTCCGCATTTTCTTTTCTAAATGGCCCTGCGGTGACTTGACCCTTCCCACGGAAGCGCCCTTGCCCTAAAAGGCCCGCAATCTCGGCCACTATGGACACAGGACAGAAGATGCAAGAGCCCGCCATCACCCCGGATCTGATTGCTGCACACGGGCTCAAGCCCGAGGAATACGACATGATCCTCGAGATCATCGGGCGCGAGCCAACATTCACCGAACTTGGCATTTTCTCGGCTATGTGGAACGAGCATTGTTCATATAAGTCCTCGAAGAAATGGCTACGCACACTGCCCACCTCCGGCCCACAAGTTATCTGCGGCCCTGGTGAGAACGCTGGCGTGGTTGATATTGGTGACGGCCAGGCCGTGGTGTTCAAAATGGAAAGCCACAACCACCCCTCCTACATTGAGCCCTATCAGGGTGCCGCGACCGGCGTTGGTGGTATTTTGCGGGATGTCTTTACCATGGGCGCGCGCCCCATCGCCTCAATGAATGCGCTGTCCTTTGGTGAACCCGGCCACCACAAAACCCGTCAGCTTGTAAATGGCGTGGTTGAAGGCATCGGCGGCTACGGTAACTGCTTCGGTGTGCCTTGCGTTGGTGGCGAAGTTCGGTTCCATCCAGCCTATAACGGCAACTGCCTCGTTAACGCCTTTGCTGCAGGTCTGGCCGACAGTGACAAGATTTTCTATTCGGCGGCCTCGGGTGTCGGTATGCCTGTTGTTTATCTAGGCGCTAAAACCGGACGCGATGGCGTGGGCGGTGCGACCATGGCTTCGGCGGAATTCGACGACACCATCGAAGAAAAGCGCCCGACTGTTCAGGTCGGCGACCCCTTCACCGAGAAACGCTTGATGGAAGCCACGCTGGAACTGATGCAGACCGGTGCCGTGATCTCCATTCAGGATATGGGCGCAGCGGGGCTGACCTGTTCGGCCGTTGAGATGGGAGACAAGGGTGGTCTCGGCGTTCGCCTTGATCTGGAGAACGTCCCTCAGCGCGAAGAAAACATGACCGCGTATGAAATGATGTTGTCTGAGTCTCAGGAGCGAATGCTGATGGTCCTCAAACCTGAGCTTGAAGCCGAAGCCCGTGCGGTTTTCGAGAAATGGGATCTGGATTTCGCCATTGTTGGTGAAACGATCGCCGAAGACCGGTTCCTGATCATGCACAACGGCGAAGTCAAAGCAGACCTCGTCCTTTCCAAACTGTCTTCAACGGCACCCGAGTACGACCGCCCATGGGAACCAACGCCCAACGCGGAAGAGCTGACAGATGTGCCCCAGATCGACCCAGTTGATGGCCTTCGCGCCCTGCTCTCTTCGCCGAACTACGCAGGCAAGCAATGGGTGTACGAACAGTATGACACCATGGTCATGGCCGACAGCTCCCGCACGCCTGGTCTGGGGGCTGGAATGGTGCGTGTGCACGGAACTGACAAGGTGCTGGCGTTCACCAGCGACGTGACCCCGCGCTATGTCCGCGCAAACCCTGTTGAGGGCGGCAAACAGGCCGTAGCCGAAGCCTACCGCAACCTGACTGCCGTGGGCGCCAAGCCGCTGGCCACCACTGACAATTTGAATTTCGGCAATCCCGAAAAGCCTGAGATCATGGGCCAGTTTGTAGGTGCAATCCAAGGTATCGGAGCCGCAGTCGGAGCCTTGGACATGCCCATCGTTTCCGGCAACGTGTCGCTATATAACGAGACTGATGGGCAAGCGATCCTGCCAACTCCCACGATTGGGGCCGTAGGCCTGCTGCAAACTGCCGATGAAATCATCGGCAACGAGGTTCGTGAAGGCCATGTCGCTCTGGTTATCGGCGAAACCCAAGGCCATCTGGGCCAGTCGGCCCTTCTGGCCGAAGTCTTCAACCGAGAAGACGGGGACGCCCCACATGTCGATCTGGACGCTGAACAGCGCAACGGAGAGTTCATTCGCGCCAATCGTGAAATGATCAAAGCCTGCACCGATCTGGGTGACGGTGGCCTTGCCCTAGCCGCTTTTGAACTAGCCGAGGCTGCTGGTGTCGGCGTTTGCCTCGACGATGCCTCGACCGAGTTCCTGTTCGGAGAAGATCAGGCGCGCTATCTGGTCGCCTGTAACTTTGATCAGGCCGAAGCATTGATGATCGCAGCTGGTCAGGCGGGTGTTCCCCTAGCGTCAGTTGGACGTTTCACTGGGGATAGTGTTAAAATCGGCAGCTCCGAAGTCTCGCTTGCCGAGTTGGCGGATACGTTCCGCAGCAGCTTTGCCGAAGCCGTTGCCTGATCAATCTTTGTTCTGGTGCGATCAAACAGATTTCTTGCGCGTGTCGGCGCACAGGAATTGTTGTTGAACGGAACCGGCCCCATCTTGCACGCCCCGTCTCATCGCTCTACATCTTGGGAATGACCTTCAGGAGTAAACCTACATGCCGATGAGCGCCCACGAAATTGAAACTCTGCTACGCGAGAGCTTTCCAGATGCGGAAATCCAGGTTGGTGGCAGCGATGGCGTGCATATGTCCGCCATGGTCGTGGATGAGAGCTTTCGCGGTAAGAACCGCGTTCAGCAACAGCGTGCTGTTTATGCCGCGTTGAAAGGCAAGATGGATGGCCCGGATGGAGAGTTGCACGCGCTGGCGCTGACCACGAAAGTACCGGAGTAATATGGAGCACGCGATTGTAATCTCAATTGCAGTCACCGTCTTTGTTGTGTTGATCGCGCTCATAGCTTGGAACCATTCAAAGACGGGACGCAATACAAGACGAGGATCGCCACCTGGACAGGGAGAACACCTCCTGCATTCCTCCTACATTTCACATGACGGTGCAATTAGCTCGGCGCAGACCCATATTCCGAAGAATCCTCAAGACTACGCCAAAGCAATAATGCCGAAGAGCAAAGGAAACACCAAATGAACGACGTGAAATCCCAGATCGACGAAACCGTCAAAGCCAATGACGTGGTGCTATATATGAAAGGTACCAAAGAGATGCCGCAGTGCGGGTTCTCGTCGCGCGTCGCTGGTGTATTGAACTACATGGGTGTCGAATATACCGACGTGAATGTTTTGGCGGACGACTCTGTCCGTCAGGGCATCAAGGATTATTCGGACTGGCCAACTGTGCCCCAGCTTTTTGTCAAAGGCGAGTTTGTCGGCGGCTGCGACATCATCACCGAGATGACCCTTTCGGGAGAGCTGGATACTTTGTTTGAAGAAAACAATGTCGGCTACGACAAAGATGCAGCCGACAAAATCCGTGAAGCAAACGCCTAATTCACCGGCTAGAGCAGTCCTTGAACAAGACACGTTCGGGGGCTGTGCTGCCTTGGGCCTGATGGCTGATCGTAGCTTCCCAGCCTTTGGATCGAAGGGTGTATGTCCCTGCCCCGTCTACAGATTCGTAGCGAATACCTGATCCGCTTTGAACCTGTTTCAGCGCAATTAACTGGTCCTCAATCAGCATCGCGGCAGCACCTGATCCATCTGCGGCGTTGAAATAGGACACTGGCACCTGCGTGTTGTTCTCGCAGTTAAATGTCACAGACAGTATGTCGATCTCGGCCAAACCTGCCGTAGCGTACAAAGACAATACCGCGGCCCCTGCAGCCGTTCGAACAAAGCCCATCAGGCTTTCCTTTCCTCGATCACCGCAGCCAGCGCTTCTGCACGCGCGGCCATCTCCGCCAATGTGTCTGTTACCGAAGGTGGCACCACTGCAACTTCAATTCGCTCGGGCTCGGGCAGAGGTTGACTACGCAGGCGATTCAACTCGGCTTCGGCTTCCACAAGCTTTGCCTCGGCCAGCTTCAGGCGATCTTCGTGCGCTGCCGCTTTGTCGGCCAACATTAGTCCGGCCATCAACAACATGCGAGATTCAGGCATGCGTCCGATCTGGTCCGACAATACCTGTGCTTCATCATCCAAAAGCTTGGCCGCGGCCTGCAGAAAGGGCTCTTCACCGTCCTGGCACGAGACATCAAATCCTCGTCCGCCGATATGAATGGTCACCTCGGGCATTATTCAACCTCTCCTTCAGCCAGATTGGCGTGGGTCAACAATGGTTCGAGCCGGGCCAGAACCGCATGTGCTTCGGCCGCGTCCGAGGCTCTTGCGGCACGCGTTGCTTCCAACTCTGCAGCAGTTGCGCGATTCAGCATGTCTGCATCGGTCACACCATCTTCTGCAGCGGCGCGCAACTCATCCACTGTTCCACGCAACTGTTCGTTTGCCTTGCGCAACCGTTGCAAATCGTCATCCAGTCGCGACATCGCCGCGCCATGGCTGGCACGCTCGGCACGCAGCATTTCAAGCTCGGCGTTCAATTCGGTCAGCCGCTCGCTATCGACCAATTCAGCGCGCAGACGGGACAGCTCTGCCTCCATCTCTTCGGCGCGATCTGCGATGGGGGTCAATTGCTCGACCTCGGCCCGCAACGAATCGGCTTCTTCTGCGGCATTTTCCATGGATCGCAGGGTTTCGATTTCGGCTTTCAGTGAATTTACTTCGTCGCTGTTATCCAGAGCGGCCTTGGCCTCGGCTAACTCTGCGCGCGCGGCCTCGACCGTTGCAAGCTTTGCGGTCGCCTCGGCCAATTGATCACGCAGTGCAGCAACTTCTTCTCCTGATCCCGCCTGCTCCCGGAGGGCATCAATCTCAAGAGCGTGCCTTTCTATGAGCGATTTCAGCCGCTCTTCCAACTGCGCATTGGCCAAGCGCTCTTCTTCAAGTTCTGATCGTAATGCAGCACCATTATCGACCGCGGGCCCAGCGTCCTGCAGTGCCTCGACTCCGGTGCCGATCCGCTCCATCGCAGTAATGATACGGCGTTGTAATTCTTCGATCTGACTCATGCCCCTGTCACCTCTTTATCAAGGTTCGTTCTGCTATACGCCTGTCCGAATCAAAAGCGGCGGCTCTCTGCACTAGTCTAACGGAATGTAACAGAAAATACCCACTGTTTGGTTTCAATCACTTGCACACCGCTCTTGAAGCGCCAGATCGGCGCAGAACCCGGTTCTGCTTGCACTTTGTCAGACGGATGGTATTCAGCGCTAAATCTGCCCGTAACCCAAAGGAATAACGCCCGTGGACCTGACTGCGCTGCGCAATGCCAACCCCGAACACTGGGACAAGGCTGCGGCCATCCGCACCCTGACCCTCGACGCCGTCGCCGCCGCCAATTCCGGCCATTCCGGTATGCCAATGGGCATGGCCGATGTTGCGACTGTATTGTTCGAAAAGCACCTGAAATTTGACGCCTCTGCCCCGAATTGGCCGGATCGTGACCGGTTCATCCTGTCGGCGGGTCACGGTTCGATGCTGGTCTATTCGCTGCTTTACCTGACTGGTCATGGCGACGTTACGCTGGAAGAAATCAAAAACTTCCGCCAGTTGGGCGCCAAAACAGCCGGCCACCCCGAGAATTTCCTGATAGACGGTGTCGAAACCACCACTGGCCCTCTGGGTCAGGGCATCTCGAACGCTGTGGGCTTTGCCATGGCCGAGGAAATCCAGCGTGCGCATTACGGCAAGAAGATCGTTGATCACTACACTTATGTGATTGCGGGCGACGGCTGCCTGATGGAAGGCGTTAGCCAAGAGGCGATCACCCTGGCTGGCCGACACGAACTGAGCAAGCTGATCGTCTTCTGGGACAACAACAACATCACCATCGACGGCACCGTTGATATCGCCGACCGCACCGATCAGGTGCGCCGTTTTGCGGCTTCGGGCTGGCATGTGCTTGAGATTGACGGTCATGACCCCAAGGCCATCGACGATGCCATCGTGCGGGCGAAAAAGTCGAACAAGCCGACAATGATCGCCTGCGAGAGCCACATCGCACTTGGCCACGCGGCTCAGGACACTTCGAAAGGCCACGGCGCACTGACCGATCAGGATCAGTTGAAGGCGGCCAAAGACGGCTATGGCTGGCCGCATGACGCGTTTGTCATCCCCACAGAAGTCAAAGCTGCATGGGAAGCTATTGGTACACGTGGTGCTGCCGAGCGCACGGCATGGGAGGAGCGTTTCGCGCAAATCTCCGACCGTAAGCAGGCGGAATTCAACCGTGCCTATGCGTTTGAAGCACCGAAGAAACTGGCTGGTGCCATTCGTTCGTTCAAAAAGCAGATGTCCGAGGATCAGCCGAAACTGGCAACCCGAGCCTCGTCCGAAAAGGTTCTGAACGTGGTGAACCCGATCATGCCAGAAACCATTGGTGGTTCGGCTGACCTGACCGGTTCAAACAACACCAAATCGGCGGATATGGGCGTGTTCCTACCGGAAAACCGCAAAGGCCGCTACATCCACTATGGTATCCGTGAACACGGCATGGCCGCTGCGATGAACGGTATGGCTCTGCACGGGGGCATCCGCCCCTATGGCGGCACCTTCATGGCTTTCACTGACTATGCCCGCCCTTCCATGCGTTTGGCTGCCTTGATGAAGGTGCCTACGGTCTTTGTGATGACACATGACTCGATTGGTCTGGGCGAAGACGGCCCGACCCACCAGCCGGTGGAACATCTGGCGATTTCGCGCGCAACGCCAAACACCTATGTCTTCCGCCCCGCTGACACTGTTGAGACTGCCGAAGCTTGGGAACTGGCACTCACCTTCAAAGACAGCCCCTCGGTCCTGTCGCTGACCCGTCAGGGCGTGCCAACAGTGCGGACCGAGCACAAAGGTAAAAACCTGACCTCACAAGGCGCATATGTGCTCGCCGACGCAGAAGCCAAGCGTCAGGCCATACTGATCGCTACCGGATCCGAGGTCTCGCTGGCCATGGAAGCCAAAGCGATGCTGGAGGCCGAGGGCATTGGCACCCGCGTCGTATCAATGCCTTGCATGGAGCTGTTTGCCGAACAGAATGAAGCCTACCGTAAGCGCGTCCTACCTGCCGGTGCCGTCCGCGTTGGCATCGAGGCCGCCGTACGCGCTGGCGGATGGGACCGCTGGTTGCTGGGTGAACGTGGCCGCGAAGCCAAAGCTGGGTTTATTGGCATGTCGAGCTTTGGTGCATCAGCCCCGGCAGGTGAGTTGTACAAACACTTTGGCATTACCGCAGAAGCGACCGTCGCGAAGGTAAAAGAACTGCTGGGGCTGTAAGCACTCGGCTCAACAGTTGTAGATACAAAGGGCGGCTTTCTAGGCCGCCCTTTCCTATTTTGGCTGGCTCAATTTCGCCCTTAACGCCTCATATGCCAATTTCGCAAAGTCCAATCGCAGTTCGTACCGTTTCGCTGGCACGATCCCTCCGGGTACGATTTGCCCTGCCCAAGACAAAACTTGCCGCACATGCGTTCCATAAAGCGGAATGAATTGCGCAGATTGACCAGTAAGCAGGTTGAACATTCGCCCGCCTGCCCACTTGGCACGTTCGGCAGCTTTGTCCGCCGTGTCGATCCGAATATGCAGAACCCGATACAGTGCGTTCGGTTCAAACGGCATTTGTTCCGCACCAAGGTTCATGGCAGCCAATGCCGCTGCTTTACGTTTGGCAGCGAGCCCCCTCAACTTAAACCGGGTGCGGACTTGAACCGGTCGAAAGGCTGGTAAATGACTAAGATCCATCACCTCACGCCTTCGATTCAGTGAACTCCAGGCTTATTTGAAAACTTCCCGATCATCGGCGCAATCACTTTGGTCGCCAACGGTATCAGTACAAACCCCCAAGCCAAGCCAAACACCCCATCCATTGTCGCTTTTGCGATCCATTCGGCGGCTTTTTCCCATTGGGCAGGCACTGCATGTCCTACCGCATAAGCCCAGTCATGAATATGATGGCCCAACCAGCCAAAGCCCAGAACCTCCATCCCGTGGATGATAATCGATCCTCCGACCCAGAGCATGGCGGCAGTTCCAACGATTGATAGTGTCTTCATCACGCCGGGCATGGCTTTGACCAAGCCCCGACCAAGACCTCGGCCCACAGGCGTCGGCGCGTTCTTAGCCAGATACAACCCGACATCATCCATCTTAACGATCAGCGCAACTGAGCCGTAAACCGCCAGAGTCACACCCAACCCAACCACCGCAAGCGTCGCAGCCTGCATCCAGATGTTGGGCGCTTCGATAGCCGCCAATGCAATGGTCATGATCTCGGCGGACAGAATGAAATCGGTCTTGATTGCCCCCTTGACCTTCTGCTCTTCCAAATGCCCTGGGTCGCGGTTTTTCATGTCTTCTTCGATGACGTGACTGCCATGCGGGAACAAGACATGAAAAATCTTCTCGGCGCCCTCAAAGCACAGATACGAGCCACCTATCATCAGCAAAGGCGTAATCAGCCATGGCGCAAAGTTCGCCAACAGCAGTGCCACGGGCAACAGCAAGACAATCTTGTTGAAAACCGATCCGCGAGCGATGCGCCAGATGATGGGTAATTCTCGTGCCGGCGCGAAACCCTGCACGTATTTAGGAGTTACTGCCGCGTCGTCGATTATTACACCGGCAGTCTTGGCCCCGGCCTTGCCAGCCGCTGCTACGACATCGTCCACTGATGACGCTGCAACCTTTGCAATGCCTGCCACATCATCCAACAGGGCCAACAGACCACTCATCGCGCATCCTCTTGTTTATCCGCTGTTGCCGACACTACCTGATCCAACCCTTAGCGCAAGCGTTAGCGCAACCGGCACAGGTTTGCGCTAACACCTTAAAAATATGCCATTTTTGCCCTTTTGAGATTCGGTTTTCACGGCTATATGGCCAGCAACACAAGCGCAGTTTGGAGACGTCGGATGACCATCAAGGTCGGTATCAATGGTTTTGGCCGCATCGGCCGCTGTACACTGTCGCACATCGCCGCATCGGCGCGTAACGACATCGAAGTGATCAAGGTCAACGCCACTGGCCCGCTGGAAACATCGGCACATCTGCTGAAATATGACAGCATTCACGGCCGTTTCCCGCGCGAAGTGTCTGTCGAAGGCAACACCATGGATCTGGGCCGTGGCCCGATGGAAATGTTCTCGACCTATGACATGAACGAGCTTGACTGGGAAGGCTGCGATGTCGTCCTGGAATGTACTGGCAAGTTCAATGACGGGCTAAAGGCAAAGACGCACCTAGATCGCGGCGCTGGTAAGGTGCTGCTTTCGGCGCCAGGTAAGAATGTCAATAAGACAATTGTGTTTGGCGTAAACCACAACACCCTGACTGCAAACGACAATATGGTGTCCAACGGCTCCTGCACGACCAACTGCCTGGCCCCGCTTGCCAAAGTTCTGGATGAAGGCATCGGTATCGAGCATGGCATCATGACCACGATCCACGCTTATACCGGCGACCAGCCCACTCTGGACCGTCGTCACGGCGATCTTTATCGCGCACGCGCCGCAGCCATGTCGATGATCCCGACCACAACCGGTGCTGCGGCAGCGCTGGGTGAAGTCCTGCCTAACCTCAAGGGCCGCTTGGACGGTTCCGCGATCCGTGTACCTACCCCAAATGTCTCGGCCGTTGACCTGTCGTTCCGCGCATCGCGCGACGTGACCGTAGAAGAGGTTAACGCAATCGTTGAAGAAGCCGCCAAGGGCCCGATGCAGCGGGTCCTTGGCTATGAGCCTGCGCCGCTGGTCTCGACCGATTTCAACCACACCGAAGAGAGCTCGATCTTCGCACCAGACCAGACCCGCGTCGTTGACAACCGTATGGTGCGTGTACTGGCATGGTATGACAACGAATGGGGCTTCTCGGTGCGTATGGCGGATGTCGCCGTAGCGATGGGCCGCCTTAACTGACCCTTCGCACATCGCTTGTACCTTGATGCCCGCTCAGGTTATCTGAGCGGGCATTTTCGTTCAGGGCGCAGAAATGACAAATCAAATCGCTATCTGGCTTGGAATCCTAATTCTGGGCGGTCTGATGCTGGACGTTGCACTATTCGGCACCGAACACCTGCTGTTCCTTGGTAAGAAGCTTTACGATTTTCTGGATTGGCTTGCCTTCTGGCGATGACAGAGGTTTTGCTTGACTTTCGCGCCAATCTAGCTTTGTTAGCGCTAACCATCAATCGACCAAATTCTGACGGAGCGCATTATGACACTCAAGCTAGCAATCAACGGATTTGGACGGATCGGACGAGGCGTATTGCGAGCCGTCATGGAATCCGGACGCACCGATGTTGAAATCGTCGCTATTAACGATCTGGCAAAGCCGGAAATGAACGCTCATCTGTTCGAATTCGACAGTGTGCATGGCCGTTATCCCAACCCGGTAACGCTCAGCGATTCCGGCCTGGACGTCGGTGCCGGATCAATCCGCTTGACCAGCGAGCGTGATCCCGAAGCACTGGATTGGTCAGATGTGGATGTTGTTCTGGAATGCACCGGAGTTTTCAGGACCCGTGAAGCAGCCGAGCGGCACCTGAAAAACGGATCAAAGAAAGTATTGATTTCTGCCCCTGCCCGTGGCGATGGTGGCGTGAAGACTGTTGTCTTTGGCGTAAACGATCATGAGCTTACCGCTGACGATATCGTTGTCTCGAACGCCTCGTGTACTACCAACTGCCTGTCGCCCGTGGCCGCAGCACTGGACGCTGGGCTTGGCATCAAGCACGGCAATATGACAACCGTTCATGCCTACACGGCGAGCCAACCGGTTCATGACACAGCTGGGAAAGACCCCTACCTGTCGCGCGCAGCAGCACTGTCGATGATTCCCACGACAACCGGCGCGGCGTCTGCAGTGGGTCTGGTATTGCCACAACTGGCCGGAAAGTTGACCGGGCAAGCCATTCGCGTGCCTACGCCCAATGTCTCAGTTGTTGACCTGGTCGCCGAAGTATCACGCCCAACAACCGAAGAGGAGGTCAATACCCTCTTCGTAGAAGCCGCCGCGAAGGTCCCCGGCGTTTTGGCAGCCGAGAATCGCCCCCTGATATCGATCGATTTTAACCACGACTCGCACAGCTCGACCGTTTCGCTGGCTGAAACCAAAGTAACCGACGGCACGCTGGTGCGCGTCCTCGCTTGGTACGACAATGAGTGGGGCTTCTCGAACCGAATGCTGGACACGGCCGCCGCGATGGGTGCCCTAGCCTAAACGCTCACGCAGAGCTTCATTGACGCGGGGCGTGACGAATTTCGACACGTCCCCATTCAACCTGGCGATTTCTTTGACCAGTTTCGAGGCAATCGCCTGATGCCGAGCCTCGGCCATTAGGAAGACCGTTTCAATCGAGTCGTCCAGCGCGCGGTTCATGCCGACCATCTGGAATTCGTACTCGAAATCCGCGACCGCGCGCAGACCGCGCACAATGATTTGCGCCCCGACATCTCGTGCACAATCGATCAGCAGGTTTTCAAATGGGTGCGCTACGATTTCGGTTCCGGTCTGTTCGGTGAGATGCGCACACTCGGCTTCGATCATCGAGACTCGTTCTTCCAAAGAAAACAGAGGGCCCTTGTCGCGGTTGATAGCGACGCCAATCACAAGCTTATCCACCAATGCAGCGGCACGGCGAATGATGTCGATATGGCCCAATGTGATTGGGTCAAAGGTACCGGGATATAATCCAACCCGCATAGGGCTCTCCAGCGCAACAAAATTTCTGCGCAAGCAAACATAACTTTGCCGCAGGTGCAAGAGGCTGAAACAGCCTCCGCGTTCAGTGGCCCATGATCATGCCTTCAAGCGCGTCTTTTTCCATAGCAAGTTCAGCCAGTTGCGCCTTGACCGCATCGCCCAGCGTTACGATTCCGACCAGTTTGCCCTCTTCCAGAACCGGCATATGGCGAAATCGACCTTCCGTCATTTGTGACAGGATGGATTCGACCGAGTCCTGCTGGCTGGCTGTTACAAGTTTCTTGGTCATGTAGGTACTGACCGGCTTGTCCAGACACCCGCTACCACTGGCCGCCAGCTCGCGCACGATATCACGTTCGGACAGGATGCCCGATGCCGTCTGCCCGCCATCTTCGGAAACGATCACAGTGCCGATCCGATTCTCCGCCAGGATTGCGGCGGCCTGCGAGACCGACGCCGATGGTTCGACCGTCACTACGCCGCTGCCAGCTTTGGACTTGAGAATGGCCTGAACGAGCATCTGCAAAAACCTCCGGAATAACGTACTGTTTTCTAAGCGTTGCCGGAATGTCTGAAGGTGTCAAGGTGAAGCTTCGGCTTCCAGCCGCGCTACTTCGTCCCGCAGGCCACGTGTTAGTGCTTCGGCAAACCGATTCAACCGCTCATTGCGCTGGTCACCCTGATGGCGGACCAGATAGAACCCCCGGGTCAGACTTACCTGATCCGTCAGTATTTTTTGCAATCCCCGGTGGAACGGCAATGTAAAATCATGCGCAACACAAACCCCGGTGCCCAGCGACACCTGCCGCAACTGAACTGAGACCGAGTTTGATGCAAGCGCGACACGCTCAACACCAATATCGTTGAGGTAGTCAAGTTCCCGATCGAAGATCATGTCCGGGATATAGCCGATCATCCTGTGCCCTTTCAGATCCTCAATGGATCTAATTTCAGCGTGGCGATTCAGGTAATCTTTCGTGGCGACCATGTGCAGCCGATAATCGGATATCTTTTGAACCAGCAATTGCCCGGCAGTGGGCGCACTGACAGTGACCGCCATATCGGCCTCTCGCCGGGATAGGTTGATAATGCGCGGCAACGCCAAAATCTGAATATCGAGGTCAGGATTCGCATCGCTGATCTTGGCGCAGACCTGCGGCAAAAGGTAATTGGCACTTCCATCCGGCGCACCAATTCTGATCTGACCACTCAGCGACTTGGCGGAACCCGACATGACACCTGTCGCCGCGCGCATAGCCTCTTCTGCCTGTAGCCCATGCTCCATGAGACGCTGTCCCGCAGTCGTCAACACATAGCCCTGCTGTGATTTCGTGAACAACACCGCGTCCAAAGCCGCTTCCAATCGCGCGATTCTGCGACCGACAGTCGCCGGGTCTATCTTAAGAACCCGCCCCGCCCCCGAAAGGCTTTCGTCGCGAGCAACTGCCAGGAAAACCCGCAAATCATCCCAATTCGGCGTCATGCCCTACCCTTTGCATTTTTGCAAAACTGATTTGAAATATTGCCTCTGTTCAGGTGATTTTCGCAAGTCTATTCTGCGCGCAACCTAATCCGGAGGAACTTGCCATGCAGAACCTGACCCATTTCATCAACGGCGAACATGTCGCCGGCACATCTGGCCGCTTTGACGATGTGTTCAACCCGGCAACGGGCGAAGTGCAGTACCAATGCCCGATGGCAAGTGTCGCCGAGACCACCGCAGCGATCGAAGACGCAGCAGCTGCTCAGGTCGCTTGGGGCGCAACCAACCCGCAGAAGCGCGCGCGCGTTATGATGGCGATGGTTGGCTTGATGAACCGCGACATGGACAAGCTGGCCGAGGCGCTCAGCCGTGAACATGGCAAGACCATCCCGGACGCCAAGGGTGACCTGCAGCGCGGTCTGGAAGTGATCGAATACTGCATCGGCGCCCCCCAGATGCTGAAAGGTGAATTCACCGACAGCGCGGGCCCGGGCATCGATATGTATTCGATGCGTCAGCCGCTGGGTGTGGTCGCCTCGATCATGCCGTTCAACTTCCCGGCCATGATGCCGTTGTGGCATGTCGGCCCGGCACTAGCCTGCGGCAACGCAGTTGTTCTGAAACCGTCCGAGCGTGACCCTTCTGTTCCATTGATGCTGGCTGAACTGTTTGTCGAAGCTGGTCTGCCCAAAGGCGTGTTCCAGGTTGTGAACGGCGACAAAGAGGCCGTGGATACCTTGCTGGACAGTGAGATCATTCAGGGCGTGTCGTTCGTGGGTTCAACCCCGATCGCGCAATACATCTACGCTCGTGCAACCGCCAACGGCAAACGCGCACAGTGCTTCGGTGGCGCCAAGAACCACATGATCGTTATGCCTGACGCCGATCTGGATCAGGCCGCTGACGCGCTGGTCGGTGCTGGCTTTGGCGCAGCTGGCGAACGCTGCATGGCAATCTCGGTCGCTGTACCGGTTGGCGAAGAAACCGCAGACGCACTGATCGAAAAACTGATCCCGCGTGTCGAAAAGCTGAAAGTCGGCCCCTACACAGCAGGTGACGACGTTGACATGGGTCCGGTGGTCACTGCCGCTGCGAAAGAACGTATCCTTGGCCTGATCAACTCGGGCGTTGAGCAAGGCGCGAAGCTGGTTGTCGACAACCGTGACTTCAGCCTGCAGGGTTATGAGGACGGTTTCTTTGTCGGCCCGCACCTGTTCGACAACGTCACGCCCGACATGGACATCTATAAGCAAGAGATCTTTGGCCCGGTCCTGTCGACCGTCCGCGCGGGTTCTTATGAAGAAGCGCTGAAACTGGCGATGGATCATGAATACGGCAACGGCACCGCGATCTTCACCCGCGACGGCGACACCGCACGTGATTTCGCCAGCCGGATCAACATCGGCATGGTTGGTATTAACGTGCCGATCCCGGTTCCGCTGGCCTATCACACCTTCGGTGGCTGGAAGAAGTCCATGTTCGGTGACCTGAACCAGCACGGCCCGGACAGCTTCAAGTTCTACTCGCGCACCAAGACTGTCACATCGCGCTGGCCGTCGGGTATCAAGGAAGGCGGCGAGTTCAACTTCAAAGCCATGGACTGATCTAATAGATCATTAATTAGGAAGCCCGGCCTAACGCAGGCCGGGTTTCTTTCGTTTTGGGCCTGTTCCTGCTGGTTCAGACACCTCACGAGAAATTCAGAGGCCTACCTCTGGAAAAGTCAGGCAATCACCAATATTTTATCGCCAAATCAACTAATCGAGCAGTTCGTATCATTCCGGAGGCAACATTGTCCCAAAATCGTTTGACCCGCCGCCACGCCCTGTTGGGCGCCGCATCTCTGATTGCGACACCAGCCATCCTACGCGCCCAAAGCATCGATGCATTCCCGCAAGATGAAGAGGCGATCAGCACACAATTACCCGTCCGTCGCAATGTATCGTCATTCTCGCAGCAGAATTGGCAGGATCACTTTGACGAGTTGGGTGTTGGTGCATTGTTGGCCGATATCACCAGCCGAGCTGTGCATTACTGGGGGCCAGATGGAACCTATAAGCTCTATCCCAGCTCTGTCCCGATGAGCGAAGAGCTGACCAAGCGCGGCTATACCAAAGTCACGCGCAAAGCGGAGAACCCAAGCTGGACACCAACTGCATCAATGCGCGAACGCGATCCATCGTTGCCGGTTCGCATGGAGGGTGGCGAACCTGGAAACCCGTTGGGGACCCGCGCCATGTATCTTGGCTGGCCTGCCTACTTGGTTCACGGCACCCACGATACCCGCAAGATCGGACGCCAAAGCTCGTCTGGCTGTATCGGTCTTTATAACCAACATGTAGAAGAGCTGTATCCGCTGGTGAAAGTCGGTACTCAGGTACGTTTGGTTTAAACGGCAAATTTCTACCAGGAATTCAAAAAGCCCCGTCCATCAGGAACGGGGCTTTTTAAGATTTGGAAGTGGTAAATTTATTCAGGGATAATCACTTCATCTACAACGTGAATGACGCCGTTACTGGCTTCGATATCAGCCTGTACAACTTCGGCGCCGTTAACTTTCACACCATTCTTTGCATTCACGCTCAGACGATCACCTTGTACGGTCAGAACCTTTGCTCGTTTCCCAGCGATGTCACCAGACATCACTTTGGCTGGCACAACATGATAGGTCAGGATCGCTACCAACTGATCCTTGTTCTCTGGAAGAAGAAGAGTTTCAACGGTGCCTTCAGGCAGAGCGGCAAAAGCCTCGTCTGTGGGTGCGAAGACAGTGAAAGGCCCATCGCCTTTCAACGTATCAACCAAACCAGCGGCCTGAACGGCGGCGACCAGAGTGTTAAACGACCCGGCGGCGACTGCCGTATCGACGATATCTGCGGCCTGTGCTTTGACGGGTAGTGCAAGTGCAAATGCGGCGGCAGCGCCCATGAATGTGCGACGGAACATGGCTGTTAACTCCTCTCCAGCTTGTTATGCAGAGGATTACGGGCCTTTTAGCAAACCGGATCACATGTTGATCATTTTTCTTTGAGCTGCACCCATATGCTCTGCGCGCGACCGTCTTTCAGAAACGGTAATGCCTCCACCGCGTCGGGGCGTTCCTGTTGCAAATAATATCCGGGCCAAAGCATTGAATAGAAGCCAGATTGCAGCAAGGCGTGCAGCATGTATTGCTCGCCCCAACCCGGACAATCATAGAAGAACCGCTTAGGATATTCGTAAGGCAGAAAAACATCGTGGACGTGGATGACAACGCCCGGTTTCAGCGCCGGAATGATCCGACAGAATAGATGAGCCACGTCATTGCTCATCCGGACCACGTGGCTTGAATCGATGAAAAGAACGTCTCCGGCTTCAAGCTGTTCGAATATTGCGGGATCGACCTCTTCCAGTCGCTTTTGCTCGAACCGATCAACGACATGAGCGATATCGGCGCGCGGATACGGATCAATTGCGGTGATGGTCGTATCAAGGGCCCCGTCGATTATCGCTTGGCGTGTCACGCGGGTCGAGTTTCCGCAGCCGACTTCGATCACGCGTTTTGGCTGAAAGCAGCGGATCATAAGATAAAGCGCATCCGCGTCCGGGCTATCATAATACCCGTTGTTGGTTTCATAACCTGTCTGATTACGCGCAGGATCTTTCAGCGCCGCAAGATCATCGGCGTATCGCGTGTACTCGTCCACCAACTGTGTGATATCGAACTCTTCCATCCCTGGTGACAAAGCGTATGCCGGACGGGTCAGCCCCCCTGCCCGCTCAAACGCTTCAAGCCGCGCCCGTTCATCCTGTTCCGTGACCTTGTCGATCAGCTTCACTCCTAACTCGTCCAGAGCAGCGTTGATCTGTGGAAATTTTCTGGGTTTCACAAGGATGGCTCCAATCTGCGTTGCGCCTTTCCTTACCTTTGCTCGCGGCACCTCTGCAAGAACCCTTGAGCCAAACCCTTGGCAAAAGAGAAAATTCCGTATTCACTGATTGGAATTGAACGACGAGGACCGCCATGCAGCAGGAATTCACGTTAGGCATTGAGGAAGAGTATCTGCTGGTTGATCGCGACAGCTTGCAGCTTGCACATGCCCCAACCGCGTTGATCGAAGCCTGTCAAAGTGATTTCGAAGGTCAGGTCAGCCCCGAATTTCTGCAATGCCAGATCGAGGTCGGAACCCGCCCGCACGCCACCATCAAATCCGCCCGAGAAGACCTAAAGCGGTTGCGGTCCTGTGTCTCAAAGCGCGCGGCTGAATACAATATGGCACCAATCGCGGTTTCCTGCCATCCATTCGCAAACTGGAAAGATCAGCATCATACAAGAAGAGAGCGCTATGACGCATTGCAGCACGCTCTTGGCGGCGTTGCACGCCGAATGCTGATCTGTGGGATGCACGTGCATGTGGGGATCGAAAACCAGGCCCTGCGCGCCGATCTGATGCCACAGCTGTCTTACTTTCTGCCGCATCTCCTGGCTTTGTCTACTTCGTCACCTTACTGGAATGGAGAGGATACGGGCCTATCCTCCTATCGGTTGACCGTATTCGATAACTTGCCCAGAACCGGTTTACCTCCGGTATTCAGTAGTTGGGGCGAATATGAACGTACAACCGGAGTTTTGGTCGAACTCGGGGTGATCGAAGATACCTCAAAAATCTGGTGGGACCTGCGCCCTTCGCACCGCTTTCCAACGCTTGAAACCCGGATCATGGATGTCCAGCCCCGGCTGGAACACACATTGTCTTTGGCGGCTTTGGCGCAAGCCTTGACCCGGATGTTATGCCGTCTGAAAGCGCGCAATCTACGTTGGCGGCAATATGACAAGTTCCTGATCGGCGAAAATCGCTGGCGCGCGCAACGCTATGGCGTTGGCGAAGGGCTGATTGATTTCGGGGATCGCTCGATCAAGCCGATGGCCGAACTGATGGGTGAACTCATGGGTATGCTGGCTGAAGATACGGAAGCGCTCGGCACGATGACCGAGATTGCACGTCTAAGGCACATTGCCGAGACCGGCACTTCTTCAACCCGCCAACGTCGCGTTCATGCCGAGGCTGTCGCGCGCGGAGATGATCCAGGGAAAGCCGTGGTTAGCCATCTGATCGAAGAATTTCACGCTGATTTGTAGTTTCAGACTGCGGCCAGAATATCCTTAATCCGTTCTGCCACCGGTTCGTACAGGTCCCGGTCTGTCCAATATCCGTTGTGCGAGAACGGGTTCCAAGACGTAAATATTTTGCCCGCATTGATTGGTTTGTCTTTCAAGGCTCTGCTTTGTGCCAGCTGCGCATAGCTCGGCGCGCTTTTGCCCAACGGAAACCCAAGAACATCGTGACGATCATAGTAGTTATGCCACCATGTCGTAAACCGGAGCGCGGGTGGAAGCTCGCGATTAGGAGCCATAATCGGGAATATCTCATTCTCGGGATACGCGAATAAGAAGATCGGAATATTGCATCCGAAGGTCACGATCCCCGCGACTGTTTTCATGTTTTCTACATGTGTCGGATGAACCGGCGATCCACCCTGCCGCAGATGCCTCTGCATATCGTAGATATAGTTGGACATTATGTGCCCGCCCAGTGAGTGGGCCAGTATCAGGACGGGGCCGTCATGGCCTACCTGATGTTTGACCACACCCATCACATTCTCGATTTTCTTGTGGATCGCATCATAGATTTTGTCACCGTCATCCGGCGTTGGGCGATATGAGGCAGCATCCGACAAGTTGCACACAACAAACTCGCGCAGCTTGTCATAGCCCAAACTACGGTTGATCTTGCGCAGATAATCTTTCTGCCGACCCTGCAGGATTTGCGCCCATACAACCTCATGCCAGATCACATGGCTCATATCGGCTCCGATCCGGTTCGCGACGCGCCGCTTCAGTCCTTTCGAAAATGTTGGGGTTGTCGATGCAGGTTGCCCTTGGGGTCTGTATTGGCTTCCCATTCCGTGAATGGCGATCACGGCCATTTTGTGTGACGGCATCAGAATACTCCATAAAATCGATCTTTTGAATTTCCTCAGTATAGCGCAGGCAAGTAATTCTCCCAAACCCGGCCGCAGTGTTTGCCGCCGTTGAAAAATTTCTGTAAGGATTGAAGAATAAAACGCTTGTTCAATTCTGCAGTATACAGGGACCACCGCCATGGATTTCGCGTTGACCGAAGAACAGACAGCCATTTTTGATATGGCCTATGCCTTTGGCCAGGAACATATCGCCCCATTCGCGCGCCAATGGGAAGCTGACGGCACGATCCCGAAAGATCTTTGGCCCAAGATTGGCGAACTTGGTTTTGGCGCCCTCTACGTCACGGAAGAAGGTGGCGGATCAGGCCTGAGCCGCCTTGATGCGACGCTGGTGTTCGAAGCCCTGTCGATGGCCTGCCCCTCGGTCGCGGCTTTCCTGTCGATCCACAACATGTGCGCCAAAATGCTGGACAGCTTTGCCAGTGATGATCTGAAATCGCGCATCATGCCTGACATTCTCAGCCTTGAGACGGTGCTCAGCTATTGCCTGACGGAACCTGGTTCCGGCTCAGACGCAGCCGCTTTGAAAACCCGGGCTGAACGCACGAACGAGGGATACACCCTGAACGGCTCCAAGGCTTTCATCTCGGGCGGCGGATATTCGGATGCCTATGTCTGCATGGTCCGCACGGGTGAGGATGGTCCCAAGGGAATTTCGACGGTCTATGTCGAAGACGGGACCCCCGGCCTTAGCTTTGGCGCTTTAGAGCAGAAAATGGGCTGGAAAAGCCAGCCCACCGCGCAGGTCCAGTTTGATGACTGTAAGATCCCCGCGGGAAACTTGGTCGGTGCAGAAGGCGACGGATTCAAATACGCCATGATGGGGCTGGACGGCGGACGCCTGAATATTGCTTCATGCTCATTAGGTGCAGCGCAGAAAGGTCTGGACATGACGCTACAATACATGTCCGAGCGCAAAGCATTCGGCCAATCCATCGATCAGTTCCAAGCGCTGCAGTTCCGCCTCGCCGATATGGAGATCGAATTGCAGGCCGCCCGCACCTTCCTGAGGCAAGCAGCGTGGAAACTGGATCAGGGCGCGCCTGATGCCACTAAATTCTGCGCCATGGCGAAAAAATTCGTCACCGAGACCGGATCGAAGGTGGTTGACCAGTGCCTGCAATTGCATGGCGGCTACGGTTATCTGGCCGACTATGGCATCGAAAAGCTTGTGCGCGATTTGCGCGTGCACCAGATACTTGAAGGCACCAACGAAATAATGCGCGTCATCGTTGCACGGCAAATGCTGGCGAACCGCTGAGGGTCCAATGGCTGACATCGATATACGTACCGTAGGGCGCGCCGGGCGCATCACGTTAACTCGCCCAAAGGCCCTGAATGCACTTAGCTATGAGATGTGCATGGCCATCGACACCGCTCTCCGGAGTTGGCGTGAGGATGATGCAGTCGATCTGATCATTTTTGACGCCGAGGGTGAAAAGGCTTTTTGTGCGGGTGGCGACATTGCAGAGCTATACGCAACTGGCACCAATGGCGATTACGATTACGGCCGTACCTTCTGGCGCGACGAATATCGGCTGAATGCCATAATCTTTGAATACCCCAAACCTGTGATCAGTTTTCTGCAAGGCTTTACCATGGGCGGCGGTGTCGGCATTGGCTGCCATGGCAGTCATCGCGTTGTTGGTGAAAGCTCGCAGATTGCTATGCCGGAGTGTTCGATCGGTCTGGTCCCCGATGTGGGCGGAACACTGATGTTGGCGCTGGCGCCAGGGCGTCTGGGTGAGTATTTGGGAACAACCGGCTACCGAATGGGGCCCGATGACGCAATCTTTGCTGGCTTCGCTGATCATTTCATTCCGCAAGACCGCTGGGCGGGCCTTATCGAAATGTTGGAAGCTTCCGGTCGTGCAGAAATTGTTGAAGAGCACACTGAAACTCTCCCGAAAGGCAAACTGGCCGAGCTCCAACCTCAGATCGACGCGTTTTTCGGCGGAGAAAGCCTGACCGATATCCTGAACATCCTGCGTAGCGACGGCCTAGAGTTTTCTTCGGAAACTCTCAATGGCCTTAAACGAAACGCACCGATTTCGATGGCCTGTTGCATCGAAATGCTGCATCGGTTGCGCGGACCAAATCTGACCCTGCGCAAGGCTTTGGAGATGGAGTATCGCTTTACCTATCGCGCGATGGAACACGGAGATTTTCTGGAAGGCATTCGCGCACAGATCATAGACAAGGATCGCAATCCAAACTGGCAATTTGCAGATATGAACGTACCTGCGGCGGCAGTCTCTAATATGTTGCAACCATTAGGTGAGAACGCGCTGACCTTTTCAGAGGAGTAAGGGATGAAAATCGCATTCATTGGACTGGGCAACATGGGCGCCCCGATGGCAGCCAATTTGGCAGCGGCCGGTCATGAAGTGGTCGGCCATGACATGGCAGACATATCGATCGATGGTGTGACGATAGCCGCGTCAGGGGCCCAAGCCGTTTCTGGCGCAGAGGCGGTCATCACCATGCTTCCCAATGGCAAAATACTGCGCACCGTGGCCAATGAGGTCATTCCTGCGATGCAGGGCGGTGCGGTTCTGATCGACTGTTCGACGGTAGATGTCGACAGCGCCCGCGCCGTGGCCCAGCAAGCCACAGACGCCGGTCTGCTCTCGGTGGATGCTCCGGTTTCTGGTGGAATTGGCGGTGCCGCGGCCGGCACGCTGACCTTTATGGCTGGTGGTTCTGATACCGCTTTTGCCAAAGCCGCCCCTTTGTTTGAAATCATGGGCCAGAAAGCGGTTCACTGCGGCGAGGCGGGCGCTGGTCAAGCCGCCAAAATCTGCAACAACATGATCCTCGGCGTCACCATGATTGCCACCTGCGAGGCATTTGCACTGGCTGACAAGCTAGGGTTGGACCGCCAAAAAATGTTTGATGTGGTAAGTACTTCTTCTGGCTACAGTTGGGCGATGAATGCGTATTGCCCCGCGCCGGGTGTTGGCCCCGAAAGCCCTTCTGACAATGATTATACCCCTGGCTTTGCCGCCGAGTTGATGCTGAAAGATCTTCGCCTCAGCCAACAGGCTGCAGAAAGCGCTGATGCAGATACTCCCATGGGAAAAATCGCAACGAAGCTTTATGAACAGTTTGTCGAACACGAAAATGGCTTAGGTCGCGATTTCAGCGCCATGTTGCCACGGTTCGAGAAGCGCGGCCGAAGCTAACACTCTGGCAGCGGAAAACCGCACAGGGCTGGAATACAAGGAGGCGCGCTCCTACGTGATTGGGTATTGTACAAGCAAATACAAACACCCACGCCGGAGTGCGCCTCGATGAAAATTCTGACCTGCCTTTCAATGATCGCCCTGATTGCGCTGAGCCCAGCCGTAGCGTTGGCCGGGAATGGCAATGGTAAAGGTAAAAACAAGTCCAAGTTGCAGGTCGAACGAGTCGCTCCGCAATCTGGTGTGGTGCGTAGCAATGCTGGCCATTGCCCTCCGGGGCTTGCGAAAAAGGCTGTGCCTTGCGTGCCACCCGGGCAGGTCAAAAAGCTCTACCGAAAGGGTGATCGGCTTGATGACTACATCTGGATTGACGACCCTTATCGCTATGGATTGCGGCGCGGTGGCAACTATGTGCGTGCCGGTGACTATGTCTATTCAATCGACCCGGACACGCGCAAAGTGTTGAACCTCATCGGCGCAGTTGCCGATATCCTCTACTAGAGTTCGCTATTCAGCGGCCACACGTTCAGTATTGAGCATCGGTTTTAGGTAGCGTCCGGTATGACTGTTCTCGCATTCCGCGACATCTTCAGGTGTGCCCTCTGCCACGATCTGGCCGCCTCCGTCGCCTCCCTCGGGACCGATGTCGATAATCCAGTCGGCGGTTTTCACCACATCCAGATTGTGTTCGATCACCACAACCGTATTTCCCTGATCCACCAGTTCGTGCAGCACTTCTAGGAGCTTACGAACATCTTCGAAGTGAAGACCGGTTGTCGGCTCATCAAGGATATATAGTGTTCGCCCGGTCGAACGTTTGCTGAGCTCTTTCGACAGCTTCACGCGCTGCGCTTCACCACCAGACAGCGTTGTTGCTTGCTGACCGACCTTAATATATCCCAGCCCGACGCGCGCAAGGGCATCCATCTTGTCTCGGATCGAAGGCACGGCCTTAAAGAACTCTTGCGCATCTTCGACAGTCATATCAAGCACATCCGCGATAGACTTACCCTTGAATTTGATCTCAAGCGTCTCGCGATTATAGCGCGCGCCCTTACAGGTTTCACAAGTCACATAGACATCAGGCAGGAAGTGCATCTCGATCTTGATCACACCGTCACCCTGACAGGCCTCGCAGCGTCCACCTTTTACATTGAAGCTGAAGCGACCGGGTTTGTAGCCACGCGCCTTGGCCTCAGGCAGGCCCGCAAACCAGTCGCGGATCGGCGTAAAGGCCCCGGTGTAAGTCGCTGGATTTGAACGCGGAGTCCGGCCTATCGGACGCTGATCGATATCAATCACCTTATCCAGATGCTCTAGACCTTTAATCGTCTCGCAAGGCGCCGGTGTCTGACGCGCACCATTCAGCCGCATCGAGGCGGTTTTGAACAAAGTCTCAATCGTCAGGGTGGATTTACCGCCTCCTGAGACCCCAGTAACACAGACGAACTTGCCCAGCGGAAAGTCTGCCGTGACATTTTTCAGGTTGTTTCCGGTGGCCTTGACCACGCTCACCTTCTGCTTCTTACCTTTTCGCCTCTCTGCAGGTACCGCAATTTCACGCGTCCCAGACAGGTACTGACCGGTAATCGAAGCCGCATCACCAGCGATGTGATCGGGCGTGCCATGGCTGACGACCTGCCCACCGTGAACACCAGCCCCGGGTCCAATATCGAAGACATAGTCAGCCTCGCGAATGGCCTCTTCGTCGTGCTCTACGACGATAACGGTGTTGCCCTGATCGCGCAGGTTCTTGAGTGTCCCCAACAGCCGGTCATTGTCGCGTTGATGCAGACCGATCGAAGGTTCATCAAGTACATACAATACCCCGGTCAGGCCCGATCCGATTTGGCTGGCCAAACGAATGCGCTGGCTCTCGCCACCGGACAAAGTGCCACTTGAACGTGACAGTGTAAGATATTCCAAACCCACATTATTCAAAAAGCCGAGCCGTTCGCGGATTTCCTTCAGAATGGCCCGAGCGATTTCGTTCTTTTGCGCAGTCAGATGGTTCGGCGCATCCTCAATCCAGGCCAATGCCTCTCGGATCGACATCTGGACCACCTGCCCCACATGCAGTCCTGCAATTTTTACAGCCAGCGCTTCTGCGCGCAGACGATATCCCTCGCAGGTGCCGCAGGGACGATTGTTCTGATAACGCTCGAATTCTTCGCGAATCCAGGCGCTGTCAGTCTCGCGATATCGGCGCTCCATGTTGGGTATGACGCCCTCGAAGCTGCGCGTGACCTGATAAACGCGACCACCTTCGTCATAGCGGAACTGGATTTCCTCATCGCCAGAACCACGCAGGAAGACCTGCTGAACTTTATCGGGCAAATCCTTCCACGGCGTGTTTTTGTCGAACTCATAGTGCCGCGCGATGGCTTCGATGGTTTGCAGGAAATACGGGGATTTCCCCTTCCGCCAAGGCGCCAAAGCCCCATCATACAGCTTCAGCGTCTGGTCCGGCACAACGAGGCGTTCATCAAAGAACAGTTCAACCCCCAGACCGTCGCAATCGGGGCATGCTCCGAAAGGCGCGTTGAATGAAAACAGACGGGGTTCGATCTCGGGGATCGTGAACCCACTGACCGGGCAGGCAAAATTCTCACTGAACGTGATCCGCTCGGGGTCGCCCTCTTTCGGTGCGGTTTCGAGAATTGCAATCCCATCGGCAAGATCTAGCGCTGTCCGCAGGCTGTCAGCCAAGCGCGTTTCCATCCCTTCACGTACAACCAAACGATCAACCACGACATCGATATCATGTCGGAACTTCTTATCCAGCGTTGGCGGTTCATCCAACTCGTAGAACTCGCCATCGACCTTGACGCGCTGGAACCCTTGTTTGCGAAGTTCTAGGAATTCCTTTTTGTACTCGCCCTTCCGGTCCCGCACGATTGGGGCCAGCAAATAGCCACGGGTGCCCTCCTCCATGGTCATGATCCGGTCGACCATGTCTTGCACTTGCTGCGCCTCGATAGGCAGCCCTGTGGCCGGGCTGTAAGGCGTTCCAGCACGAGCAAACAACAGACGCAAATAGTCGTAAATCTCGGTCACGGTCCCCACGGTTGAGCGGGGATTCTTGGACGTCGTCTTCTGTTCGATCGAAATAGCAGGGCTCAGGCCGCTGATGTGATCTACATCGGGCTTTTCCATCATATCCAGAAACTGCCGCGCATAAGCCGACAAGCTTTCGACATAGCGGCGCTGACCTTCGGCGTAGATAGTGTCAAACGCCAGCGAGGACTTGCCCGAGCCAGAAAGACCGGTGATCACCACCAGCTGATCACGCGGAATGTCGACATCAATGCTTTTGAGGTTATGCTCGCGCGCTCCGCGCACCTCGATATTCTTCAGCTCAGCCATTCTGGCCCCCAACAGATACGTCTTTCAGAGATAAGCGAGCAGCGCCGAGTCTCCAATCGAAAAGTTAGAACAAAGCAAGAACTAGCGGATTTTCTCCGGCTTACCAACTACTGAATCGATTTCCGGGCCAATGCCCATGCGCAAATTGGGAAATCCGGGTCATTTTCCAATTCGTCGGTCTCGGGATCGTAGGTCGGTGGCCAATCCAGTTCCAGATTTCGTTGGGCTGCATGGCGATTGCCCCACTGCTCTGCCTTGATGCCAGTCGGATCAAAACCGCACTCACTTAGCAAATTCTTCAATCCTCGCGCAGTCCACCGAGAACAATCCTGCGGAGCTGCGTGAAACGGAATGAAAAAAGGCACTGCGAGCCAGAAGTAACCGCCAGGTCGCAGCATCTCCAACACATTCAAAGTCGCTTCATAGGGTCGATCAAGATGTTCCCAAACCTGATTGGCCAGGATCAGGTCAAATTGCCGGACTTCTCCGTGTTCATCCAGCAATGGTCCGCAGCAGATATCAAGCTGACGCTGCCAGGCTTGCGTATAGTTCTGAAAGGCGAATTGCTTACCCCAGGAACCTGAAATCTCGAAAGCCTCCAGCTTCTGCGGATTGAGCCCATGAATCCACTGACGGCTGCGTCGGGCCATCACGACCCGGTTCAAGCTTGTCATGAGCACCCTCTCGGACAGAATTGAAACGGACGGAAACGTCATGCCAGACCTCAGGACACCCTGCAATGCGATAGCGTGGGTATGGTGTCTGATTTCAAAGGAAAATGGCGCGGTTGACGGGGCTCGAACCCGCGACCCCCGGCGTGACAGGCCGGTACTCTAACCAACTGAGCTACAACCG